>CP102611.1:2400000-2751491 GCA_041874755.1 Chitinibacter sp. SCUT-21
GTATTCAGCGTCGATAGCGATGGCGGAAGTCGATAAAGATACCGGTTTTCGCTCGCATTACTTCTTGCAACGCCACGCCGCGTTTCTCGTTGTGGGTATTAGTGCTGCTTTTGCGACCTTTAATATCTCAACCGAAAAATGGCGGCAATGGGCGCCATCTCTGTTTATTTTCGGTACCTTTTTGCTGATTCTGGTGTTGATTCCAGGTATTGGTCGCGAAGTGAACGGGAGTCGTCGCTGGTTAAGTTTGTTTGTGATTAATTTACAACCTTCTGAATTAATGAAATTTTTTGTTGTGCTATATGCCGCTGATTACACGGTGCGCAAAGCGCACAGCATGAATACCAATCTGGGGGAGAGCATCAGCAAGGTGCTGTTCCCCATGGCTTTGGTGATGGCGGTGGTCGGCGCTTTATTGCTGCTAGAACCCGACTTTGGTGCATTTACCGTGATTACGATGATCGCGATGGGCGCCTTATTTTTGGGTGGTTTTAACTGGCGCGTGTTTTTAGGCCTAATCGTGATTTTGGGCGTGGCTTTTGTCGGCTTGATTGCATCAAGTCCGTATCGTTTGGCGCGCGTCACTGGCTTTTTAGATCCGTGGCAAGACCCGTACGGCAAGGGTTATCAGCTTAGCCACTCCTTGATTGCCTTTGGCCGTGGTGAATGGCACGGCGTCGGCCTTGGCGCGAGTGTCGAAAAATTATCGTATTTGCCGGAAGCGCATACCGACTTTTTAATGGCGATTATTGCGGAAGAGTTTGGTTTTCTCGGAATTGCTGTCGTCATTGCATTGTTTATGTTTTTTGTGTTCCGCGCTTTTGCGATTGGCGTACAAGCGACGAAACTCGAACGTCATTGGCATGCACTGGTAGCGCAAGGTATTGGTATTTGGATTGGTTTTCAATCCTTTATCAATATGGGCGTGAATATGGGTTTGATGCCGACAAAAGGGCTGACTTTGCCGCTACTATCGTTCGGTGGTTCGGGCATTGTCGCTAATATGATTGCGATTGGTTTATTGATGCGAATTGATTATGAAAATCGCCAGATGATCAGGGGGTATCGCCCATGAGCAAGCGAACTCTCTTGGTGATGGCGGGTGGCACCGGTGGGCATATTTTCCCCGCCTTAGCGGTTGCCAATGCGATGCGTGATAAGGGTTGGGATATTGTTTGGCTAGGTGCCAAAGGCGCGATGGAAACACGCGTTGTTCCGCAGCATGGCATTGATTTGGTGACTTTAGATATTACCGGAGTGCGCGGTAAAGGCTTACTGAAAAAACTGTCCCAACCGTGGGTGCAACTCAAAGCGCTGTGCGGCGCTTTGAATTTGATTTTCCGCCGTCGCCCCGATGTGGCGATTGGTTTTGGTGGTTTTACCGGCTTTCCCGGTGGCTTGGCGATGCGTTTGTGCTGGTTGCCGCTGGTGATTCATGAGCAAAACTCAGTGGCCGGTTTAACCAATAAAGCCTTATCAAAACTGGCCAATCGCGTGTTGTTTGCATTCCCAAGTGCCTTTCCTGGTCGCAACGGCTGCGTCGGTAATCCAGTGCGGGATGAGTTGAAGAATGTCGCCGAGCCAGAACAGCGTTTTGCAGGTCGTACCGGTCCACTCAAATTATTGGTCGTTGGCGGTAGCTTGGGCGCGCAAGTGTTTAACGAGCAAGTGCCGAAAGCTTTGGCGCTGATTGCCCCAGAGGCTCGCCCACAGGTGATTCATCAAGCGGGTGAAAAGCATATTGAAGCACTGCGTGCCAATTATGCGGCTGCAGGTGTTGAAGCTGAGTGCGTGGCATTTATTGGTGATATGGCCAGCGCATACGCAGCGGCCGATTTGGTGTTGTGCCGCGCAGGCGCGCTAACGGTTGCCGAGCTGGCCTGTGTGGGTGTTGCTTCGGTCTTGGTGCCATTTCCGCATGCGGTGGATGATCACCAAACGGGTAATGCCCAATTTTTAAGTGAAGAACAAGCTGGTATTTTGCTGCCGCAAACCCGAATGAGCGCCGAAGTGTTGGCCGATTTATTGCAAAAAACCAGTCGCGATCAATGCCTGCTGATGGCGAAAAACGCCAAACGCTTGGCCAAACCGGATGCAACAGCGCAAGTTGTTGCTGTAATTGAAGAATTAGCTGGATAGGAGTATAGGGTAATTGCCCGTGGCATATATAATATGTGCTCTCTGGTTTAATACCCTTGGCAAATATGAAGCATAAAGTAAAACGCATTCATTTCGTCGGTATCGGCGGCGTTGGCATGAGCGGGATTGCTGAAGTACTGCTTAACCTTGGTTTTGAGGTGAGTGGCTCCGACTTGGGCGCGAACGCGACAACACAGCGCCTGAGTGCTGCGGGTGCAATCGTTCATCAAGGCCATGCGGCTGAATTTGTGGCCAATGCCGATGTCGTCGTGATTTCCAGTGCAGTGAAAGATGACAACCCTGAAGTTATCGAGGCGCACGCACGGCAAATTCCCGTGGTGCCACGTGCGATGATGCTGGCCGAGCTGATGCGTTTGAAACAAGGGATTGCGATTGCCGGCACACATGGCAAAACAACGACAACGAGCTTGAGCGCCAGCGTGCTCGAAGCTGCAGGTTTAGACCCCACTTTTGTGATTGGCGGCAAATTGCATGCCGCAGGCTCGAATGCGCGCTTAGGGCAGGGGGACTTTTTGGTCGCCGAGGCGGATGAAAGTGATGCATCGTTCTTGTTGTTGACCCCGGTGATTTCAGTGGTTACCAATATCGATGCCGATCATATGGATACCTATGGGCATGATTTTGAAAAATTAAAGCAAGCGTTCATCGACTTTTTACACCATCTGCCGTTTTATGGTCGCGCGATTTTATGTGTGGATGATCCGCATGTGCGCTCAATTCTGCCCAAAGTGAAAAGCCCAATCACGACCTACGGGGTGTCTGAAGATGCCATGCTGCGTGCTGAAAATATCTTCGCAGCCAATGGCCAGATGAAATTTGATGCGGTTTGGAAAAACGGTGAAACGCGTCGTTTGGCTGTGACGCTGAATATGCCTGGTATGCACAATGTGCTGAATGCCTTGGCGGCCATTGCGATTGGCTTGGAAGTTGGCGCGGATGAGGCGGCCATCGTGGCAGCCTTGGAAAGTTTCCAAGGCGTTGGCCGTCGTTTCCAACGATATGGCGAAGTGACTCTACCAGAAGGTGGTCAGATTACGGTGGTTGATGACTATGGCCATCATCCAGTTGAAATGGCGGCTACCTTGGCTGCAGCCCGCGGCGCTTTTCCAGGTCGTCGTTTAATGCTGGCCTTCCAGCCGCATCGCTATACACGTACTCGCGATTGTTTTGAAGATTTTGTCAAAGTGCTCAACACCGTTGATGGCTTATTGCTGGCAGAAGTTTACGCAGCGGGTGAAGCGCCAATTGTTGCGGCAAACGGCCGAGCTTTGGTACGTGCCGTTCGTGTTGCTGGCAAAGTGGAACCGATTTTTGTGGAAAATATTGCCGATATGCCTGCGGCAATATTTGCCGCGGCGAAAGATGGCGATGTGATTGTCACAATGGGTGCTGGCTCAATCGGCAATGTACCAAAACAACTGTGCGAGCGTGCAGCATGAAAGAATTTGGAAAAGTGGCAGTGATCATGGGCGGGTCTTCCGCTGAGCGTGAAGTATCGCTGATGAGTGGTGCCGGTGTATTGGCGGCATTGCAAAGCAAGGGCGTTGATGCTCATGCATTTGATCCGGCCGAACAATCACTGATTGCCTTGAAAGAAGAAGGTTTTGATCGTGCATTTTTGATTTTGCACGGTCGCGGTGGTGAAGACGGCACAATTCAGGGCGCGTTGGAATTTATGGGGGTGCCTTATACCGGTTGTGGTGTGATGGCATCCGCGATTGCAATGGACAAATGGCGCACCAAATTACTATGGGAAGCCGCGGGTTTGCCCGTGCCGGAATACCGGATTATCGATAGCGCGGCCGAATTGGCGCAGGCTGCTGATGAGTTGGGCTTGCCGCTGTTTGTGAAACCCGCTAGCGAAGGCTCTAGCGTTGGCGTGGTGAAATTAAAATCGCTGGCTGATATTGAAGCCGCTTGGGCTGAGGTCTCTCGCCATAATTCGGTGGTGCTGGCCGAGCGTAATATTGGTGGCGGTGAATATACATGTGCAGTATTGGATGGCAAAGCGCTGCCAAGCGTGCGGATTATTCCGCAAACCGAATTTTACGATTACGAAGCCAAATATTTCCGCGATGACACCGAATATCGCTGCCCTGCAGGTTTGAGTGATGACAAAGAAAGCTTGGCACGCTCGCTAGCCGAGAAAGCTTACCGTGTGTTAGGGGCGTCAGGTTGGGCACGCATCGATTTTCTGACGGATGATGATGGCACAATTTATTTGCTTGAAGCGAACACTGCGCCAGGCATGACCAGTCATAGCTTATTTCCAATGGCCGCTCGTGAGTCAGGCCTATCCTACGAAGATTTGGTCGTTAAAATTTTAGCCGCCACTTTGAAAGAGGCTAATTGAGACGATGTGGGATAAGCCGCAATTATTAATATGGATTGCCAATCTTTTGACTGGCCTTGCCATTCTATTGCTGTTTTATTCCCTATTGTTTTTAACCGTGCATTCACCCTTATTTCCGGTAAAACGGATCAAAGTTGATGGTGAGCTACGGCATATTACGCGCGAGCAATTGCAGTATGTAATTAAGAATGAATTGAAAGGCACTTTTTTTACGCTGGATTTAAATAAAACTCGGCAAGATTTTGAAAAATTGCCTTGGGTTCGGCGAGTTGAAGTACGTCGTCGCTGGCCAGATCGCTTGGAAGTGAATATTGAAGAGCATCGTGCCGTGGCGCGTTGGGGGTCAAGCGCACTGTTGAATCAATATGGCGAGCAATTTGATGCAGCAAGTAATGATGCATTGCCAGTATTAGAGGGCCCTGAAGGAACAGAGAGAGTCATGGTTGAAGGTTTAATGCGTTTGAGCGAAGTAACAAGCACATTAAATAAAAAGCCAACGCAGTTGTGGCTTTCGGAACGCCGGGCTTGGCGGTTTGAATTGGATAAACAGTTGATTGTTGAGGTAGGGCGGGAAGATCCAATTGGGCGGGTTGAGCGTTTCGTGAAAGCGTACCCAAACTCTTTGGCGCTGCTACAACAACCATTTGAATATATTGATTTACGGTATCCAAATGGATTTGCGGTGCGTTTGCCGGATTATGTGCCAGCGCCCCCTCCTAAATTGGATGCGGAAGGTCGACCGATTGTCGTAAAACCAAAAGCACTTAAAGCTTCGGCATGATTTATGCTTTTGGTTTAAAAGAGCAATTAAAATATTTGGTTGGCCAATTTTTTTAAAGTTAATTCTCAAGTTTAGTAAAGAGGCAGTCAGTGACTAGGGACGCAAAAAATCTCATCGTTGGGCTAGATATCGGAACGTCAAAAGTCGTTGCGGTGGTTGCTGACGTAACCGAGGACGGCTCGCTCAATGTTGTCGGCATGGGCTCGGCATCTTCAAAAGGCTTAAAGCGCGGTGTTGTTGTCGATATCGAAAAAACGGTTGGCGCAATTCAAGCCGCTTTAGGCGAAGCCGAATTAATGGCTGATTGCAAAATTAGTGAGGTTTATACCGGTATTGCTGGAAGCCATATTAAAAGCCTGAATTCGCATGGCATGGTGGCAATTAAAGATAAAGAAGTTACGCAAGCGGATATTGATCGAGTTATTGAGACGGCAAGTGCAGTTAATATTCCCGCCGATCATCAAGTGCTGCATATTTTATCGCAAGAATATGTGATTGATGGCCAAGAAGATGTGAAAGAGCCATTAGGCATGTCGGGCGTTCGGTTAGAAGTGCGCGTACATATTGTTTCTGGTGCTGTTTCTGCAGTGCAAAACATTACAAAATGTGTGCGCCGTTGTGGTTTAGAAATTGCCGAAGTGGTATTGCAGCCATTGGCCAGCGCGCACGCAGTATTAACCGATGATGAGCGTGATTTAGGCGTTTGTTTAGTGGATATTGGTGGCGGTACGACTGATATGGCGGTCTTTATTAATGGTGCAATTCGCCATACTGCGGTAATTCCAATTGCCGGTGACCAAATTACCAATGACATTGCAATGGCATTACGCACGCCAACAGGTGAGGCAGAAAATATTAAAATTCAGCATGGCGTAGCATTGCGTCATATGACCGATCCGCAAACGATGATTGAAGTGCCTGGTGTTGGCGAGCGCGGTGCACGCCAAATGTCTCGTCATACGTTGGCCGAAGTAATTGAGCCTCGCGTTGAAGAATTATATAGCTTTGTTCAAGCTGAATTACGCCGCGTTAATTTAGAAGACCGTTTATCTAGCGGTATTGTTATTACGGGCGGTGCCTCATTAATGCCAGGAATGACAGAATTGGCAGAGGAAATTTTCCATATGCCAGTTCGTCTAGGTTTGCCACGTTATGTGGGTGGATTAGCCGAGGTAGTTAAAAACCCGCGCTATTCAACTGCGGTGGGTTTGTTGATTGTCGCACGTCAGCAAATGCAAAAAATTCCAGGCCAAAGAGGAAAAGAAGGCTCAATTGGAGACATTTTTGGAAGAATGAAGTCTTGGTTTCAAAATAACTTTTGAAATTTTCGGGTAAGCGGTAAAATCGGGTAATAGGAGAGAAAACTATGGCATTAACTATCGAAGTTCCAGAGGTATCACACCACGTCAATATCAAAGTAATTGGTGTGGGTGGTGCAGGTTGCAATGCAATCAATAATATGATCGAACACCATATGCAAGGTGTTGATTTTATTTCTTCTAATACCGATGCTCAGGTATTGAAATTATCTAAAGCTGATAATGTGGTTCAGTTGGGCGCTGAATTAACTAAAGGCTTTGGTGCTGGTTGTAATCCCGATATTGGCCGTCAAGCGGCTGAAGAAGATCGCGAACATATCGCCGAATTAATTTCAGGCGCAGATTTATTATTTATCACTGCTGGTATGGGCGGTGGTACCGGTACTGGTGCAGCTCCTGTGATTGCCCAAGTGGCGCGCGAGAAAGGCATTTTGACCGTTGGTGTGGTCACTAAGCCAGGCTTGGATGAGGGTGGCCGTCAAAAAGTCGCTCAAGCGGGTATTGATGAGTTGTCACGTTACGTTGATTCATTGATTGTGGTTTCAAATCAAAAGCTTGAAGAAGTGTTGGGTGATGATGTCACCATCGACGAAGCCTTCCGGGCAGCTGATGATGTGCTGCGAAATGCGGTGGGTTCGATCGTTGAAATCATTCACTACCCAGGCTTGATCAACGTTGACTTTGCTGACGTTCGCACTGTGATGCGCGAAATGGGTATGGCAATGATGGGTTCTGCTAATGCTTCTGGCCCAGATCGTGCAATCCGCGCTACTGAAGAAGCAATTCGCTGCCCATTGCTAGACAACATTAGCTTTAAAGGTGCACGTGGTGTGTTGGTGAATTTCTCAACTGCGCCAGGCAAGCTGAAAAAATCAGAAACCCGCCAAGCTTTGGAAATCATCGAAGCGCATGTTGCCGAAGGCGCCTTGGTGAAACACGGTGTTGTGTACGATCCAGAATTGGCCGAAGACGAAATTCGCGTGACTTTGGTGGCAACCGGTTTAGGTGGCGGCAAAGACATGAATAAGCCGCAATTGTCGGTAGTAAGTAGCCAAACGCTGAAAACTGGCACTGACAATATGGGCTATGACGACGCTTTGGATACGCCTGCTATTTGGCGTAACAACCGCCGCGGTGCTGCGCCTGAAGCAGCAACGACTCGCCCAGCGATGTCGAATATTGATATGGACATTCCAGCCTTTTTGCGCCGCCAAGCAGATTAATCGCTGCTAAATAAACGGCGCCTATTGGCTCGATTGCTATGATTCATCCAGCGTACGACCCAACGCTGGTAGAATTATTGTAATTTAGCTGTGATAAGGCAGGAATGGCATGTTTTTACAACGCACCTTGAAAAGCACAATCCGTGCGACTGGTGTTGGTTTGCACTCGGGCGAAAAAGTGACCCTCACTTTACGCCCTGCCGCAGCCGACCATGGGATTGTGTTTCAACGCTCTGATTTACCCGAGTCAAAGCCATTCAAGGTCGGGCCTGATTTGGTGAACGACACGCGCCTCTCCTCAACGCTCGTCCAAGACGGCGTGCGTGTCGGCACCATTGAGCATCTGATGTCGGCGTTTGCTGGCCTTGGCATCGACAATGTATTGGTCGATGTTGATGCGCCAGAAATGCCGATTATGGATGGTTCTGCTGCGCCGTTTATCTACCTGCTACAAAGTGCAGGCATCCGTGAACTCAATAGACCCAAGCAATTTGTCCGTGTACTGAAACCGATTGAGGTGCACGATGGCGACAAGTGGGTGAAATTTGAGCCTCACGATGGTTACAAAGTCGCGCTGACGATAGATTTTCAGCATCCTGCGTTTAAAAAATCAGCCCAAAAAATCGAAATCGATTTCGCCAATACCAACTACGTTAGCGAGATCGCGCGTGCGCGTACCTTTGGTTTTATCCACGAAGTGGAATACCTGCGTGCCAACGGCTTAGCACGCGGTGGCAATATGGATAATGCCGTGGTAATTGATGAGTTCCGTGTCTTGAACGAAGGCGGCTTGCGCTTTGAGGACGAGTTCGTACGGCATAAAATCCTCGATGCGATCGGTGATCTGTATATTTTGGGTTACCCGCTGATTGCCTCGTTCTCTGGCTATAAATCGGGCCACGCGATGAATAATAAGCTGCTGCGCGCCATGCTGGCCGACCGCGATAGCTACGAAATCGTCAGCTTTAGCGATGACGATCATGTTCCTTCATCGTTTCACGATCTACCGCCGCTGAGTATCTAGCATGTTAAAGCAAGCGCTCTCCCGCCTCGTTGTCTCGCCTTGGTGTACTACTTGTACTATCTGCGGCTTCGACGTCTCACGTGATCGCGTTTGGCCGAGGGTTTAGGCATGTTTGCCCTGCTGCGTATTCTGGTATTGGTGGCCATCGTCATCATTGTCTACGCCGGGTTTCGCTATGTGCGCGAACGTGAGCCGCGCTGGCTGCGCTTGATTCGCACCGTATTGCTGTTTGTCCTCTCTATCGGCGTCATTTTTGGCGTTGGGCTCTTTATTGAGCGTTTGACCTTAGGCTAATGAATATGGCTTTACCGCGTTTTTATGTTGATCAGGCTTTGGGCCTTGGTCTTGAGTTCGATTTGCCTGAAGGCGTGGCGCGCCATGTGCAAGTGGTGCGTATGCAGCCCGATGAAACGATTACGCTGTTTAATGGCCAAGGTGGCGAGTATCAAGCGGTAATTAGCGCCATGGGCAAAAAAACGGTCAGCGTGCGTGTTGAGTCGTTTGCCGATATCAATCGTGAATCGCCACTGCATTTAACCTTGGTGCAAGCGGTGTCGGCGTCCGATCGCATGGATTACACGGTGCAAAAAGCTGCCGAGTTGGGCGTTACGGTATTTCAGCCGGTCATCTCGCAATATTGCCAGCAACGCTATAGCGGCGAGCGTGCCGAAAAACGTATTGCGCATTGGCAAGGTATTGCCGCCAGCGCCGCCGAGCAATGCGGGCGCACTCGTTTGATGGAAATTCGCCCCATCATCACTTATGCGCAATTTCTAGCGCAAAGCAATGACAGCGAATTAAAACTGTTAATGTGCCCAACAGGCGCCATTCACCACTCCGCTTTGCCAGTAGCCGTAAAATCAGCGACGGTACTGGTTGGCCCAGAAGGGGGGTATTCGCCTGAGGAAGACAATCAGGCTATTTCCTGTGGCTATACGTCATTGATTCTTGGCCCGCGTATTTTCCGTACCGAAACGGTTGCACCAGTCATTGCAGGTCTTTTGCAGCAACGCTACGGCGATTTTTAATCTCCAATTTGGTGATTCGCGTGGCATGGTAATGTTGCGCCGCGATCTTCCTCATGAAAACGGTATAATCGCGCCATGACTACTGCTGCCAATACCCCGCACTCGATGAATACCAAAGCGCTTTATCGCCGCCTGCTTGGGCATTTTCGCCCGTATCTATGGGTGATTATCGCGACGATTATCTGTATGGCCTTGGCCTCTGCGTCCGAGGCGTTGCTCACTTTACTGCTCAAGCCCTTAATCGACCAAAATTTGGCTGGTGCGTCGGCCTTGGCGAAAAATGCCGCGTGGATTGTGCCGGCGCAATTGTTTGGTTTGGCGGTGATGCGCTTTGTCGGCAATTTTGGCAATGACTACGGCAATGCGTGGCTGGCGCAGCGCGTAATGCGCGATTTTCGTGAAAAAATCTACGCCAAATTGATGCGCCTGCCGACGCCTTATTACGACAAAACCTCAACCGGCGTTTTGCTGTCGCGCGTCACCTACGATGTAACGCAGGTGATGGAGGCGGGCACGTCAACGCTAACCGGTTTGGTGCGCGATGGCGTCGCGGTGATTGGTTTTCTGGCGGTGATGTTTTATTCGAGCTGGCAATTAACCTTATTCTGCTTGGTTTTGCTGCCGATTGTTGCGGTTAGCATTCGCGTCGTCGCGAAACGCCAGCGCCGTCTGGCGCGCGAAACTCAGGACAAAATGGGCGAGATGAATTCGCGCCTCGATGAATCCTTGTCGGGCCAGCGCATCGTGAAAGTATTTGGCGGCCAAGACGTTGAAGTGCGCCGCTTTGGCGAAGTGAATAATCGCGTGATGCGTCTCGGCATCAAGCAAGGCCTGATGGTCGCGATTAACTCGGGCACGATTGTGTTATTGATCGGCATGACGATCTCGGTGGTGCTGTATTTCGCCAGTTTGCAAGCGCAAGCCGGCCAGCTTAGCGCCGGCTCGTTTATGTCGTTTATCGCGGCGATGGTCGCAATTCAGGGCCCAGTGCGTAATCTCACCAAAATTAACGAGCGTCTGCACCGCGGTTTAGCTGCCGCCGAGTCGATTTTTGCTCTGCTCGATGAAATTGAAGAGCCCGATCACGGCCAGCATCGCGTGGCGCGTGCGCAAGGCGCGCTGCAAATTCAGGCGCTGCGCTTTAGTTATCAGCCTGATCATAAACCGGCGCTCGATGGCATTGATCTCAACATCCAGCCGGGGCAAACGGTGGCGCTGGTGGGGCAATCGGGCAGTGGTAAAACCACGCTGGCCAATTTGGTGCCGCGTTTTTATGACGCTAACGACGGGAAAATTCTACTCGATGACGTGCCGCTAGCTGATTATCAACTGACTAATCTGCGTGAGCAAATCGCATTAGTTGCGCAAGATATGGTGCTGTTCAACGACACCGTCACCGCGAATATCGCCTATGGCACGAAAGGCGAGGTTGATATGGCGCGCGTGCGTGCCGCGGCCCAAGCCGCGCATGCGCTGGAATTTATCGAAAAAATGCCGAATGGCTTTGACGAGCTTTTGGGCGAAAACGGTGGTCGTCTTTCCGGCGGGCAACGCCAGCGCCTTGCGATTGCACGCGCGATTTATAAAGACGCGCCCGTGCTGATTTTGGACGAAGCCACCAGCGCGCTGGATACCGAATCCGAGCGTAAAGTGCAAGACGCGCTCGATCAATTGATGCAAGGTCGAACGACTTTGGTGATTGCGCACCGCCTGTCGACGATCGAAAAAGCGGACCGCATTGTGGTGATGCAAGCAGGCCGAATCGTCGAAAGCGGCACGCATGCCGAGTTGTTGGCGAAGCACGGCGTATACGCGCAAATGCACGCCGTGCAATTTGGTGAAGTCTAATTCGGCATAGGGTATTGCGCTGAGGGCTAGAATTAATCTTGCTTTTGACTAGATACCCTATGCAGATGATCGAGCTTGATAAAGCGATAAAAAGTCGTTTCGGCATTCATCAGCGAAATTAAGAATCCCGCACGGCCATCTAAAAAGCCGCGCTTGAGGATATAGGTGCGCAAAAAAGCCCACAAGCCGCGCAAGATGGCGGTGCTTAAACTAGCGCGCTTTCCTTTGGCAAAACGTTGCGCCGCGCCGGCGCTGGAATAGGCGTTAATCTTGGCGAGCACGGTTTCAAAATCGTCATACGAGTAATGCAGTAATTCACCCGCTAGCTCGGCCGCGGGCTGCGCGTGCAGCAATTTTTCATGCACCAAATCGTCGGAATACTGCGCTGAGCCACGTTTAAATAAACGCGCAACCCAATCCTTATTCCAGCCGCTGTGCTCAATCCATCGCCCACAAAAAGCAGAGCGGCGTTGGATTTGGTACACATCTGTCGTGGGGTTCGCGATCGCCTGTTTGATCGCGTCAGCCAATTGTTCGCTGACGATTTCATCGGCGTCCAATGCCAAAATCCAATCCGTTTCCATCGCGGCCAGAGCGCGATTTTTTTGCGGCCCAAAGCCAGGCCAATCCGCTGTTTGGATGATCTGTGCGTTCAATTTGGTCGCAATATCGAGCGTGCCATCACTACTGCCCGAATCGACGACGACGATCTGATCCGCCCATGCTACCGCCATTAAACATTGCTCAAGATGGGCTTGAGCATTTTTGGTAATAATGGCGATACCGAGTGTGGGCATGGAAATCTCTGTGCTTGCAAATGAGGCTGTTATAATCAGGGTTTACTAAATTTGATGCAAGCGATCTGGGGCTGTAATGAAGGTTAGCGGTTTTACTTTTTTGCGTAATGGCACGATGCTTGGTTACCCCTACGTCGAAAGTTTAAAGAGTTTATTACTGGTTTGTGATGAAGTGATTGTGGCCGTTGGCGCCAGCGAAGACGACACGCTGGAGCAAGTCAAAGCGATTAATGACCCACGTATTCGCATCATCGAAACGGTGTGGAACGAAGGGATGGAGCAGCGCGGTTATGTGTATGCGCAGCAAAAGATGATTGCGCAATTTAACTGTACTGGCGACTGGGCTTTTTATTTAGAAGGCGATGAAGTGATCCATGAAGATGATGCCCCAAAAATACGGGCAGCAATGGAACAGCACTTACATAATCCACTTGTTGAAGCCATCGCATTTGACTATCACCATTTTTATGGCTGCCCAGACTTGGTTGCCAAAAGCCCCGCATGGTATCGCCAAGCGCCGCGTATTATTCGCAATACTATCCGATCTTGGGCTCCCGATGGCTTATTTTGGGTGGTGATGGATAAAAACAAAAAAGGCCGTTATCCACGTGCAGCCTTAGCAGGTTGCCCAATTTATCATTACGGACACGTGCGTTCCGCAGCCAAAATGCAGGAAAAAAATCGCCAAGTTGCAAAATATTGGAGCCATGCCCCCAAGGAGCATGATTATTCGCGGATTGATGCGTCAATCTTGCAGCCATTTACTGGGACACATCCGCAACTTGTAACGCAGTGGTTGCAAGATTATGCTGAAACAAGTTTTATACCCAATGTTCAATATCAATTGAGCCCTCGAGAGAGAAAGCATCGTTTGCTGATGAAAATTGAGCGTTTGTTAAAGAGAGATTTAACAAAAAAACATTTCTCATTAGCATGATCGTGGTGAAAGCATAATGTCTTCTTTTAAGCAGCGTTTTCGTGAATCTTCCTGGGTGTATCTAATCGCTGGGGTGTTGTTTTTATTTCCAGCGCTGATTTTGTTAAGGGCGGGTAGTTATAATTACACTGCTGGTGTGTTGTTAATTATTTCGATTTCGTATTGCATTGTTTTTCGACATAAGATTGGATTCAATAAAGAAGACGGTCTTTTTTTTACTTTTATTTTTAGCTATCCATTGATCTTATTAATTGCGGTACTTGTGAGTAATGGCCGCTGGAGTGCGCTGGATTATCCATGGAGGGCGATGGCATTAATTCCTATTGTTCTGATGCTAACACAGCTGAAGTATGACGGCCGTTTTCAAAGATTTTGGATCGGTGGTTGGATTTTTGGCTGCGTTGCAGCGGGTTCCATGGCAGCATATCTAGTATTTTGGCAAGGCTGGCTTCGGGTTGGTAGCCAAATTACAAATGAAATTCCGTATGGGCAAATCGCTGCCATTATGGCGTTGGGCAGTTTGCTATTTATTTCTAATTCGAAAAAGATCTTATTGCGATTCATCTGCTTTTTAGCTGCGGGCTTTGCTATTTTTTCTCTTGCCGTTTCAGGCACTCGAGGGGCATGGTTAGGATTTGTGGCAGGTTTATTGCTGTGTGGTATGTTGGCTATTCGTTGGAATTGGCGCCGATTTCTATTGCTTGCGCTGATAGTTGGTTTGGCAGTCTTCTATTTAAATAGTTTGACAATCGTTCAAGTTAGATTGGAAGGGTTTAAGAACGAGATAACTGCTTATCAAGCGGGAAATACAGCTACATCGTTAGGGGTAAGAGCAGATCTGTGGCATTTGAGTTTTGAATTGGCAAAACAGCAGCCATTCTTTGGCGTTGGACCTGGAAATTTTAAAACTGCCATAGCCCCAAAAATTGTAGATAAACCATACCTTACAGAGTTTTCTCACGCGCATAGTCAATATTTTGATACTTTGGTAAATTCTGGTTTTGTCGGTTTGGCCGTCTTATTGTTGTCTTTTCTAGGGCCACTATATCTGTTTGTAGCTAGGTTTAAACGGAGTGTTGGCTGGAATAAAGTTTTTGCATTGCAAGGCTGTGGGCTTATCGTCTGCACGATGGTGTCTGCATTAACCCAACCGTTATATGCGCATAATATTAGTGTTATTTTTTATCTTATTTGTTTAGCGGTCTTCTGGAGTTTTTCAGGTCTCAAGCAGCCGAATGAAGCGGTTGCCTGAAAATAAAACTGGCCTGATTTAAAGTTCAATTTGATTGTTTGTGTTTAAGAAGTGCTTTTGCCGCTAAAGGGCCGCATTTTATGTCTAATGGCAGTGTTGGGATTGTTGTCCCACAAAGAATTATTTTTGACGAACCGATTCATTTATCATCTGGCGCTGTTTTACCTCTCTATGAATTGATGGTTGAAACTTATGGCGAGCTTAACGCTGATAAATCAAATGCAATTTTGATTTGTCACGCGCTTTCAGGCCACCATCATATTGCTGGTAAACATGCCGAAACCGATAAGGCCGCGGGCTGGTGGGACAATATGGTGGGGCCGGGTAAGCCGATTGATACGAATAAATTTTTCGTCATTGGTCTCAATAACCTTGGCGGTTGCCATGGCTCGACGGGTCCATCGAGCATCAATCTGGAAACTGGCGCACCGTATGGCTCGAGTTTTCCGGTGGTGCTGGTACGCGATTGGGTGGAAACTCAGGCGCGTTTGGCTGATCGCTTGGGGATTCAGCAATTTGCCGCGATTATTGGCGGTAGCTTGGGCGGTATGCAGGCGCTGCGCTGGTCAATTACCTACCCAGAGCGCGTGCGCCATGCCTTGGTGATTGCATCGGCACCGAAACTGACTGCGCAGAATATTGCGTTTAACGATGTGGCGCGCCAAGCGATTATTACCGACCCCGAATTTCACGGTGGCGACTTTTACCAGCATGGCGTCGTACCGCGCCGTGGCCTGCGTTTAGCGCGGATGTTGGGGCATATTACGTATTTGTCTGATGATGGCATGGGCGAGAAGTTTGGCCGTATGTTGCGCAGCGGCGAATACAAATATGGCTTTGACGTTGAATTCGAGATCGAATCCTACTTGCGCTATCAAGGCGATAAATTCTCGACGATGTTCGACGCCAATACCTATTTGCTGATGACCAAGGCGCTCGATTATTTCGACCCTGCGCGTCATTACGGCGGTTCGCTCGCCGAGGCGATGCGTCAGGCGCAGGCGAAATTCCTCGTCGTGTCGTTCACTTCCGATTGGCGTTTTGCGCCATCGCGTTCACGCGAGATTGTGAAGGCGCTGCTCGACGCTGATCGCTGCGTATCGTACGCCGAAATCGAGTCGCAGCACGGCCACGATGCTTTCCTGATGGAGGATGCGCCCTATATGGCGGTGATGCGCGCTTATTTGAATAATGTGGCGAAGGAGATCGCGTAATGGCTAATCACAACACCCTCCGCCCCGATTTAAAACACATTGCGGATCAAATTAAACCCAGCTCACGCGTGCTTGACTTGGGCTGCGCCGACGGCGAATTGCTCGCCTGGCTGCAAGCTAATAAACAGGTGCGTGGTATTGGCGTTGATATGGACGTGATGTCGATTGTCGCCAGCGTGGAAAAAGGTTTGAATGTGATTCAGGCCGATATGGAAAGCGGCCTGCAAAATTTTGAAGACGGCAGTTTTGATTATGTGGTGCTGTCGCTGACGATTCAGGCGATGCACAATATCGAGCTCATCCTGCAGGAAATGCTGCGCGTTGGCAAAGTCGGCATCGTCACATTCCCGAACTTTGGCTTCTGGGAAAACCGCTGGCAAATCCTGATTGGCCGTATGCCGGTGTCGGAGACGATTCCGTACGAATGGTATAACACGCCGAATATTCACTTCTGCACGGTCAATGATTTCGACAAATTGCTGACTAAAATGGGCATGAAAGTCGATAAACAAGTCGTGCTGCATCAAGGTGAGACGGTCGACTTTTTGCCGAATCTGTTTGGCAGTTTGGCGCTGGTGCAATTTAGCGCCTGCGCAAAGTAAGCTAAATACCTAGTTGATGTATTGCCGTGTGGCCCATAATCTATAAGGCCTACATGGCAATACAGTATTGAGGTGAAAATGCGTCCAATCCGTTTTGGCATTATTGGTACCGGCAGTATTGCGCAACGCTTCTTTGCTGGCCTCATGCATGTGCCAAACGCAACCGTTTCTGCCGTGTATAGCCGTGGCGGCGCCAAAGCGCGGCAATTTGCTGCGGTTCACCATATTCCCTCCGTGTTTGACGAGCTCGACGATCTGCTTGCTAGCCACATCGACGCCGTCTATATCGCCACCCCACATCCTAGCCACGCCGCACTCAGCATTGCCGCTTTGAAAGCGGGTAAAGCTGTGTTGTGCGAAAAACCGGCCGCAACTTCTTTGGCCGATCTCGATGAAGTCATTGCCACCGCGCAGGCCGCTGGCCAGCTGTATATGGAAGCGATGAAGCCACCGTTTTTCCCGATCTACCAGTTAATTCGCGAGCGCATTGCTGCGGGCGCGATTGGTGAGGTGCACTTTGTACGGGCAGGCTTCTCCAATCCCAACGTACCCGCAGGTCACGCCGTGCTCGACCCGGCGCAAGCGGGCGGTGGCTTGCTCGATATCGGCATTTACAGCGCGTTTCTGGCCGTTGATTGGCTCGGTGCTGCGAGTGAAGTTCATACCTTGGGGCGAATTGGCGTGAGCGGCGTTGATACCTTTGCCAGCCTCAATGTTCAGCACGAACACGGCATCAGCCAGCTGTATTGCGGGCTTGATATTGCCGGGAGCGGTGAGGCGCTGATTGGCGGTAGCGCGGGTTATGTGCTCATCCACGATAAATGGTGGAATCCGGCTAAAGCCACCTTGGTGACGGCTGTGGGCGAGCGCGAAGAATTGGCGATTGCACCGATTGGCTCTGGCCTGAATTACGAAACCGCACATTTTTGCGACTTGCTGCGCTCCGGTGAGCTAGAAAGCCCGATGATGAGCCACGCTAAAACGCGCGCTGCGCTGGCCATGGCTTTGCGTGCACGAGAGACATTGCTGGGTATTGCTCAGTAAACTAATATTGATCTAATTAATCGGGATATACCCCATGAAAGAATTTTTGCTCGACGAGCGCATTATCAAAAAAGTCGCCACAGGCCACGGCAGCTGTATCGCCAGCGATGAAATCACGATTGAAGGCTATCCAGTCGGCCTGATGTACCGCGAAAAACCACAAAAAGACGGCGATAGCGGCTGGCGTTTTTTCTCGGGCACCGAAGATCAGAAATACTTAAACAACCCAAAAAACCACAGCGAATTCGATGTGAATGTGATCGCCAATTACGACAGCCACATCATTCCGTTGCTAGATTCGCCGGTAGGCAGTGTGTTCGAGCGTTTTGTTAAAAGTGAAGATGATGATGAGTTTAAGCCGGTGACTGATTGGTCGCCACTGGATTGAAAATTGCCGAAGAGATCGCCGAGAGATCCTCACTAATATGAGCCGCTATCAATCTGCACGTAGCAAATTGCGAAAACAATCCATTACTGTCGCTCTAATGGTGAAGGCGATGCGTAGTTATTTTTCAAAATTGAATGACTTCAATTCAAATAGTGCAGATTATGAAGAGCTGCTGATTGAGCTCAATCGATGGGGTATTCGTAGCTACGGCTCTTTTATTGCATTGATACAAAAGCATAAAAAGGCTTTGCTTGAAAGTGATAGTGCGAGAATGTCGGAGCGTGAAATTGCATTTCACTGCAGTGATTTATCCGTAGATGAGCAAATTCAGTTTCGGCGTCACGTTAGGCAAAGAGTATATTTTGCATACCAAGGATTGATTCGCAGCGCTCTGGAGCTTGAGTTTGGTGACGAAGCCAATCCAGTCATTGAGATGAATGAATAGGCATAACTTTTTCAGGCTACTAGCGTATTAAATATTTCAAAGGTTGAATTAATGATTCGTATTACCTCGAATTTCGATTCCGGCTCAATCGACGTCGTTGACGCGACCGACGCCGCCAATATCCGTCTGAAACTGCGCCCCGATAATGCGTCCGACTTTGCGCAGTGGTTTCACTTTCGTTTGAGCGGCGCACGCGATGTCGATTGCACGCTGAAGATCGAAAATGCGGGGCAGAGTGCTTATCCCGATGGCTGGCCGGATTATCAGGCGGTGGCCTCGTATGACCGCGAGAACTGGTTTCGCGTCGAGACCGAATACGATGGCCAGACGCTCACGATCAAGCACACACCGCATACCGATGTGATGTGGTTTGCCTATTTCGAGCCGTATAGCTGGGAGCGCCATCAGACGCTGATCGGTAATGCGGTGACTGCTGCGCCGTGGGTGAAGCTAGAGCAATTGGGCGTGACGCCTGATGGGCATGATTTCGATTTGCTGCGAATCGGTGTCCAAAAAGGCTATTACGGCATCAATAAAAAGAAAGTGTGGATCACTGCGCGCCAGCATCCGGGCGAGAGCATGGCTGAGTGGTTTGTCGAAGGTTTGCTCGAAACCTTGCTCGACCCACAAAACCCAATCGCGCGTGCCTTGCTGGAAAAATGCGTATTTTACGTCGTGCCGAATATGAACCCCGATGGTAGCGTACGCGGCAATTTGCGTACCAACGCCAAGGGTGCCAACCTCAATCGCGAATGGCAAACGCCAAGTCTAGAGCGCAGCCCCGAAGTGTATTGGGTGCGCGAGAAAATGAAGCAGGTTGGCGTCGATGCCTTTTTTGATATTCATGGCGATGAGAGTATTCCGCACAATTTCGTGGCCGGTTGCGAGAGCAATGAATCGTTCTCGTGCCGCCAGCACGATTTGCAGGAGGCGTTCAAAAAAGCGTGGTTGGTGGCGAGCCCCGATTTCCAAGTTGAGCACGGCTACGAAGTCGGTAAATTTGGCCCAGAGACGTTGACTTTGGGTACCAACTGGGTCGGCAATGAATTCGATTGCTTGGCGTATACGGTGGAAATGCCGTTTAAAGACACCGCAAATCGTCCGCTGCCCGAGGTGGGCTGGAATGGTGAGCGTTCGACTCAATTGGGTAGTTCGCTGCTAACTGCGTTGTACGCCATCATTGAGCAAATCTAAATGATCCAGTAAAAAAGGCGCCTGAGGCGCCTTTTTTACTGCTCGGACAACGAAATTAATCGTTCTTTTCGAGTTTGAAGTAGAAAAACTCGCTCGTGCCATTGTCGTTATCGCTGGCGATGGCGCCTTTGATTTCATCTTCTTCGCTGCTGATGATTGCCAATGATTCAGCTTTGGTAATGACGACACGGCCAGCTTGATCAAGCAATGGTACTGAAGTTGGAGTCAGATCCAAAACCACGCCTTCTCTGAGTTGGTCAAGTTTAATCACACCCACGAAGCTGCCCAAAATTTGGCCGTCGTTGTATGAGTCGCCAGTGGCTTCAACTGATGCGGTGTAAACCAAGCTGTTGTTTTTCGCCCAGAAGTCGCCGCCAGACAAGCCAGCTTCAAAGTTAGCTACTACTGGCAGTTTTACTTTGAAGGTTTCAACTTTGCTAAAGCGATCCAAACGACCGAACATGTAGTCGATCATTTCTTGACGCTTCACCGCGAAAATCAAGTTGCCGCCACCGTTGCCGCGGTTCATGATGTACGCTTTGCTATGTGTCAGCGCCAAGCCTTCGATGTTCAGTTCGCTAATGCCAGCCGCTGTTTTCAATTGGCTGTACAGGCTAACCAAGCTACGCTCGTGCTTAGTGATACGATCAGCCGAGAGCAAGAAGCCCACTTCGCGAACATTGGCCTTGCTGCCTGAGCCCAGTACCATGCTCCACGTTTGCTTACCAAGACGGAATTGATCCATTGCTTCAAAGTCAGGTTTCACTGATTTTGCAATGCGGCCCGTTGCTGGATCAATTGTGTATTCTTTGATCAATTGTTTGTCAGTAATGTAGAAGTTCTGATCCAGCTCGAACAACCATTGTGCATCGTCACCCACCGCATGGAAGAAACCATTGCGGTAAGTCAGGCCAGATGCCGATGGCAGGCCGGTGTTCAAGTTAGCTTGACCCAACTCTAATGAGTAGGTTTCAGCATTGGCGTGAAGAGCGAAAGTAGCTGCGAGGGTTGCAGCGATAAGATGTTTAAGCATAGTGTCCTTACTCTATGTGACGCGGAGTTGCGCGGTCTCCGATAAAAAAACAGACGTCTTTGCGTCCTTATTGTGACAAAATTATTACATTGTTTGTTGTGCAATAGTGTGTCTTTAAGCAAAAGCTGACGAAATATTTTGCTAGCTGTTAATTATGCTGACGTCATTTTGGTGCAAATGTTCCCTTACTATTGGATCTATTTGGTAATTTTTACGGTTTACTAGTAAGAAAGTCGCGGCAAATCGATTTCCGCATGGCAATAAACACCTTGGCAAATATGCAACAGCAGCGTAATTTAAGAGGCCGACCTGCATTGGAGTTGAAGATGCTCAATCCTTTTGCAACAGAATCTGTCACGTTTGATACCCCCGTTGCGATGTTAATGGCCTGCCATGAACGAGTTCGGCATTACGCGGCATTAACCGAAACCCTGGTGCAACATGTGGCGCAACATGGTGCCGATGCCGCCGCGATTGCAGGGGCACAATCAATTTTGCGTTATTTTGATGTGGCGGCACCGCTGCATCATCAAGATGAAGACGAAGATCTCTTTCCCGCTTTATTGCAAGTGGGCTCTCCCGAATTGAAACAAACGATCGCAGCCATTATGGCCGAGCACGCCGAGTTAAGCGCTCTTTGGTCACAAGTGAGAGCGGCGTTATTGTCTTTGGTGGCTGGAAACGATAATGAGCTGACGGCCGAGCTGGCCCATCAGTTTGCCGAGCGTTATCGCGCTCATGCACGGCGAGAGGATGTGGATATCTACCCATATGCCAAAGCCTTGCTTGACGTGGCACATCTACAAGCCTTGGGGCGCAAGATGGCAGCCCGACGTGGGCAGCGAGTTTAGTCTGGTTGGATCGGCGATGCCTTAGCCGATCACTAAGCGATACTCGCGTACGTCTAAAGGTGGCACCTCAGTGCCTTGCCATGGTTTGCGATATACAAAGCGCAGTGTTACCTCACCGGTTTGCCGCATGCTAAAGCGCCATGTGGTATCACCTTGCCCGTGCGCATTACTATTTTTGCGTGGGGTAAAGCGCCAATCTTGCACCATTTTGATAGCATCAGAAGAACGACTCTCCGCATCGAGAAACCACATATAGCCTGTTCTCAAATCTGTGGGTAATGTCACGATGATTTGTTCTTTGGGTTTGACGGTAATAATTTGCTGATGCTCGAGTGGGCTAAGCTGTTTATCGGCATAACAAAATGGGCTCAATAAAGCTAAGCCGATCACGCCCAGTTTGGTGATTAATCGCATCATATGCCCTCCTCGTGATTGAGTAGGCTTTAGATTACGTTGGCATATAATTACTTGCAGTGAAAAACTGCCGCTTGCTTTGTGTAAAATTAAAACACCAAGGGTATTGGCTTGAGTATTTTATAGTTAAAGACTTTTCTGGCTATACCTGTAGCGGTATAGAGGTTGATATGGAAAATTACCTGCGCTAAACCGCGCTACAGATGCTGTTTAGAAGCGCAAAAAATATAAAAAGCCGCAGTGTCATGCGGCTTTTTATAGCGATCAAGAATCTTACTTTAGGTTACGGCGGAATAGGTCAAACGCCAATTGATAGCCGAGCAAGGCCAATTGCGGATCATAGCGATCGCCTTCATCGCGCATAAACGCGTGCGGGCCGTTAAATTCGTGCCAAGTGAAGGTTTTGCCTGCTGCAACCAGCTGCTGATACACCTGTGCGCGGCCTGCCGCTGGAATATGCGGGTCTTGCTTGCCCCAAATCATCAGCAATTCACCGCTAATGTCAGCCAGGCGCTCCATGCTGTGTTGGCCGGGCTGATTTGGAATTACATTGGTGTGCAGGTCAGTCGCGTAAAAACACGCTGTAGCTTTGATTTCTGGCTGCAGCGCGGCGCGGAATGCTAAATGCCCGCCGATGCAAAAACCCATCGCGCCAAAATCACCGTTGTGCCAGCTTTGCTGTTTCGCCCAAGCAATCATCGCCGCGTTGTCAGTGTCGTAGCCTTCAACCGATTTAGCCATTTTGTCAGCGTTGCCTTTATCGCGGCCGGCGTCGTCGTAGGCGAGCACGGTGCCGATCGGATTAAGCTCATGGAACACTTCTGGCACCAGCACGTTATAACCATGGCCGGCGATAATTTTTGCCGCGCGCTCGATCGGGCCGGTTTGCTGGAAAATCTCGGAGTAAAACAGAATCGTCGGGTATTGGCCTGCTTCAGCAGGGCGGTGCACATAAGTGCGCATTACGCCAGTGGCGGTGTTTAAATCGGTGATTTCGCTTTTAATCATCATGATGCAGGATCCTTGATAGAAAAAAACGCCCCGCAGGGCGTTTGAAAGCAGTGCTAGTTACTTGGTCAGCTTTTCCAGCGCTTCGCGGTATTTCGCTGCGGTTTTTTCCGCCACTTCTGCTGGCAATGCTGGTGCTGGTGGCGTTTTGTCCCAGCCAGTGGTTTCCAGCCAGTCGCGTACGAACTGTTTATCGTAGCTTGGTGGGTTGGTGCCCGGCTGGTATTGGTCGGCAGGCCAGAAGCGGCTTGAGTCAGGCGTCAATGCCTCGTCCATCAAGCACAGCACGCCATTTTCATCGAGGCCAAATTCAAACTTGGTGTCGCCGATGATAATGCCGCGGGTGGCCGCGTATTCGCTGGCGGTTTTGTACAAGAGGATCGCGGTATCGCGTACTTTGGCTGCGAGTTCTGCGCCCAAGATTTCTTCACATTGCGCGTAGCTGATGTTCTCGTCGTGGTCGCCCACTGCCGCTTTGGTTGATGGCGTGAAGATTGGTTCTGGCAGTTTGTCGGCTTCAACCAAACCAGCTGGCAATTGGATACCGCACACGGTACCTTGCTGCTTGTATTCTTTCCAGCCGCTTCCAGCGATATACCCACGTACAATTGCTTCAACAGGAACTGGTTTTAGGCGTTTGCACACCACAGCGCGGCCTTCCACTTGTGGCAGGTCTTCGGCAGACACGACGTCTTCCGGTTGATCGCCAGTGAAGTGGCTAGGCACCACATCTTTCAATTTTTCAAACCAGAAGTTTGAGATAGAAGTGAGGATTTTGCCTTTTTCTGGAATCGGTTCGGCCAGAATCACGTCAAAGGCTGACAGACGATCGGTGGCGATCATCAGCATGCGGGTTTCGTCGATTTGATACAAATCGCGCACTTTGCCTGAGTAGATTTTTTTCAGGCTGGTCAGATTAGTAGAAGTCAGGCCGCTCATCATTGCTCCAGAAAGGTGGGTTTTGCCCACTAGGACGATTTAATGGCGTATTTTGCCTGAATCTGGCTCAGCCTGCATGTACTTACGTCGGCCGAGCTTGTGCGAGCGGGGAAATTAAATCTGTTTGGTGAGTCGAAATACTTTGACTGCCTCGCCGCGATGATCGCTCCGCGTTTCCCAGCCCTCATTGCTAAAGCCTAGTGAGGCGTAAAAATCGTAAGCGCTTTGGTTGTTGGCAAAGCAGATCGTCGCCATTTCGGTCGCGCGGTGGCGCTGTTGCGCAATCGTGGTCAGGGCTGTGACTAAATAACGCGCCACACCCATACGCCGTGCCCGTGGGTTGACGATCAAATGGCCAATCCAAGCTCTACCTTGGTTTTTGGCATTGTATAGGCTGGCATAACCCAGTGTTCGATCATGGTCACACACCACAAAACCATCTTCATGGTTGGCCAAGTGCTCGAGCAATTTAAGTGGTTCCATGGGCCATTGGGCATGTGGAAACAAGTAGCGCAATTCTGTTGGAGACTCAGGCCACGTAATGACGGTACTGAGATCATCCAGTGTTGCGCGGCGTAGTTGGTAGCGGGTCATCACATTCATGTTGGCGTTGTTTTAAGCGGTAAAAACTGAACGGTAAATGGATTACAGCGTTAGAAATATTACTCCCATGGCCTCATCCTGGCAAAAACCCTGTTTGAAGCACTGTTTTTTACAACGCTACGGAGATGAGCCGCTATAGCGCAGGGGAGCTAGCTAGGCTGGTGCATTGACTTGCGGGAAGTGTATTTGATTTAGCTGGACCCGGGGTATTTGCCCTGGGGTTAATTTAAACCTGACTCTCTTGGCTATACGTATGGAGGTATCTTGGCCGGACCTAGCCGCATAGTCGCTCGGTCCGGCGGTTCTGGCGTTATTAGAGTGTTTCTTTAATTGCGTTGGCTTGTTCTAGCGCGTCTTGCGCGGTTTCGGCCAGCACGTTGAAGTGGCCCATCTTGCGACCCACTCGGGCCATTTTCTTGCCGTACAGGTGCAATTTGGTGTTCGGCGCCATCATCAACACATCCCAACGCGGCTCGCTGCCGTCCTCGCCCCACACGTCGCCGAGCAGGTTGACCATCACCGTTGGTTTGAGCAGATCGGGTTTGCCCGGATACAAGCCGCACATCGCGCGTACTTGCTGCTCGAATTGGCTAGTTAGCGTCGCGTCCAGCGTGTAATGGCCCGAATTGTGCGGACGTGGCGCCATTTCGTTGATGACCAACTCGTCACCTTCGAGTACAAAAAACTCGACCGCCATCACGCCGATGTAGTCGAGCTTTTCAGCCAATGTCATCGCCATGGCGCGGGCGCGCTCAGATAGGGCGGGGTCAACGCGGGCTGGCACAATCGATACATCCAAAATGCCATTAACGTGCTCATTTTCGGCCACTGGGAAGCTAACGACTTCACCTGCGCGCGTGCGTGTCACCACCACTGATACTTCAGCCACTAGCGGCATCATTTTTTCCAGCACACAGGGCTGGTGTTTCATTTCGGCGTGGGCAAAACGCGCTTCTTCTGCGGTTTTTACGCGCACTTGGCCTTTGCCGTCGTAACCTAAACGCGCGGTTTTCAAAATGCCGGGCAGGTAGGCCGATAAATCGCCGTCCAAATCGCCTGCGGTTTTGACCGCCACAAACGGCGCAACGCTTAAACCGGCGTCGCGAATAAAGGTTTTTTCGGCGATGCGATCTTGTGCGATCGCCACACAGTCGCCGCTGGGCGACACGGTAATGCCTTGCGCGGCCAGCCAGCGCATTGAATCGGCATTCACGTTTTCAAATTCGGTGGTAATGGCGGCACAGTGCTGCGCCATATACTGCAAGGCTTCAGGGTCAGTAAATGATTTGCACAAATGCACGTCGGCAAAATCGGCCGCCGGTGCGTGATTATCGGGGTCGAGTACGGTGACGCCATAGCCCATATTTTTGGCGGCTGCCGCAAACATACGACCGAGCTGTCCCCCACCTAAAATACCCAGCATCGCAGGTGGGAGGATAGGTTTAGTAGTGCTCATCATTGTCTTCCTTAAATTGCAGTTGAGCTTTGTACGCTTGATGTCGCGCAAAGCCCCATTGGCCAAAGCCGTATATCCCGCCAGCAATTATTGCCATTGGGTTGGCAGCCAATACCCCGTGTTGAAAAGGGTAAACGCCGCTGTAATGCCATAGTGCTGCGAGTAAAATCGAACAGGTCAGCCCCCAAAATAAACAGCCCTTGACCAGTATGAAATACCAGCAAGGGCGTACCGAAGGGGTGCTGTTTTTCAGTGTCATTCTACCGCAGGTAATTCCATCGCGAGCACGGTTTGTTTTTGTGTTTCGCGGAAATCGTTGAGTTGTTGCGCTAGCGCAGGGTTGCCGCCCGCCAGCATCGCCACGGCAAACAGGCCCGCATTCGCTGCGCCAGCTTCACCAATCGCAAAAGTCGCAACAGGAATGCCTTTTGGCATTTGGACGATAGAGAGTAGAGAATCTTCACCGCGCAGGTATTTAGAAGGCACGGGTACGCCCAATACGGGCACCGTGGTTTTTGCTGCCAACATGCCTGGCAAATGTGCAGCACCGCCTGCACCAGCAATAATGCAAGTTAAGCCACGTGCTGCCGCTTCTTCGGCATATTGAAACAGTAAATCAGGCGTGCGGTGTGCTGACACCACTTTGCACTCAAACTCGACGCCAAAGGCTTTAAGCTGCTTGGCCGCGTGTTGCATCACATCCCAATCGCTGTTGCTACCCATTACTACGCCGACTTGAATCATCGCCGTCAACTCCAAACGCAAAAGCGGTCAATTTTACCGAAAAAACAAGCAAGTCCGATAGGGTTTTGGATAAAAGGTTGATGGTTTTACGCACTAATTAAGTATATTAGATTTGACTTATGGAGTGGGGTGCTGCATTATCATGGCTATATGGTTTGCCTTGGGTTTGTGGGGCAAGCCGTGCTGTAGTGTTTCATTTCCATCCTATGTCTTAATTGAGCGCCGCAATCGGTTGATTGTGGCGTTTTTTTTGGCTGATGAATATTGAAGCTTGGGTGAGGAGTTATATTGCTGCTAGATTGAATCTCAGTAGTTTCTGCGTGGGATCAGTCCATGATTGCTCGTTCAGTATTTGGTGCTGTCATTGGTGTTTTACTGCTATGGAGCCCGCTAGTGGCCGCATTTGATTGCGGACAGCAACCGATTAAAGTGGCGTTTTATCAATTTGGCCTGCTCTATGACCAAGGGAAAGGTATCGATAAAGATGTGATTGATGAATTGCAAAAACGTACTCGCTGCCAATTTGCCATTCAAGTGATGCCGCGGGCTCGCATTTGGGCTGATTTGGCTAGTGGCCAGCTTGATATGAGTGTTTCTGCGGTTGCAACCCCGGAGCGAGAGCAATTTGCAAGATTTATTCCTTATCTAGCCGGCAGAAATCGCACCATCTTGGATAAGAAAACTGCAGCGAGAGTCAAAACTGCTGAACAGTTTTTGCAGCTTAAGGAAGCGCAATTCGCTGCGGTACGCTCGATCAAGCATGGTAAAGACTATGATTTGTTTTTGGATCAATTACGCATGCAACAGCGGGTTCAAGACAGCCCGGATTTGGACGCCACCTTTAGTAAGCTCAGAGAGGGGCGCGTTCAAGGGATTTTTGCGCAGAGTGTTTTATATCGCTATGAATTGCGAAAATTGAATATGGAGCAGCAGGTTGAAGTACAAAACTGGTTTCCCAACGATCAAGGGGTAAAGGCTGGTTTGGTATTGGCTAAATCACGATTTAGCGCCGAGCAGGCTCAAGCTTGGCAAAGCCAAATCATTGCGATGCGTACTGATGGCACCCTGTACAAAATTTGCCGGCAGTATCTGCCCGAGGCGGAAGTAATGCAGCTATTGGATTTCTAAATCGATGCGAAAATCGGAGTCATTATCCCGGTATTTATTCGGCAAAATCTTGTTCTACAGTTTGCTGTTATCGTTACTAAGCAGCCTAGTGAATGGCTGGATTAGTTACCAAGATAGTATCCAACGTAGCCAAGAGCAGGTTGAATCGGTGTTGTCTGCCTATCGAGCGACGCTGAGTAAATCCATTTGGGAAGTGGATTACGAAGCTGCGAAATCGCATCTTCGCGGCCTAGACCATTTTCCTGCAGTGTTATCGGCCCGAGTGACAAGCGCAGGGCCGTTAATTGAATACACCAAGCATGACGCTGATCTACAGCAAAAATCCCCAGTATTAACCTATCCCCTATTATCGCAAGACGGTCAACGTGATTTGGGCCGCTTGGAAATCCGTTTAGATCAACACGCCTTAAACTTTGCGGTTTGGCGCGACACGCTGCGCTTTACCCTGATTGTTGCGTTTGAGTTGTTTTTGCTGGCGGTCTTGATTTTCTTTCTCTTTCGTCGCCATGTCTCCAGTCCGATTCAGGCTTTATCTGAGCACGTTCAGTCTATGAGTGAGGCGCGTCTGAGCGAGCCCGCCCCGATGCCAACGCAACATATGCGTAATGAATTACACCAATTGGCCGAAGGGTTTACTCGGCTACAAAGTGATTTGTTGGCGCAATTTTCTGCTCGTGATGCCAGTGCCAAAGAGCTGGAAGCGCATCGTGATCAATTAAACCAACTTTTGCAGCAACAAGAGCATCAGCTTGATATGGTCTTGCACCATATGGCTGATGGCGGCGCGGTGCTGGATGGAAAAGGGCAAATTCAATTTGCCAATCCAGCTTGGGCGCGAATGATGAATCGACAAAATCCGCAAAATCTGATCGGCAGCTGGCCGACTCAATGGCTCAATAGCCCCCGCTGGTCTGAGCTCATTGCGCAATTAAGTGAGCTCGACACCCTGACGGGTGAGTCGATATTACTGAATCGAATCGAGGCGGCTCCGGTGCCGGTCGAGGCGAGTATTTCAGTGTTGGAGCGTGATACGCAAGGAGCAGTACAGCGAGTTCAAATCATGGTGCGCGATTTAACCTCGCGGATTGAATCCGAACGTGTGCTGATCGAGGCGAAAGAATCGGCACTGCAAGCCAGCTTGGCTAAATCAGCTTTTTTGGCCAATATGAGCCACGAAATTCGCACGCCACTCAATGCCGTGCTTGGCTTTGCAACTTTGTTAGCCGATACCTCGCTGGATGAATTGCAAGGCCAGTATATTCAAAGCATCCGTACCTCGGGCACAGCTTTATTGATGCTTTTAAATGATTTGCTCGATTTTTCTAAAATCGAAGCAGGCCAATTACAGCTTGAACAAATCGATTACGATTTGCGCCGCTTGCTTGAGGACACGCAAGATATTGTGTGTGCGCAAGCGCAAGACAAAGGCTTGGATTTGGTGTGCTTGGTCGATGCTTCGGTGCCACTTAATTTAGTGGGCGATCCTAGCCGATTGCGACAAGTGCTTATTAATTTGCTAAATAACGCGCTGAAATTTACTCCACAGGGCGAAATCGTGACCCGTGCGCGTTTGGTCGCCAATGATGGGCAGAAGATCCGCATTCGCGTCGAGGTGCAAGACAACGGGATTGGTATTTCTGCAGAGGCCCAACGCGCCTTATTTCAACCGTTTCATCAGGCTGATGCGTCAACTACGCGCCGCTTTGGTGGCACTGGACTTGGTCTCTCGATTTGCCGTCGCTTAGTTGAGGCCATGAACGGGCAAATAGGCGTTGAAAGTGAATTAGGCCATGGTGCTACTTTCTGGTTTGAAATTGAACAAACGCTGGGCGAGCAAAAAACACCGGTCGCCGCGCATGCCGAGCTGGCAGGCAAGCTGGTTTTTGTGTTGTCGCCCTCGGCGAGTAATCGCCAGAAGTTGGCCGAAGATTTGCGTCTAATGAAGTGTGAGGCTAGGTGCGTAGCATCCGAAACCGAGCTGATTGATTTGCTGGCGGCAGAGCAAACAGCGGCGGATTTGGTTATGGTTGATTTGCCCGTCGCGGTGGAAATTAATTTGCGCTTACCCGCGACCCTACACGCAACGCCAAGATATGAAACAACGCCGCTGATTTTGGCCGTGACGCAGGGCGCTTTGGGGCAGGGGGCGTTGGCGGAACAAGCGGGCTATGCCGCTTATTTGAGTAAACCGATTCATTTTGATGATTTGCAAAAGTGTTTGGTGCAATTGCTTGATCAATCAAAACCAGCAGAGCAAAAAACATTGCTGACCCGTCATCGCATCGCTGAAATTGATGCACAAAGTCGGCATGCGGTCTTATTGGTCGAAGACAATTTGATGAACCAAAAAGTAGCGGCTTTGCTGTTGGAAAAACTAGGTGTTCGTGTTGATGTGGCGAATAACGGCGTGGAAGCGGTCACTGCCGTACAGAATCACAGTTACGATCTGATTTTAATGGATTGCCAAATGCCGGTGTTGGATGGTTATGGCGCCACGCGGCAGATTCGTGCGCTACCCGAGCAGCAAGGAGGTATGCCGATTGTTGCGCTCACTGCCAATGCGTTTGCGGAAGACAAAGAGCAGTGTTTTGATGCCGGGATGAATGATTACATGACCAAACCGATTCAAATTGACACCCTTAAAGCGATGCTTGCCAAGTGGTTACCCGTTATGGCGTGATCGTGATGGTGACACTATCGCGATATAAGCCAGCGGCAGCTTGAAACTCGCCGCCATAGATGCGGGCAAAAAACGAGAATCGCCCTTGATTGCGATCATCGATCACCACGCTGCCGATTTGATTGCCCGAGTTGCCAAATATCTTTGAACAATTGCCGTCAAGGCATAATTGATAGCGCAGAGTCGAAGTCTGATTGCTGTGCTTAATTCTACGGTTTTCGATGCTGCCCGTGGTATGTGACGGCCCTGCGGTGATGCTGGCCATACCGCCACCGCCTGTGCAATTGAGAAAAATAGCGTATTGGCGAGTGACATCGATTTCGGGGGTATAAACTCCTAAGTCGCCAATCGGCATTGAGCTGATATTGCAGCTCATCGCAAAGCTCTGGATCGGAAAGGCGATTGCGAGACAAAAGCTGGCTAATTGCGCGCGCATCTTATTGCTCCGTCGCCGTTGTGCAGCGCACGGCCGCTAATTCGCTGATCGGCTCGTCGCTAGGGGTAATGCTTAGCAAGGCTTTGCAATTATTGCCTTCAAGCACATACTCCCCTGATCCCAATTGTTCTGTATAAAAATGACCATCCATGCTGGTGCTGAGTAATACGCGTTCTCCATCGTGTTCGGTACTAAAAAGTAAATTGGCGAGTGGTTGGCCCGCGTGATCAAGAATTTGCCCGCTAATAGCGCGGATTTTTTTAAGTTTAAATGCGAGACGGCGCCCATCGCGATTGCCACTGAGTAAATCGCGCTGGAGCCGATCAACGCTGTATTCGATTGGAATATCGTTTTGTACTAGGCCGATTTGCTGGTAATTAAAGCTCGATACGTCGGGCAACATCAGCCACCCATCCTCATTCGTTTTCCCAATGAGCGCGCCATTTTGGGTGACGCCCACCTCAGCCAGCCCTGTTTCGACCAGCCCAAAGCTGTCATAAATATAGCGCGTCGCCGCCCATTGCCCGTGGCTATACGCTAGTGCACCTTGCCAAGTGGCGCGCCAGTTATTGATATTGCGCGAACCGTCTTGGCTTTGTAGCAGGCTGGCGTTGAATTGGCCGTGGCGCAGATTGCGCTCAAGCCACGCCGTATAATCGTGCCCCGTTTCTTGTTCTTGCGCGCTCAGGCTATATCCCCAGCCCTCGCCGCTGGGGGCGCTTTGGCTGAAGGTGGCTGAATGTAGTGCCTGCTGATTTCGGTATTGCACGCCACCATACAGACTTTGGCCGGGGCCAAAATTCAGCGTTAGATTGACAAAACCACTCCATTTTTTGGTTTCTGGCCCGTTCAAACGTCGAATTTGCGCATTAAATGCGGCATTTTTCCACGGTGAAATTGAGTAATTGAGCGTGTAGCGGTGAAAGTCTTGAGCGGGAGATGGACTTTTTTGGCGACCATATTCTAGGCCAATATTGCCCAAATCACGATGTCCCCAATTGGCACCCAGATTGGCTGTCCAATCAATGTGCTCTGTGCTCAATAGTGTGTTCTGCGCTGGCCAATAGCTTGGACTTTGCCGTTGAGCATTGGCGTAGACGCTCCATTGCTCGTTGCTGTAACGATACTGCACTTGCTGGGCATGGCCTCGCTCTTGGGTATCGTGCGCTGACCAAGATAATACGCTGCCTAGAACCCCATACTGCCCAAGTTTGAAATTGCTGATCAGACCATAACTGCGATCAGTTGGATTGCCGCTCGCTTGTGCGCCCAGCGTCCACCAATCGGTGAGGCCGACACGGTGAAAGGCCGAATAGGCAAGGCCCGCATAGTCGTTAAAACTGCCATTATTGCGTTGCACGCCTAGGTTGTAATTAAATTCGTGCAAGCCCGCTTTGAGTAAAGAGTCATCAAAATAATACGGAATCGTGTAATGGCTGATGCCACCGTATTGATCTTTGATGATGAGCTCGACATTTTGCAGGCCAGAGAAATATTGCAAATCACTGAGCTGATACATGCCCGGTTGTAACTGAATGGTGTTGACGCGCTGGCCGTTGAGGTAAACCTCGGCGGTTGAGGGTTGGGTAATTGCGGCTTGGGTTTGAAAGCTGGGGGCGCTGTCAAAATCGGGCTGCATGCTAAACACCCGCGAAATGCCAATGCCGGCCATGGCTTGGTTAAAACCGAGTGCGGCTTGGCGCGGGCTTAAATCACCAAGCGTGGCGCGCAGCATCAAATCGGGCCGGTCGTAATCGAGCGTGGTATTAAGACGCCGCCATTGATCCTGCTGTGTGTTGTAGTCATGCTCGCTGCGGAAATTGAAGTTTTGCGCATTCACATTCAGCGTAGGGCTGATTTGATACTCCAAGCCGCCATCCTGATTGCTGTGTAACGCAGACAGCCGATAGCTTAAATACGCTGATAATGGCGCTGGTGCTGGGAATCGTTCGCTATGTTGCTGCTTGAGCGCAATATTTTTCTCGCCAAACGTGCTGGCTGGTGCATCGAGGTAAACCGTGAGCTCGGCGGCATCAATTTTGCTGACGATGTCGCTTAATTGATCGGCCCGGTAGTAATTCGTACCCGCCAAGGTTTGCTGCACGCCCTTTGGGGTATTGATTCCTGAGTTAATGAGGGTCTGTTCTGCAAGCCAATACCCATCTTGATCGTAAATGGCTTCGACGTCCCCTTGGGTAACACCATTGACGATTAGATGCACCACTACCGCCTCGGAGGCCGCAGCACTGGCGCAACAGGCGGTAAGCAAAAGGCTGGCAATTAGTTTTTGCATGCACTGGTAGGAATATCAATCGTTTGACGCAGGGTTTGCAAGTCGGTCTCAATTTGAATCTCGGTACGGCTTTCTTGGCATGCTTGCGCCGGTAAGTCGAGCTGATAAGCGCGGCGTACCCCAGGGTGCAAATACCATTGATCGAATTGTTTGATTTCAGCACCCGTTTTGCCAATCAGCACGCGGCTTAGGCGTTGCGTGGTGTTGCCGGTGTTGCTGAGTTCAAAATGCAGTTGCTGCTGCTTAATTTGAATTGGGCTGGCTTCAAGCTGGGTTTGCACAGGGCTAGGGCGCAGAAAAATGGGCACACCAAAGCTGACGACCATCGCCACTTGGCCTTGATTTTCATCGCTTTGTAGTGGCGGTTGTTCATTAATATACAGGCGATAGGCGCGCTCTTGCGCATTGGCGATCCCTTTGCGGCCAAGGCGGATCACCTGTTTTTGGCGTGGCGGCACTTCAAATTGGCGTGGGAAAAAAATCAGCTCGTCGGGTGCTGCGGTATAGCTTTCATTGCCACTCGCATCCTGAGTCCAGCGTTTGAGCTCAAGGGCGATGCGCAGTGGCGTATCGCCCTGATTGCTGACGGTAATTGCTTGTGATTTATCGTTGGCACCAAATTCGATCCGAATAGGCGAAACGGCAAATTGCCCAGCAAACAGGCTGCCATGCACCAACAGGAATAGGGCGATCAAGTAATTTCGCATTTTCATCATCTCGCAGCCTTAAAAACATAGCTGTTGTTTACTTTAGCCCCATTCTTCACTTCCAGCGCAGTTTATGGCGTTAGCGTTAGGACTACGGTGTCGGTGTAGCCTGCTTGCACTGGCGCAACATTGATCGCGCTTTCAAGGACGGTGGCGGTTAATTTAACGCTATCTGGTGAGCTGATCCCTGCGCCAGTGCCTGATGTTTTGCTCAACGCTAAATCATATGGCAATAAATCGCTGCCACTTTTCATGTTTTTTTGTGAGCCTGCCGCATTTTGCCCGTCATTGGCACTCAGGGTATAAGGGACACCATTACTACACCAAAATTGCGCATCACCTTGTTGAGTTTTATCGCCTGAGCCTGCTTTCAGGTCGCCCAAATTAATCGTGACGTCTACATCGCTCACAAAGGCGCAGGTGCCGACGACATTGGCATTGATAATGACGTTTTTGCTGGCCGCCATTGCTGGGGTGATGGTGCCCAAAATGAGGAGTGACGAGATTAAAGAGATTGCGCTTTTTTTCATGCTTGATGCCCCTTGTTGCTGGGGTTTATCAACATAATAAACCCACTTGCCCGCAAGTTTAATGGCATGCCATCTGCAATTTGGATGGAATAATCTACCGCAGCTCAGCGACAAATTACCATTTAGGGGTTAACGCTTAATACCACGGTATCGGTATAACTACCGAGCGGTCGGTTGGAGTAATCGCTCTCGCGCACTGTGGCGCTCAGTTGTAAATTGATTTGCCCGCCTTGGCTGACGCCGCGACTTGGGCTGACGGTGATGTCGTACGGTAGTTTCGCGGTGCCTGTGCGCAGCATCATTTGCCGCTGTGTGCCACTTGGATACAGGCCATCGCTTAAACGCGCGTTAAATTCAGTGCCATTTGAGCAGGTGATCGGTACCTGCGTTTGTCGCGTTCGATCGCCGTGACTAAGGGCGCCAAAATCTAGAATGATGTCGCCTGAAGTTACAAAGCTACAGCTACCGAGCACGGTCACTTGCATTTGCAAATTAGCGCTGCCGCCAGCCATGGCGTTCATGCTCAAGCCGATTAGGCAGGCCAGGCTTAATAATCGAAGGAGATGCGTTGCCATTGTTGCTCTTTGAATTGATGAACTTTTGCCCAAGCCATTTTAGCTTGGCAATCGAACTTCATTTCAACCCGATTAGCGTCAATTTTACCGCCCTTGGCCGGGCTCATTTCCATTGCACGGCATTGCGGCTCAATATTGGCGCGGATTCGAATATCTTTGGCTAGTCCGAGTAGCGGCCAGGCCGTGATGACGATAAAGAATACAAAGCGCATGGACGATTCACGCCGCAACTGAAGAGATAGATTCATCTTAGCCTAGCCTTGCTATGACGTGAGCATCTTCGATGGGCGTGCTATTTACCAATGCAGAAGCGGCTAAAAATCACGCCGAGCAAGTCGTCGCTCGTGAATTCACCGGTAATCTCGTTTAAGCAATTTTGCGCTAGGCGCAATTCTTCGGCGAGGATTTCAATTTGCAAATATGCCGCATCGGCTGTCGCCAAATGTTCGCGCGCGGCGCGGATTGCGGTGAGGTGGCGTTCGCGCGCGATAAATACGCCGTCGTTAATACCCTGCCAGCCTATTTGCTTGAGTAGCTTGCTGCGCAATTCTTTCAGGCCAATACCCTGCTTGGCTGAAACGTGGATTTCGTCTTCCGCCACTTCGCCCGGTACTTCACCGGTTAAATCAATTTTGTTAAACACGCGCAGCACTTTCAAGCTGGCGGGTAATTTGGCCAGAATATTCTGATCGTGTTCGGTAATGCCTTCGCGGCTGTCGAGCAGCAGTAGTGCCAGATCGGCCTTTTCGACCGCAGCCCAGGTGCGCTCGATGCCGATTTTTTCAACCGTATCGTCGGTGTCGCGCAGGCCAGCGGTATCGATCACGTGAAGCGGTACGCCGTCGAGCTGAATCAGCTCGCGCACCGTGTCGCGCGTGGTGCCGGCGATGTCGGTGACAATCGCGACGTCTTCACCCGCTAGCGCATTCATCAAACTCGATTTGCCCACGTTGGGCTGGCCGATCAGCACCACGTGCATGCCTTCGCGCAGTAATTTGCCCTGCGTTGCTGTCGCGAGCGTAGTTTCGAGTTGGGCGGCGATGCCCGCCAGTTTGCCGCGAGCGTCTGCGGCTTCTAAGAAATCGATATCTTCTTCGGGGAAGTCGAGCGTGGCTTCGACCAACATGCGCAGCGTGATCAGCTCGTCGACTAGGGTATGCACTTCGCGCGAAAATGCGCCGTCGAGTGATTTAAGCGCCGATTTCGCGGCGGCTTCCGATTGCGCGTCGATAATGTCGGCGACGGCTTCGGCCTGCGCCAAGTCGAGTTTGCCGTTTAAAAATGCGCGTTTGGTGAATTCGCCCGGTTGCGCGTGCCGAGCGCCCAGCTCAATGCAGCGCTTCAAAAGCATATTCATCACCACCGGCCCACCGTGGCCTTGTAGCTCGAGCACGTCTTCGCCGGTGAATGAAGCCGGGTTGGGGAAAAACAGCGCGATGCCCTCGTCGAGCGTGCTGCCATCATGGGCTTTGAAGTGCGCAAAATGCGCAAAACGTGGTTTGAGTGCTGATTGTTCGCGACCTAGCAAACCACGAATCACGGCAGATAAATCCTTGCCCGAAACGCGAATCACGCCGACACCTCCTCGACCTGGTGCGGTGGCAATGGCGGCGATGGTATCGGGTGTATAGAGCATGTTATATCCTGCTGGGTATGTCTTTCTATTGATTATATTTATTGCTATCCAGGGAAATACCCTGACTGCATAAACAAACGCCACCTTGCGGTGGCGTTTTGAGTTTAGCTATTTTTGGCTAACTGCGATTGTTTTTCAACTTGCTTGGTAATCACGTACTGCTGTGCGATCGACAAGATGTTGTTCACGACCCAGTACAGTACCAAACCGGCCGGGAAGAAGAAGAAGAAGACCGAGAACGCAATTGGCATCCACTTCATCATCTTCGCTTGCATTGGATCCGGTGGAGGTGGCGACAATGATGATTGAACATACATCGACACCGCCATAATCAATGGCAAGATGTAGAACGGATCTGGGATCGCCAAGTCGTGAATCCAGAACTCCCACGGCGCTTGGCGCAATTCAACTGCGGCCAACAGCATCCAGTAGAAGGCGATGAAGACTGGAATCTGTACCAGCATCGGCAAGCAGCCGCCGAGCGGGTTTACTTTTTCTGTCTTGTACATTTCCATCACGGCTTGTTGGAACTTCATGCGGTCGTCGCCATGGCGCTGTTTCAACGCTTCCATGCGTGGTGCCAATTGGCGCATTTTCGCCATTGAGCGGTAGCTAGCACTCGCCAATGGGAAGAAGGCCAATTTGATCAAAATGGTCACCAAGATAATCGACCAGCCCCAGTTGCCAACGTACTCGTGGATGAATTGCAGTACGGCAAACAACGGCTTACTAAAGATCGTGAACATGCCGTAGTCTTTAACGAGGTCAAAGTCTTTGGCAACCGCCGTCAGGCGCTTGGTTTCTTGCGGACCAACGTACAGACCGACTGATTTTTCCGCTTTTTGGCCCGCTGCAATCGTTGGAATATCCACGGTTGCGCTCACTGCAAACATATTGTCTGGCAGTGCTTTCATTTCATAACGGCAAGCATTCGGTGTGCACAAAGCGGCGCTGTCTTTCGGCGAGAAGATCCAACCAGAAACAAAGTAATGCTGAATCATTGAAATCCAGCCGTCTTTCGCGCTTGGTACGTATTTGGCTTCACCCTTGGTGATTTTCTCGAAATCAACCTTCTGGAATTTGCCTTCGTCGGTGTAGACCGCAGGGCCAGTGAAAGTGTGAGTGCCAAACATGCCTGGGTTTTCAACTTTACCGTCGCGGATGAGGCGATAGTAAGCGCTGGCCGTCACTGGTGCTGCGCTGGCATTGTTGATTTCATACTTCACATCAACCACGTAGTTATCGCGTTTGAAGGTGTAGATTTTGGCGATCTTCACGCCGCTCGCCGTTGTGGTTTCTAGGCGAACCGCCACTTCGTTTTGACCGTCGGCCAATTGGTAGCTGGTTTTGGCGCTGGTAAATTGATCTTTATGCGTTGGCAGGCCATCACCGAGCAAGCCAGTTTGCGCCACATAAATGTGTTCGCCTTCATCTTGCAACAAGGTAAATGGTTTTTTCGGATCTTTAGTGTCGCCGTGTTTCAGCAATTTCACTTCACGCAGGTCAGCACCGTTGGTGTCGATTACGGCTTGCAGCAAATCGGTGGTCACGGTGATGCGTTGGCCTTTGGCAAGGCGACCGGCTTCAGGTTGCGCTACGGTGCTGGTGGTGGCTGTTGCGCTGGCAGCGCCTGAGGCGGCGGCAACAGAAGACGCTACCGCAGGTTTTTTAATCTGCGGGTAGGTTTTCTCCATATACTGCTGCCAGAAATACAAAATGCCGAACGACAGCGCAATAAATACGATGAGTCTCTTGGTATCCATGTTATACGGACGAGCTCCCAACTCAGATTAAGGTGTTAAGGTACCGGATCGTATCCACTGCCACCCCAAGGATGGCAGCGACACAAGCGGCGCACAGTTAAACTCGAGCCTTTGACAGCGCCGTGTTTTTGAATCGCCTCGATGCAATAGTGCGAGCAGGTTGGCGTAAAACGGCAGCGTGGCCCTAATAAAGGGCTAATCATCAGCTGGTAAAGTTTCACAAATGCGATGATAAGGCGCGACACGAGCGAATTTTCTTGAATAAACTCAATAAAGCCGCACGTGCGGCTGCGCCTTCGTGGCGATTAAACGCCTTGCGTGAACGAACCACAATATCTAGCCCTGCCAATTGAGTGGCATTGAGGCGGAAAGTTTCGCGGATCGTACGCTTAATATAATTTCGGCCTACTGCCCGCTTGTCGGTTTTTTTGCCAACCACCAGACCTAACCGAGCTTCGGTGCTCTGATTGGGTTTGCCTAGTAGTTGAAAGTAATCATTCCCAACAGACGCGCGCAAACTAAAAACGGATGAAAAATCATCCGTTTTTAGTATGCGCTGTGTGCGCGTAAAGCGGTAGCAAGGCAAGCTACTCATACTGTCGTGTGCTTATTGATTAAGCAGACAGTACTTTACGGCCTTTAGCGCGGCGTGCGTTCAGAACGCGACGGCCACCTACAGTGCTCATGCGAACGCGAAAGCCGTGAGTGCGCTTGCGTTTGATTACAGAAGGTTGGAAAGTACGCTTCATGATAAATCCTAGATTGACAAAGGTGCAGTAAACACGCGATTTAATCAGTGAACCAGTCCCGTTGTCAAGCCAAAAAGAACGAGTGGGGGCGAAGGGGGATTCGCTTAATGCCTGTGGATAAGTTGCGAATAAAGCGGTACAATCGCTCGCTTCCCATGATCAACAATATATCCATTCACCAACCGCGCAAACGGCATGCATTGTAAAAGCAGTCGAAATGGCGTGGTGATGGGCTGTCCCTAATGCAAATAAACGTCTCAACTGAAGACCTATGGTCCCATTGTCTCAATGAGCTCCAGCAAACTCTGGCGGCTAGCCAGTTTAATATCTGGATCAAGCCGTTGGCCAATAGTGCGCAGGTAGTGGATGGCAGCTTGATCATTGCGGTGCCAAATCAGATTTTTTTACAGTTCATTCGTGACCGCTATTTAGGCATGATTGAAATGGCCGCTGCCAAGGTATGCAATGGTGTGCCACCGCATATCGAATTAAAAGTAGGCCTGCTGCCTGCTGCAGCGCCAGCCAAGGCGGCGACTAAGCCGCAAGAAAATATTAAAGAAGAAGTGGCCGAAGCTGCGCCTGCCCCTATTGCTGCGCCAAAGCCAGCAAAGCGCTTTGATGCCGCGGGTTCAAACCATGAGCTCATGCGTCTTAATCCGGGTCATACCTTTGATACTTTAGTCACCGGTAAAGCCAATCAGGTGGCGCGCGCTGCAGCGATGCAGGTCGCGGAAAATCCGGGTGTCAGCTACAACCCATTGTTTGTCTATGGCGGCGTGGGCTTGGGTAAAACACACTTGACGCAGGCGATTGGTAATTTTGTACATCAGCACAATCCGCAGGCGAAAATTCGCTACATCCACGCCGAAAAATACGTGCAAGACGTGGTGAAGGCGTATCAGCACAAGTCGTTTGACGACTTTAAAAAGTATTACCATTCGCTCGATGTGTTGCTGGTCGACGATATTCAGTTTTTCGTTGGCAAAGATCGCACACAAGAAGAATTCTTTTATCTATTTAATGCGCTGCTCGAAAGCGGTAAGCAGATTATCTTAACGTCGGACAAAATTCCACGCGAAATCGAAGGCTTGCAAGAGCGTTTAACGAGTCGTTTCTCATGGGGCCTGATCGTACCGATTGAACCGCCAGAAACCGAGATGCGCGTGGCGATTTTGATGAAAAAAGCCGAAGCCGAGCACTTTAAGCTCGATGCTGCGGTGGCGTTCTTTATCGCCAAAAACATCCGCTCGAATGTGCGCGAGCTCGAAGGTGCGTTAAAACGCGTGATGGCCTACGCGCGCTTTACCAATCAAGCGATCACGGTTGATTCGGCCAAAGAAGCCTTGCGCGATATTTTGGCTTCGGGCAATCGCCAGGTTTCGGTAGAAAATATCCAAAAAACCGTCGCAGATTTTTACAAAATCAAAGTCGCTGATATGCATAGCAAAAAGCGCACGCGCGATATTGCGCGGCCGCGCCAATTGGCGATGGCTTTGACCAAAGAGTTGACGCAAATGAGCTTGCCGGCGATTGGCGACGCGTTTGGTGGTCGTGATCACACCACGGTATTGCACGCATGCCGAACGATTCAAGATTTTCGTCAAAGCGACCAAGAATTGGCGCACCAATACAGTGTGCTGCTACAGATGTTGCGTTCCTGAACGAAAACCACGCTGCAGTCTTTCCCTAGACTGATGTGGTGTGTGATTTCAGGTAGAATTAGCTTTCTTTTTTTATTTATCGATTTGGACTGGGTGAGGGAAAATGCAACTGCTGCAAGCTGAACGCGATTCGCTCTTAAAACCGCTGGCAACCGTAACTGGTATCGTTGAGCGCAGACATACTTTGCCGATTCTCTCGAACGTGCTGATTAAAAAGGACGGCGAGCGCCTCGTCTTCACCGGCACCGACCTCGAAATTCAAATTAGCAGCCAGCAAAGCGAAGGCTTTTCGGGCGGTGATTTTGCTATTACCGTTGCGGCGAAAAAGCTCTCAGATATTCTGCGCGCGATTCCGGATAAAACCGTCGTGTCGTTCGAAGAGGCCGATGGCCGTTTGACTATTAAAGCTGGCAAGAGCCGCTTTGCCTTGCAAACGCTGCCGGCGAATGATTTCCCGCAATTGGCGGTCGATACTAATTTGCGCGCGACAGTGCGTATGCCACAAGGCCAATTGAAAGCGCTGCTGAGCCGCGTGCAATTTGCGATGGCGCACCAAGACATTCGTTACTACTTGAACGGTATGTTCATGGTAACTGAAGGTAATTTGCTTAAGCTCGTGGCAACCGATGGCCACCGTTTGGGCTTTGCCTCAACCGAGCTGACTAGCTCGTTTGAAAAAAACGAAGTGATTTTGCCGCGCAAAACGATTCTTGAATTGTATAAATTGCTGGCGGACGTGGATGACGAAGTGGCGATTGATATCGCTGCGAATCAAGTGAAATTTAGCTTTGGCAATATCGTGATCCACAGCAAAGTGGTCGACGGTAAATTCCCCGACTACAACCGTGTGATTCCGCAAAACAACACGCGTTTGCTCAGCGTCGATCGCCAAGCGCTATTGTCTTCAATGCAACGCGCGGCGATTTTGTCGAACGAGAAATTCCGTGGCGTGCGTTTGGTGTTGACCGACAATATGCTGAAAATCCTGTGCAATAACAATGAACAGGAAGAAGCGCAAGAAGAGCTTGAAGTGGTATATGGCCACGACCCACTGGATGTGGGCTTTAACATTCAATACCTACTGGATGTATTGACGAATCTGTCGGTGGAAACGCTGCATTGCTACTTTGGTGATGTCAATTCCAGCGTGCTGGTGACGATTCCTGATAACGAGCACTTCAAGTACATCGTAATGCCGATGCGTATTTAGTCGTAGGTGTGACTACAAAAAGGGCGTTTTCGCCCTTTTTGTATCTTGCAGCCTTGTCTCTCACACCGAAATTCTGAATGAGTCCTATGAGCGAAAATAATCTCCCCGAAGTTCCAAGCCCAGAATATGGCGCCGACAGTATCCGTATCTTGAAAGGTCTGGAGGCCGTCCGTAAACGTCCCGGTATGTATATCGGTGACACGGGCGATGGCACGGGCTTGCACCATATGGTGTTCGAGGTCTTGGATAATGCGATCGACGAAGCGTTGGCCGGGCATTGCGATACGATCAAAGTGATTATTCATGCCGATAATTCGATTTCGGTTGAAGACAATGGCCGTGGTATTCCAACCGCGATTAAAGAAGACGACGAATTCAAACGCTCGGCGGCTGAAATCGTGATGACCGAGCTGCACGCTGGCGGTAAGTTTGACCAGAACAGCTACAAGGTTTCTGGCGGTTTGCACGGTGTGGGGGTATCGGTTGTTAACGCGCTGTCAGATTGGCTTCGCCTAACAATACGCCGGGAGGGTAAAGTTCACTCGATGGAATTTCGTCAGGGTGAAGCTGTAGCGCCGCTGAAAGTGATCGGCGAGACGGATCGTCGCGGTACCGAAGTGCACTTTATGGCCAGCGTTGAAACCTTTGGCCTGATCGAATTCCATTTTGAGATTTTGTCGAAGCGTATTCGCGAATTGTCGTTCCTGAATAACGGCGTGAATATTCAGCTGATCGACCGTCGCCACGGCAAAGAAGAAAACTTCAACTACACCGGTGGTGTGCGTGGTTTTGTTGAGTACGTGAACCGTAATAAAACGGTACTGCATCCGCATATCTTCTACGCGCTCGGCGAAAAAGACGGCATGAGCGTTGAAGTATCGATGCAATGGAACGACTCATACCAAGAGTCGGTGCAGTGTTTCACCAATAATATTCCGCAGCGCGACGGCGGTACGCACATGACGGCGCTGCGCCAAGTGATGACGCGTACGCTGAACCAATACATCGACGGTCACGACTTTGCGAAAAAAGCCAAAGTTGAAACCAGCGGCGACGATATGCGCGAAGGTTTAACCTGCGTGTTGTCAGTGAAATTGCCAGACCCGAAATTTAGCAGCCAGACCAAAGATAAGCTGGTGTCGAGCGAAATTGGCCCTGTGGTCAACGAAGTCGTCAGCCAAGCTTTGGCCGACTTCCTGCTCGAAAACCCGAACGACGCCAAAATCATTTGCAGCAAGATCGTCGACGCCGCACGAGCGCGCGAAGCGGCGCGTAAAGCACGTGAAATCACGCGTCGTAAAGGCGTACTCGATGGCCTTGGCCTGCCAGGTAAATTGGCCGACTGCCAAGAGAAAAATCCGGAATTGTCTGAACTGTATCTGGTCGAGGGTGATTCCGCCGGTGGCTCAGCCAAACAAGGTCGTGATCGTAAATTCCAAGCGATTTTGCCGCTGAAGGGTAAGATCTTGAACGTCGAGCGCGCGCGTTTTGATCGTATGCTCGCCAGCCAAGAGGTTGGTACGCTGATTACCGCGCTCGGTTGCGGCATTGGTAAAGACGATTTCAATATCGAAAAACTGCGTTACCACCGCATTATTATCATGACCGACGCGGACGTGGACGGCTCGCACATTCGTACGCTGCTATTGACCTTCTTCTACCGTCAATTGCCAGAATTGGTTGAGCGCGGCTACATTTATATCGCTCAGCCGCCGCTATTTAAAGTAAAGCAAGGCAAGCGCGAAACGTATCTGAAAGACGAGCAAGAGTTGAAGCAATACTTGCTACGCGCCGCAATGGATGGCTCGGAGCTGCTGCCAAATGGCGCCGATCAAGACGGTATTTCGGGCGAAGCGCTGGAAAGTTTGGCGAAGCAATACTTCGTCACCGAAGCGGTCATCGAGCGCGAAAGCCGCTTTATCGATCCGATGATTTTGAACGCCATGCTAACGATGACGCCGCTGAGCCTCGATTCCCAAGCCGCCGCGCAAGCATCAGCCGAGCAATTGGCCGCAGCCGTAAATCACCCTGCGTTTACGTTTACTGCCGAAGCAGTTGAAGCAGGCTACCAAGTGCGCATCAATCGCCATCTGCACGGCGTAACGACGATGCAATACATCGACAACGATTTCATCTTGTCGGGCGACTATGCGCAAATCAAACGCATGGCCGAAATGTTGCTCGGACTGATCGGCGACAAAGCGCTGATTCGTCGTGGCGACCATACCCAGCCAGTGAAGAACTTCAAAGATGCACTCGAATGGTTGATGAGCGATGTTCGTCGTAATATGAGCATCCAGCGCTATAAAGGTCTGGGTGAGATGAACCCAGAACAGCTCTGGGAAACGACGATGGACGTCACCGTTCGCCGCCTGCTCAAAGTGAACATTGGCGACGCGATTGCTGCGGACGAAGTGTTCACCACGTTGATGGGCGACCAAGTAGAACCACGTCGTCACTTCATCGAGCAAAATGCGCTGGTGGCACGTAATCTCGACGTTTAATCTTTTTTGTAGGATCCCATTAACTTCTAGATATTTCCCACTTTTCTAGATTTTTGGGATTTCAGTTTGAAGCTAAAAAAGCCCCGCAAGGGGCTTTTCTATTGAATTCTTGCAATATTAATAAACAAAAATCATCGTAGGATTGGCAATAAGCACTGTCGGATGATGTCTGCTACAGGCCACCAAAGCTGAAATTCTCAAGCTCGTCTTTCAAGGTCTAATGCTCGCCCTAAGTCGGCACCTGTTTGCGAAACATAGGGCGATCAAGCGAGCCTAATTTTAAGCCCCGGTTAGTTTAGTCTAAAGACAAATTAACCCGACTTGCTTGTCCCGGCAGATTTAGCGGTTGTCCAACTACTTCACCGCCCGTTCCCATCCAGAACCGACCCTGTTCGGTACCAAAGGCATAATTGCTGCAAATTTCATTGTGCCATTGGTTATAGACCGCGCTGCCGGTCGCTTTGCGAATCTCTGTCCACTGACCAGTACTTGGGCTGCGGTATTTCACATTGCTAAAGTATGCGGCCCGACGCGTATTGGCTAGACACGAGGTTTTTTCTTCGTACCAATCTTCAACAAAGGCTGCTGCACCATAGGGCGAAACTTTGGCTTGATAGCGCATGGTGGCAAATTTGGTGCGCGCGCCACTTGGTAGCTCAGTGAAATACAGTGTGTAATCGGTTTTCTCGTCGCTGGTTGCTGCGACTTCCAATTCAAAGCGATACGTCACATTCACCTGTGGTTTGTAGGGCGCGTAGCATTTTATGCCTGTGCCTTCGCCGCCAAAGTTAGAGCAGGTAGCAATACCCTTATCAATCACCGTCGGGCTGATGCCATTGACGTCCCATAGCGAGAACAACAATTGGTTGGTTTGAATACCGGTATACCCGCCGGGGAAATTGATGGCGGAGTAGTAGGTGGTTGGCGCCCAAGATTGCGGCGTCACATCAACGCTAAAGCCATTCCAAAGCGGTGAGGACCAATTCAGATGAATCGAATTGGCGCGGGTGGTGTGGGCAAAAGCTTGACCGGTTATTTCAGTTTCGCGGCTACTGCCATCGGCCAAACGAATGCTGGCGCGCACTTGCTGTGCGCTGGCTTTGCCCGCTATCCACCACGCACTGACTTCGCCTTGGGCATTGGTCTTTTCGGCCAATGGGAATACCCAACCGCTGTCGTTGCCATTGATTGGAGTCCAGTTGACTTTACAACCAGCCAGCGCTTTTCCACCATTGCTGACTACCACTTTAATTGCTTGGGGTTTGTGGGTGTTATTTGCTTCTGATCGTATATTTGGGTCGTACAGCGTACTTGAATACACCGAACCCATCCGTGCTACGCCAGCGCTGCGAGTGATCGCGACGATGCTGCTGCCGTTGGCGCATGCATCTGGCGCAATGACTGTTGGTGTTGCGCTTGGGGCTGCTGTTGGTTTGTTAGTTGGCACCGGAGTGCTGGTCGCAACAGGAGTAGGCTTTATCGTCGCGATCGGGGTCGGTGCTAGGGTCAAGACTGGACGAGACGTCGGTTTTACGGTGGCGAGCGGGGTTGCTGTGGTTACTGGAGTGGGATTAGGTTTGGCCGTCGCCACTTTGATCCATGCGCCCCATTGACCACTTTTGCTAGGGTCCTCACCGCGAGTCCACCATTTGTTCTGGTAGATTTGTCCCTGATGGCTTACTTGCATGCCTGGCGTGGCGTACACTTGTTGCGCATTCCAAGGGCTTACGGTTGTCGCTTGCGCCAGTGTTGCAATCAGAGCGCTGCTACTCAGTACCAAAAGATGATGCACGATAGACTCCTCATGAACTTCAAATACCTTTGTGGGGTATGTTTGTGAAGTTTATTTTGTATTTGATCTTCATTTGTATACCTATTGTTTAGGTCGCAAATAAAGTGATTTACATGAATAACGATGGCTTGACGCCCGCGCGGAGTATATCAGTAATTGTTAATGTTATGACATGGGCATTGTGCCGCCCGTCTACTAGGGAGGGGAGGGCTACTTATTGTCTCGGCCATCCCGTGTAATGTTTGCCGCCTATTTCATCGCGGCTCAATAAGGCAACTATGGCAGTTCGTTCGATTAGGCTATTGCGTGTTTCCTCGCGGACATTTCGGTCATTTTCGTGTCGAAATTCAAAAAAAACAGCCCGCAAAACGGGCTGTTGTAGGCTGCTAACTAAAGTGGCTGAGTGAAATTACTGAGCTTTGGCTGGCTCGGCGACAAAAATTTCAACGCGGCGATTTTGCGCTTTGCCCACGGTAGTGCTGTTGTCTGCCACGGGTTCACGAGAGCCACGGCCTTCGATGTTGAGTCGATTGCTCGCTACATTTTTGCCGATCAAGTAGCTTTGCACTGCGGCGGCACGGTTGACCGACAACGGCTCATTAATAGCATCACTACCCGTGCTGTCGGTATGACCAACGATGCGTACTAGGGTGACTGGGTTCTGATTTAATGTCACGGCCAATTTGTCGAGCACTGGGCGCATATTGGGTTTAATAATGGCTTTGCCAGTATCGAAAGAGAAATCGCTAGGTACTTCGAGTTTCAATTCATTGTTGGGTGTTTTACTCACTTCAATGCCAGTGCCTTTGGCCGCTTCTTCCATTTCTTTGCGCTGTTTTTCCATGTGTGCAGACCAGGCATAACCACCAATTGCACCAATCGCCGCACCAATTGCGGCATCACGGCCGGTGTGGCTGCCTTTTGATGCTTTACTAATCAAAGCGCCTGCCGCTGCACCGCCTAAGGCGCCGATCATCGCGCCTTGTTGTTCGGGGGTGATATTGGCACACCCGGTAACGCTCAAACTTAAAGCAATCATGCTCGTGATCAGTAGTTTTTTCATTTTGGCGTGTCCTATTGTTTTCAGTGGCGTAATCAGACCATATTTAGATGACATATGCTGTTAAAAATTGCCACCTTCTCTGTGAATTTAGCCACCAAATGTCCGTTTGGTGTGAATCTATCCAGGCCCAGCTTCTCAAGCGGTTCGCTGTGAGGTGTGAATACCCCTCTATTTTTAGCAGAGCTGGCATGAATCAATCCTGAACAACATCGCTTTTTGCACCGTGCAATCGTTTGCGCAATGTTGAGCTGGGCTATTCATTTATCGCTTGGATGGTATTAGCGGGAGCAGATAACACGACATTGGTGCTCGACTCAATTAAACCCACAATCGCTTCACGTGGTCCAAGACGCCAAGCATCGCTGGCGTAGAAGGTTTCTTGTGACTGATTTAAATCGTCCATGTCTCGAAAGGCGCGTATTAAAACATAGGTATCGGCATCATATTGCGATGATCCAAAGGCAATCACGCGAATACCCCATTGGCGTAATAAGGGCACACTTTGCGCGGCAACTAAGTGGTGAAACATCTGACCCGTACCCGCTTTGAGTTGATAGGTGCGAATTTCAAGCAATATTTCCATCTTGTTCCTTCAATGCGGCAGTCTTTTGCCCGCGTAAAGCGCTAAAAACCGCGTAATTTGCCTTATTTTTTGCGGCTCAGCAAAGAAAAATACTTGTCCAGTTTTCGGTTGCGAGTGCGGTGGGGCTGCCGTACTGTAGTGCCATTATTTGATTGGAAAGCAGTATGAATTTCAACGCACTACATCAGCAAAATACGCCGCTATTACTCGCCAATGTCTGGGATGCCAGTAGTGCCCAGCGGGCACAACAAGCCGGTTATCAAGCGCTTGGCACTTCCAGTGCCGCGATAGCCGCAACTATGGGCTATCTCGACGGTGAATGTATGCCTTTTGCTGAATTATTGTTTCTAGTTCAGCGCATCAAATCAGCCACCCATTTGCCGCTGTCGGTTGATCTTGAGGCTGGCTATAGCCGTGATCCGCAACTGATTGCGGCTCATATCCAAAAATTAGCCCAGCTTGGTGTCGTCGGCGTTAATTTGGAAGACTCTCTCGTCACTGCGGGGCGGCGCATCTTACGGCCCGTGGATGAATTTACTGCAACGATTGCCCAAGTGCGGGTGAGTTTGCGTGAGCAAGACTGCGAGATATTTTTAAATATTCGCACGGATGGCTATGTATTAGCACTCGCAGATGCACGATCAGAAACGATTCTGCGCGGTCAGCGCTACCATGCAGCCGGTGCCGATGGTTTATTTGTACCGGGTATTACCGCCGTAGAGGATATCGCTGCGGTGGTTGCGGGCGTGGAGTTGCCGATCAATGTGATGAGCCTGCCAAGTCTGCCAGATTTTCAGGTATTACAGCAATTGGGTGTGAAGCGGATTAGTATGGGGAATTTTGTATTTGATCGTTTGCAGCAACAATTAAGCGAATTGTTCGTCGCGATCCGCTGCGATCAATCGTTTACTCGGGTTTTTGAATATGCGCATCAATGATGAGCAACAAATTGCGACTTACTATCAAGCGCTGCTCGATCGTTCGCCTGAGTATGTGGGTAGCTTTTTTGTTGGGGTGAAAACGACTTTGGTGTTTTGTATTGCCACATGCCGAGCGCGCAAACCCAAGCGTGAAAATGTCGAGTTTTATACCCAATTCAAAGAAGCATTAGACGCAGGCTATCGGCCGTGCAAAATTTGCCGCCCCACCGAAAACGCCCATTTGGCTCCACCGCTAGTAGAAAAAGCTTTGCAATTGCTACGCGCCAATCCCAAAGAAAAAGTCAGCGATGATCAGTTGCGCAAATTGGGGATCAGCCCCGAAATGTTACGCCGCTGGTTTGGTCAGCATTATGGGATGACGTTTCAGGCCTTTCAGCGCATGTTGCGTATAAATACCGCATTGGAGGAGCTTAAATTGGGAAAACGGAGCACCGAAACGGCATTTACCGTAGGCTATGAGTCGATTAGTGGCTTTGGCTATACCTATAAAAAAGTGCTCGGGCATAGCCCGATGCACAGTGCGGATGCGGCGGTAATTGTGATTCAGCGCTTAACTACGCCACTGGGGCCGATGTTTGTGTGTGCAACCGAGCAAGGCATTTGCTTATTAGAATTTGTCGATCGGCGCATGCTGGAAACCGAATTTAAAGATCTGCAGCGTTTGCTAAAAGCTCGAATTATTGCGGGTGAAAATCAGCATACCCGACAGGCTGAGCAAGAGCTAGCCGAGTATTTTGCAGGCCATCGCCAATATTTTGGTGTGGCGATACATACTCCAGGTACAGACTTCCAGCTCTCAGTATGGAAGGCGCTACAAGGCATACCCTATGGAGAAACGGTGTCGTATCAGACGCAGGCTGATGCCATTGGCAAGCCGCTGGCCGTGCGCGCCGTGGCGTCCGCCAATGGCTGCAATCGAATCGCGATCATCGTCCCGTGTCATCGAGTGATTGGTAAAGATGGCTCACTCACCGGCTATGGGGGCGGTTTGGAGCGTAAACGCTGGTTGCTGGAACACGAACAAGCGTACGTAAGAACAAATGACACCTTAATTTAGAAACGGACAGCCCCACCACGGTGGGGCCTAGATGGGGATATCTTCTTGTCGATTGTCCGCTATAGATTTGATGCGAATACCCTAGTTAAAAAATCGTCGCCATTCAGATGCTTTCACTAACTGGCGACAGTGATTGCTGTCGAGGCGGCGACCAAGATAGCGACCGCGATCGTAGGCGATGTTGCGAGCGGCAATGGCATCGAGTTTGCGTTTGGATGACATGGCGTCGACTTCTTTGAATGCACTGAGTCGAGCCAGCTTGTAACGTCCTTCGCGACGATCTTCGTGTTCGGCGCAATATTTCATTGCGCCAGCAAAAGCCCCAATGCGATGTGCGTCTTGGCGACTATCGGCCCAAGTGGGGGAAGCCATCAACAACAGGGCACTAACCATAAACAGCAAAATTTGAATCAACGTGAGTTTGTTTTTCATGAGCTTAGTTCCAACGGTCTTTACGGATTTCACGGCGAATTTCGCGGCGGGCTTCACGACGCTCTTGGCGAACTTCGCGCTCGGCTTTGCGTTTGGCTGAGCGCACTTCACGCGCACCTTCGCGAATCGCTTGGCGACGCTCCCACGCGTTATCGGCTTCGTAAAAATCTTTCGCGGCTTCGCGGCGCTCGGCAGCCACTTCGCGCGCACCGTCAATCTTGGCTTTGGTAACTTCCCGCACTCCATCGCGGTAGGCATCGTGAACGCTGGCTTGGCTTTGGGTGGCAGTCAGCCCGATCAATAGGGTGGCAATCAGGGTAAGAATGCGTGACATCTGTGGCTCCAATATGCTTTTGGCAATAAGCGGCATCATAGGGGCGCAAGATGGTGGGATGAATCGTTTGTGCGGTTTCGCACAAACGATTTAATGCGTCAAAATTCGTGTGGTAAGGCTTGTAAAATGCGAAACACACCGCGCTCGTCTTGGGTGATGTAGTTGCCATTGCGCAGTTGCGTCAGCATGCGATTGACCATTTCGCGCGATAGGCCGATGCGCTCGGCGATTTCCTGCTGGCTTAAAACCAAGCCGCTCTTTTGGTGGCCCGACTTGCTCGCGCGTCTATCCAATTGAATCAACAGGCGGCGCAGGCGGTGGTAGCCATTCGATTGGGAGATCAGATTAATCGTATTGATCAGGTGGTAGACGCCGTGCGCTAGCTCTTGCGCTACCGCTTGCCAAGCCGCAGGACAGAGGGCGAGCGCTTGGCGTAAATCGGCGAGCGGCAATTGTAAATAATGCGCGTCTTCTTGTACCGTGAGCTGAATCTGCATCGGCTCGCTAATAAAGAGTGCGTGCAATCCGGCAATCGAGCCTGCTGCCATATGGCCATACAAAAAACGTCGCTGACCCGCATGCGCATTCGCTGCCGCCAAAATGGTGCCGGAAGAAAAAAATAACACCTGATCAACGCTTTGCCCCTCAAGCCATAATTGCGTACCCGCAGGCGCATCAAATTCTTGCCCTTTGGCAATCAGCGCTTCTCGCTGCTCGGCGGGGAACGCCTGTAGTAGCGGAAATAGCAGGGGCAACATCGGGTCTTGGGTTGACATCGCGTGGGCTAATTGGGGTTGGGGAAGGCAATTTTCGCATTTTGCGGCGGAGTAAGGGGTTTTTCTTGTGATCTCTGGCCGCTTGAACACGATGATTGATTTAGCTTTGTTTGGCCCCCAATTAGGATGAGGCAATGTGTGCTGAAATACGCTTGGGGACGATCGATTTGCTGCCACAAAATATGCAACAGTTAATTCAGTGGATTCGGGCGGAAGAATCGCTAATGGCCGCGCTGCGCCTCGCTCGATCGCTTGAATTACCCCAGTGGTGTATTGCCGCAGGATCTATCCGTAATTTGGTCTGGGATCGAATACATGGCTTTGATTTTCAGCTGGCCGAAATCGATCTGATTTATTGGGATGACCGCGACATCTCGAGCGAGCGCGATCAGGCTGCGCAACAGCAATTGTCGCAACTCGCGCCCCACTGGCAATGGGATGTGTGCAATCAAGCTGGCGTGCATCGCTGGTATCGTAATCAGAACGGCCAAGCGATTGTGCCGTTTTCATCGACCTTGGCGGCCATGGCCAGCTGGCCAGAAACCGCCACCGCAATTGGCGCCTCACTCGATCAGCATGACGCATTGCACATCTGGGCGCCGCCCTTATACGGCGGAGAGTCGGCTTTGCTGGATTTATTCGCTTTGCGCTTACGTCACAATCCAACGCAAGTATCGCGCGCGGTGTTTGAGCAGCGAGTACAGGACAAGCAGTTTTTACAGCGCTGGCCCAAATTGCATTTGATGAAAGCATACAATCAGGCAGACTGTTAGAATGGAGGAAAAAAGGAGCTGCAATGTTGTGGTCTGAAGCGATTGCTTTGATTCGCCGCCGCCGTACACTGGCGCTGGCGAGTATGTCGGCGCAGATGCCCGGTTATCCGCATGTGTCTTGGCTGCCTATGGTGGCCGATGAGGCTGGGCGACCATTGTTGGTGATGAGCCGTTTGGCCGAACACACCCAAAATATTCTGCAAGACGCCAAGGTCAGTGTGTTACTGCATGAGGAAGAGATGGCGCTAGATAAAGCGCGCCTCACTATTGTGGGGGATTTGCAGCCCGCCACGCTCGATGAGCTGCTCGCCGCACGCTTGGCGCGTTACAATCCTGAATTAGCCAGTTATCTGCAAATGAGTGATTTTGCAGTGTGGCGCTTGTGGCCGCGCCGTGCGCGGTATATCGCCGGTTTTGGCAAAATGGGCTGGATCGAAGGCGAGCAGTGGGAAAGTGCTTTTGCGCTCAGTTTGCCGCAAGAAGCACAATTAATCGCCGAATTTAGCCCCGCCACGGCATTTGAGCTGGTGGGAGTTGATCTCGGTGGCTGTGATTTGCGCCGCGATCAAGTGTTGCAACGTTATGAGTTTGCACAAGCTGCCCGCAGTATTGATGAAGTTACAATGGCGCTAGAACAATTATTGCAAGGAATTTAATCGAATGAGCACGCGCGTTTTATTTGTGGAAGATGATGCTGATCTGGCCGAATTGATCGGTGGCTTTTTGCGCTCGTTTGAATTTTCGGTTGATGTTCTCAGTGATGGTAATGGTGTTATCGACAGCGTGAGAGCCAATCCGCCCGAGTTGATTTTGCTCGACATTATGTTGCCCGGCAAAGATGGATTAACGCTGTGTCGTGAGTTGCGCGAGTTTTACGCCGGCCCGATTATTTTGCTGACCTCGCTCAATAGCGATATGAATCAGATTTTGGGTTTTGAAATTGGCGCGACCGATTATGTGGTGAAAACCACGCCGCCATCGGTGTTGCTGGCGCGCATACGTGCGCACTTGCGCCATGTCGGCCAAAAAGGCTCGGATTTGATTGCCTCGGCGCCGGCGAAAGATCAATCGGTACTCAATTTTGGCAAACTACAAATCGACGCGCGCAATCGCAGCTCGAAATACCGCGGCCAGCCTATGGGTCTGTCGACCAGCGATTTTGATTTGCTGTGGGAGTTGGCCAGCCACGCCGGTGAAATTCTAAGTCGCGATCATTTGCTGAAAAAACTGCGCGGCATCGAATACGATGGCTTGGATCGCAGTATGGACGTAGCGATTTCGCGTTTGCGTAAAAAGCTCGATGACGATCCGCTGGATCCGCTGAAAATCAAAACCATCCGTAACAAGGGGTATTTGTTTGCGGCCGATATTTGGTGGCAAGAAGAGTAAGATACGCGGCGGGGTATGTTGTTTTTTGCCATTGCAGTTCTCGGCAAAGCCGAGCCCTAGAGTTAATGCTGTCGACTGCCGCCTTATGTTCTATTCCCACACCCCCCGCCCTCTCCTGGAGAGGGGACCTCGCTGCGCGAGTTGATGTGAACTGAATGGATAGCAATGCAATGATTGAAATGAGTCCATGATGCGCCAGGTTTTTATTCGCTTTTATCTCACCGTGGTGCTGTGCTTTTTGGTGTCGTCTTTGCTGATTGGCGGTTTATACAAGCAAATGATCGAGCGCACCAATCAGCGTTATTTGAGCGATATGTTTTTGTCGACCGTTTCGCTGATCGAGAAAGAGCTGGGCGATTTGCCGCAATCGATGTGGCACGACGAAGCTTCGCGCCTGCGCGGTAAATTGCCAGTGCCGGTGGATATTGAATCGCTCGATGCGTATGTGTTGTCACAAGAAAACCAAGAATCGCTCGAGCGCGGCGATATTATTCTGCTGAAAGATCGTGGCCTGTATTTGCACCGTATCCACCAAACCAAGCAAATGGTGGTGTTGGGCCCGATTCCGTTCTTGCAGTCGCTCGATGGCATTTCCTGGCCCGATATTTTGGCGCTGGTGCTGATGTGTTTGGCGCTGGGCATCCCAACCTGGCTGTGGTTACGTCCATTTTGGCGCGATTTGATTCAAGTTATTCGCCAAAGCCGTCGCCTGGGCGCGGGCGATTTTAGCGTACGGGTGAATTTGGAAGACAGCTCGCCCTTGGCGGCGCTGGGCTCAAACTTTAACCGGATGGCGCATGATGTCGAAGAATTAACCGCCTCGCGCCGCGCGATGATCGATGCGGTGTCGCACGATTTACGCACGCCATTAGCGCGCTTGCGCTATCGCCTTGAAGCCATTAAAGCGGGAGCCAATAGCCAATCGCAAGTTGAAGGGATCGAGCGTGACTTGGGGCAAATTGACCAGTTGATCGACGAATGGCTAACGATGTCTAGCCTTGATAGCCCGCAATTGCGTATGGAAGTGCAGCCCTTGGAAATTGTACCGTGGCTACAACGCTTGCTGGGTGAATACACGCTCGATGGTGCAGAGCCGACATTTGAGAATACCACCGGGCAAGAAAGCCCGCTATTGGATGTTGATAGCTATTACTTTGGTCGCGCGGTGGGCAACTTGCTGTCGAATGCGCGTCGCTATGGCGGCAAACAAATTCATGTGACTTTGCTGTGGCAAGACGGCACAGCCACTTTACACATTGACGATAATGGCGACGGTATTCCCGTTGAAGACCGCGCCCGCTTGCTGCAACCCTTTACCCGCCTGGAAGGTAGTCGCAATAAAGCCACAGGTGGTTTTGGTCTGGGTTTGGCGATTGTGGCAATGATTATGCGTGGCCATGGTGGCGCAGTCAGCATCTTAGATGCACCCAGTGGTGGTGCGCGTTTAAGCCTTACGTGGCCTACGCCGATGCGTTCAGTCGACTCACTGTAAGAACATGTAGTAAGGTGTAATCAAATTACGTACTTTGCGTTACACAATCTCACTAAGTATGTAGTGCAGGAATATTACCAAAACCGCATAATCCGCCGCGTTGAAGCATTCACGTTGAATGCCGTTAAAGATTATTGCGGAGTTTTAAGATGAACAAGATCGCTGCTGGCGTTATCGCTACTGTATTTGCTGCTGCTTCAGTTTTCGCTGTTGCAGCTCCTGCTAAGAAAGCTTCTGAAGCTTCTAAAGCGTCTAAAGTTGCTGTTGCTTCTAAAGCTTCTGCTGCACAAAAAGCACAAGCTAAAGCGGCTTCTAAAGCTTCTGTAGCGTCTAAAGCTTCTGCTGCACAAAAAGCACAAGCTAAAGCAGCGTCTAAAGCTTCTGTAGCATCTAAAGCTTCTGCAGCACAAAAAGCACAAGCTAAAGCGGCTTCTAAAGCTTCTGTAGCGTCTAAAGCTTCTGCTGCACAAAAAGCACAAGCTAAAGCAGCGTCTAAAGCTTCTGTAGCATCTAAAGCTTCTGCAGCACAAAAAGCACAAGCTAAAGCGGCTTCTAAAGCTTCTGTAGCGTCTAAAGCTTCTGCTGCTCAAAAAGCACAAGCTAAAGCAGCTTCTAAAGCTTCTGTAGCTTCTAAAGCATCTGCAGTTAAAGCTTCTGCTGCTAAATAATCTAGAATTTATTTCTAGCTTAGAGAAAAGGACGGCTTGCCGTCCTTTTTTTATGGTGGCTTGAAAGGATAAATCATGAAGCGTTGGGTAATTGCGGTGCTGGCTCTGTGGCTCACTTTGCCTGTTAGGGCCGAGGACGAAGCGCAAATTCAAAAAGAGCGCTTGGCGCTATTTTTTGGCCACGATGACCGCATCAATATTCCTGCGCCGTATGCTGCACCGTACAATGCGATTGGTCGGCTAGAAGTCAAATCGGGCGGCACGTGTACTGCAACCTTGATTGCACCTGATTTGGCGATCACTGCGGCGCATTGCTTTTTGATGACCCCGCGTAAAATTGATGCCGGTCGCTGGTTTATGGCTGGTTTTCATGACGGTAAATATCAGGCGCGCTATCAAGTCACTGGCCAAGTATTTCATCCTAAATTTCGCCAAGGTCTGCGCTATGAGGGTGACGATGTCTATATCGAGCCCAGTGCTGCACCGTATGATATTGCGGTCATGAAGTTGAAATTGAAAGACGGCCAAGCACCAGAGCCGATGCCATTTTTTCAAGGCAGCCGCAAACAGCTAATGCAAACGATTTTGCGCGCCGAGCAGCAAATTAATCAGGGCGGGTTTGCCGAAGACCACGATACGATTTTGTCTGCGCATTTGGGCTGCACGCTAACGCAGCTACGGCGCAATGGCACGATTTTCCATCGCTGCGATACCTTGTCGGGCGATTCGGGCTCGCCGATTTGGCTGGATTTGCCAACTGGGCCGACTTTAATCGCGGTGCAAAGCTCTGCGCCTGATTGGTTTAATCGCAAGCTGGCCGACAATGTGGGCGTGACGGTGCTGCAATTGCCGCCTGCTGCGCGCAAATTGATGAAAAATACAGGCCAGTAAGGCCGATTTTGCCGGCCTAATCCATTTCATCGCCACGCAGTAAGCGATACAATGGACTGATTCGATTATAAAAATAGCAGTGGAAGTGAATATGGATATCCAAGCCTATATGTTAAACGTGGGCCGTCAGGCTCGCGCCGCTAGCCGTGCGATGGCCAAAGCCAGCACCGGTGCAAAAAATACTGCGCTGAACGCGATTGCCGATGCAATCGTGCGCGACGCAGATAAACTGCTAGCGGCCAATGGTCGCGATATGGAGCAGGCGCGGGCGGATGGCTTGGAGCCGGCGATGCTCGATCGCTTGCAGCTCACCGAAAAAACCATCGCGACGATGGCGCAAGGTCTGCGCGAAATGGTGGCGCTGCCAGATCCAATCGGCAATATGGGCGACTTCAAATATCGTCCAAGCGGCATTCAAGTCGGTAAAATGCGCGTTCCGCTCGGCGTGATCGGCATTATTTATGAAGCGCGTCCGAATGTGACTGCGGACGCGGCAGGTCTCTGTATTAAATCGGGTAACGCCACGATCTTACGCGGCGGCCGCGAAGCATTCCATTGCAATCAGGCGATTGCTGAATGTGTTAAAGAAGGTTTGGCGGCAGCAGGCTTGCCAGCCACTGCAGTGCAAATCATCGAAACACCCGATCGCGCGGCGGTGGGCGAGTTGATTACGATGAGCGAGTTTGTCGATGTCATCGTGCCACGCGGCGGCAAAGGCCTGATCGAGCGTATTTCGCGCGACGCGCGCGTGCCAGTAATCAAGCACTTGGACGGCATTTGCCACGTCTATATCGACGACGAAGCCGATCCAGCCAAAGCGATTCGTATTGCGGATAACGCCAAAACGCATCGTTACGGCACGTGCAATACGATGGAAACTTTGCTGGTCAACGAAAACGTAGCCGAGCTGATTTTGCCTGAGCTGGCGAAAGTTTACGCCGCCAAATCGGTTGAACTGCGCGGCTGCGAAAAAACGCGCGCGATCTTGCCAAATATCGTTGCGGCGACTGAGGAAGATTGGGCGACTGAATACTTGGCGCCGATCTTGGCGATTAAACTCGTCGCCGATGTGGATGAAGCGATTGCGCACATTAATCAATGGAGCAGCGCGCACACCGACGCGATCATTACCGAAAACTACACTAAAGCGCGTCAATTTCTGCGTGAAGTCGATTCAGCCTCGGTGATGGTTAACGCGTCAACGCGTTTTGCCGATGGTTTTGAATATGGTTTGGGCGCTGAAATCGGCATTTCTACCGACAAAATCCACGCGCGTGGTCCAGTAGGCTTGGAAGGGCTGACGAGCGAAAAGTGGATCGTCTTTGGCGACGGCGAGGTACGCGTTTAATGAGCGTGCCCGCCGATTTGCAGGCTTTGCGCGAGCAGATTGACTTGCTCGTTCAGCAACTCTTTGCCGTGCTGTCCGAGCGTTTCAAAGTCACCGCACAAGTGGGGCAATTGAAAAAGCAGCATCAATTGCCCGCGCAAGACACAAACCGCGAAGCACAGCAGTTGGAAAAAACCGCCGCGCGCGCGGCACAAACCGGCTTAGATCCAGACTTTGCGCAACGTTTGCAGCGCTTAATTTTGGATGAGGTCGTTGCGCAGCATCAACGCTGCTAGGGCTGCGCCTATGCAAAAAATCGGCGTATTTGGCGGTACGTTTGACCCGATTCATTACGGTCACATCGAATTGGCGCGCTGCATGCGTGATACTTTGCAGCTCGATTGTGTGCGGCTGATACCCACCGGATTGCCGCCGCATCGCGCGCCATCGCGCATTAGCCCGCAGCAGCGTTTTGACTGGGTGAAGGCGGCGATTGCCAATGAAAAAGGTCTAGTCGCCGACAATAGAGAAGTGGTTCGTGATGGGTATTGCTATACGATCGATACCCTGATTGAGTTGCAGCAAGATACCCTTGCTGCTTTGCTGGTGTGGTTGATCGGTGCTGATTCATGGTTGAGCTTGAACCGCTGGCACCGTTGGCGCGAATTGCTTGATATCGGCCACTTGCTGATCGCCGCGCGGCCAGACTATGCTTTAGAAGGCTTAAGCGCTGATTTATCAGCAGAATTTCGCAATCGCAGTGTAATTGCCAACACCGAAACGCTGTCTCGGGGTAAAATCAGCCTATTATCAAGCCCATTGATGCCTGTTTCGTCGACGAAAGTGCGAGAAATGCTCGCACGTGGGGAAGATGTTTCAGCACTCACCCCAGTGTTTGACCAAATTAAAGCCAGTGGGCTTTACCGTTTTTGAAGGAAATACAATGAATGAAACTTTAAGCGCAATGCGCGATGTGGCTGTCAACGCTTTGGAAGACATCAAAGCCAAAGACATCCAAGTACTCGATACATCTAAACTGACTGATTTATTTGAATGCATGATCGTCGCAACGGGCGACTCAAACCGTCAAGTACGCGCTCTGGCCAATAATGTTGCGGTTGATTTGAAAGCCAAAGGCTACGAGATCATGAGCACCGAAGGTGAAGAAACCGGCGAGTGGGTCTTGGTTGATGCCGGTAGCTTGGTGGTGCATGTGATGTTGCCAGCTGTGCGTGATTACTACGATCTGGAACAACTGTGGGGCGGTCAAAAGCCAACCTTCAACCCAATGGGCCGTGCCTGGTCCGCAGCTAGTTCGGTTGATGATTAATCCAGCGCAGCAGCAATAAATAACAATGGCGGTTTAGGTTTATTCCTATGCCGCCATTACTATTTTGCTTATTGCATATTTAGATCTATGGATATAGCCACACGATCTTTTTAATTGCGGAATTTATCCGTAAATTCCGTTTCTTATGATTTTTAAGTCTGAAAGTCCACGCCATGAATACCTTGTCTGAAGCACGGCTGACGCACCTAAAGCAGCTTGAAGCCGAATCCATCCACATCATCCGTGAAGTGGCTGCCGAATTTGAAAACCCAGTAATGCTGTACTCAATTGGTAAAGATTCAGCCGTGATGCTGCATCTGGCCAAAAAAGCCTTTGCTCCGGGCAAGCCACCGTTCCCGCTGATGCACGTGGATACAACTTGGAAATTCCAAGATATGTACAAACTGCGCGAAAAGCAGAAAGCCGAGGGTTGGAATCTGATCACGCACGTTAATCAAGAAGGTGTTGATGCGGGTATTAACCCGTTTACCGCGGGTTCTGCCAAGCACACCGACGTGATGAAAACACAAGGCTTGAAACAAGCTTTGAACAAATACGGTTTTGACGCCGCTTTCGGTGGCGCGCGCCGCGACGAAGAAAAATCGCGTGCCAAAGAGCGCGTGTATTCATTCCGCGATAAGAACCACCGTTGGGACCCAAAAAACCAGCGTCCAGAATTGTGGAACATCTACAACTCGAAAGTCGACAAAGGCGAATCGATCCGCGTGTTCCCGATTTCGAACTGGACCGAACTCGATATCTGGCAGTACATCTACCTCGAAAACATCGAAATCGTGCCGCTGTATTACTCGGCTGAGCGCGAAGTGGTGGATTACAACGGTACCTTGGTGATGATCGACGACGATCGCATCTTGCAATACCTAACACCTGAGCAAAAAGCGTCGATCCAGAAAAAATGGGTGCGTTTCCGTACGCTGGGCTGTTACCCATTAACGGGCGCGGTAGAGTCGAAAGCGCAAAGCTTGCCTGAAATTATTCAGGAAATGCTGCTGGCGACGACTTCCGAGCGCCAAGGCCGCGCGATTGACCATGATAGCGCTGGGTCGATGGAGAAGAAAAAAATGGAAGGCTACTTCTAAACACGTCGATTCGCTGGCTGCGCGACTGCATGTCCGCGTTGTGCGCTCCTCGCAATCCGCATGGACTTGATGTCCATTTACGTTTGCTGCGGTGCTGACGCCTTGACCTGCAGCCGCTCGCGGCGCGACTGAACGTGTTGATGATGAAAGCCCGTACGGCCTTGAATGAAATAGTTGTGTGTAGGGTGGGTTAGGCCAAAGGCCGTAACCCACCATGATTACCACGGTTTCGCGGCCGTTTCGTACGAATATATTGAGATTGGAAGAACACTATGTCACATCAATCCGACTTGATCGCCAGTGATATCCTGGCCTATTTGAAACAGCATGAAAACAAAGACATGCTGCGCTTTATTACTTGCGGTAACGTCGATGACGGCAAATCTACGCTGATCGGCCGTTTGCTGCACGACTCAAAACTGATTTTTGACGATCACCTCGCGGCGATTCAAAAAGACAGTAAAAAATTCAACACCACCGATCAAGAAATCGACTTGGCCTTGCTGGTGGATGGCTTGCAAGCCGAGCGCGAGCAGGGCATTACCATTGACGTGGCCTACCGCTACTTCAGCACTGAAAAACGCAAATTCATCATCGCCGACTGCCCAGGCCACGAGCAATACACGCGCAATATGGCCACCGGCGCGTCAACGTCTGATCTGGCGATTATCCTGATCGACGCGCGTTACGGCGTGCAAACGCAAACGCGTCGCCACAGCTTCATCGTGTCGCTGCTAGGCATCAAGCACGTGATCGTGGCCGTGAACAAAATGGACTTGGTGGATTTCTCTGAAGCGCGTTACAACGAAATTCGCGCGCAGTACTTGGAATTTGCCAAAGAGCTGAACATCGCCGACATCCGTTTCGTTCCGCTGTCTGCGCTGCGTGGCGACAACGTCGTCAACGAATCGGACAAAACGCCATGGTACGAAGGCGAAACGTTGATGGGCTTGCTGGAAAGCGTGCAAATCAATAAAGACGCCAAGCTCGACGCATTCCGCCTGCCAGTGCAATACGTGAATCGCCCGAATCTGGACTTCCGTGGCTTCTGCGGCACGATTGCGGCGGGCCATGTATTGCCGGGCGACGAAATCGTTGCGCTGCCATCGGGTAAAAAATCGAAAGTCAAAGCGATTGTGACGTACGAAGGCGAGCAAACCGTCGCGTTCTCAGGCCAAGCAATTACGCTGACGCTGGAAGACGAAATCGATATTTCGCGTGGCGATATGATCGTTCGCGCGCAAGATGCGCAGCCGCACGTCGGTAGCGCGTTTGACGCGCACGTGGTGTGGATGAACGAAGCGCCGCTGGTGGTTGGTAAGGAGTATGTGGTTAAGCTCGGCGGCAAGCAATGCTTTGGGCGCATTACCTCGGTACAGTATCGTATCGACGTGAACAGCCTTGAGCACATCAACGCGAGCGAGCTCAAACTGAATGAAATCGCCTTGGCGCGTTTCGAGCTGACTGCACCAATCGCCTATGACAAATACAGCGATTGCCGTGGCACAGGTAGCCTGATTGTGATCGATCGCCTAAGCAATGCCACTGTTGGTGCTGGCATGATCGTTGCGCCAGCGGAGGCGAGCGCAGCTTCACAAAGTATTGCTGATCTGGATGAATTGAGCCGTCTGCGTGCGTTTGAAGCGGATCTGAATGCTCTTGTGCGCAAGCACTTCCCGCATTGGGGCGCGAAGGATATTCGTGATTTATTGAAATAATCATCGCAATGTGATGAGAAAACGGCAGCCAAGGCTGCCGTTTTTTATGGCTAGCCCTCCTCGCAAAGCGAGGCTCCCCTCAAGGAGGGGACGGGAGGGGTGGGAATAGATTATAAAGGCTGCAAATATGCCAGCCTGTTTGCTAGGCTCGGCTTTGCCGAGACTTGAATAATTAGGTTCTTCCACTTTGTTCGCAGCCTGACGGCAGCTTTGGCTGCCGTTTTTTTATGCTCAACTCGATTTTGCTGACTTTTTTTGCAACGGCTGCAGTGTAATGGTGTAAACCGTCATCATTTTCACGGCACAATACTGGGCTAAGCTTATTAAGTAGTGCGCCGTGGACGGCGCAGATAGGAATGTATGGCGCAAAATGTGTCCCGTGTGGTGCTGCGATTAAGTCACGAGCCGATCAAGGTGTATGACTGGTTCGCCTTTGATGCCGAAGGCGAGCAAATAGCGCATCAACTCACTAGCAATCAGCACTGGCCTAGTGCTGCTCAGCTCGATTTAGCGATTCCAGCGCAATGGCTGACCGCTCACCGCTTAGCTCTGCCCAAAGTCAATGAAAAACAGCGCCAGCAATTAATTACGCAAGCGCTTGAAGATCGCGTACTGGGGCGTTTGGACGACTATCAATGGCAAGCTGGGCCGGTTGAGAATGGCCACTGCACGGTGTGGTTGCTGGAAATTAGCAAATTGGCACAGCTCAAAACATGGGCGAACGAACAAGGCTTGCACTTCACGCGCTGGATTACGGAATTTGCGCTGCTGGGTGAGCAAAACGATTGTATGTTGGCTGCCAGCAGCGGCCTGATGGCGCGATTGGGCGGCGAGTGTGTTTGGTTGGCCGACGAGAGCGAATTGCTGGCGCTGCGCGGCGAGCGAGTGCTGCAGGCTTTAAATTTTAATCAAGTTGTCGCACCCAGCAAAACAGCAGTCAGCTTTTATCATGGCAAAACTCCTGCGGTATCGCTCCACATGTCTTGGCAGGATTGGCGTTGGGCGGTATATCTACTGGGGGTATGCATTGCGCTGGTACTGTTGAGCATGATGCTGCAATGGCGTACTTTGGCGCAACGTGAAAGCGCTTTGCGCCAAGAAATCCGCCAAACTTTTGCCAGCCTGTATCCGGGTATGCCGATTGTGGACCCGATGTTGCAATGGCAAAGTCTGCAAAAAAAGGGCGAGGTACGTGGCGGTGATGCACTTGATCTGCTGTATCGCAGCGCTGCGCAAATGGCTGGCGATTACAACGCGCACAGCATTAGCGTTAAAAATGGCAAAGTCAGCTTGATTGTTCCCGCGGCACAAGGCGCAGCTTTGCTGAGTCAATTGCAGGCGCAGGGCGCCCAAGTGCAAAGTACAAATCTGCCCGATGGGCGCTTGAATGTGGAGTTGCAACCATGAGCGACCCAATGATTAGCCACGGCATCATCAGCAAGGCACGCTTGTATTGGCAAGCGCGTAGCCCGCGCGAGCAACGCGCGCTGCAAATCTGGGCCGGCGCATTGTGTGCCGCCGCGCTGTATTTTGGCGTGTACGAGCATTTGCGAACGCAAATTGCTCGTTTAGAGCGCAGCGTGCCGTTGCTGGAAAGCCAGTTAATGACGATGCGCGGTAGCCAGAACGAGATCTCCATTCTAAAGCCTAATGCCGCGCAGGCCGATTTACGCTCGGCAGCATTTGCTGCTTTGAGCGCCAAACAAATCAGCGCCGATGTGCGCTCGATCAGCGCCAAACAAGTCGAGCTGAGCGCCACGCTGCCCAATGTCAGCGAAGCCGTGAATCTGGCGCACAGTTTACGCAGCGAAATCAGCGCCCAAGCGCTTAGCGTACAAATCACCGCGACCGAGCAAGGCGCGTCTTTGGTCTTAGTGTTGGAGCGGCCATGAGTCGGGGAAAGAAAATCAGCTTAGGCTGCGCATTGGCGCTGCTGTTCACCGCGATCTTATTGTTACGCATGCCGGTGGCGGCTATCCCCTTGCCCGCATCGATGTCGCTGGTACAGGCCAGCGGCACCGTGTGGCAAGGGCGAGCAAGCGCACTGGGCTTGGAAGGCGTGGCGATACAGCAAAATCTAAGCTGGCAATTTGAGCCACAAGCTTTATTGCACGCACAGTTGGCTTGGCAATTACATGCACAAGCGGCCTCCGCGCAAAATCCAGTACCGAGTCAGGCTCGCGTGGTAATCGGCTGGCGTGGACTCGCAATGGAAAATGTCGATATCACGCTACCGTTGGAAGGCGTGCTACGCAGCATGCCGAAGATCGCTAGTTGGGGGCTTGGTGGCACAGCGCAAATACGTAGCGCTCATTTATCCAAGCAGGTGGGAGATAGCGCCGAGCTGATCCTCAACCCCCTCTTTAGCCAGCTAGTGCCAGCGCTCAGCCCTTTGGCCACCCTGCGCGCCAATCTGCAAATGAATGAAACTGGCGCAAATTGGAGCATCAACCCCGCAGGAGCTAGCGCCATCAGCGTGAATGGCCAAGGCACGCTGCTATGGCAAGGTGGGCGACTGATCAGCAAACAAGGCGAAATCAATTTGCAGCCAGATGACAAAGTCAAACAACAGCTCGCGCCGCTGCTGCTGCAAATTCCGGCTACGGCGAATGGGTATCAGATTAAGTTCTAAGTTTTGATTGGCTCATACAGGTTAACTGGTACGTTGGTCTTCCCGTGTCTGCGTATCAAGAAATATTGCTATATTCTAATATTGACTTACATCATGTTTTCAAAATAAATACAAAATATCTGTGGTTTGCACCGTTGACATTCTTTTATTTGCTGACTTTTATTGTTAGCATATTCCCTTTCAAGAGGGGGTGTAGAATGTCAGGAAATAAATCTTTGGGGCTGTTGTTGTGCTTAAGCCTAGTGGCGTGTGGAGGCGGTGGTGGTGATGCGCCAACTGCTAGCGGTTCAATACCTGCTACAACTGCAATACCTCCTTCTGCAACTGCAGCGCCGAGTGCTGCGAAGTCAGTTTCTGGTGTTGCAGCTTATGGTGCGGCATTAGCCAATGCGGATATCATTATTAAAGGCGCTAACGGCAAAACCGTAACGGCCAAAGCCGATGCAAACGGTAAATGGACGGTAGCGGATGTGAGTGGCCTGAATGCGCCGCTGATTATTCAAGCCAAAGGCACGGTCGGTGGTGTAACTCAAGAGTTGTACAGCGTACTAAGCACCGCGCCTACAGGCCCAGTGACTGCTAACGTAACACCATTAACAACAGCCTTGCTTAGCCAAGCGGCAGGTGTAACGCCCGCTGCATTATTTGCAGATCCAGCCAAGATCGTGGCGCTGAGCCCGGCTAAAGTAGAAGCGGCTAAAGCCAAGTTGAAGGCGGCTTTGAGCGATTACATGACCGCACTCGGCGTTGATGCCAGCAAAGTCGATCTGATTTCCACGACCTTTGAGGCCAATAGTAAAGGCTTAGATAAGTTGATGGATTTGGTCAAAGTATCATCAAGTGGCACAGGTGATGCGACTGCGATTGTGATTAAAGATCATGGTACAGGTGAAACGGTTGAATTTAAAGCCGCTGAAACGCCGAAAAAGCTAAGCAAACCAAGTGTCGAAACCCAAAATCTAAACTTGGCAGGCATACGCGATTTGATCGCAAAATTTAATGCCCTTGCTCAAAGCAAAGATGGTGTTATGTCCAGCGATTTTGCAACGCTGTGGGATGATGCTTTCTTAGATGATGGCATTACTAAAGCACAAGACGTTTCTTACTTCCGTGAAGAATATAAAAAAAATCCAAACCTAGTGTGGAAAATTACTCTGCTTGATATCAAGGGGTGCGTTAAAGATGTCTGCAAACTCGATTTAAAATTTGAAAGTTCAAAGGGTGATATCGAGGTGGGAGGAGATAACCCAGTTCGCCAGAATGCCGCTGGAAAATGGCTGATTTATGGGAATCAGCAACAGCAAAAACGCTGGGATGTGAATAGCTATAAGGTATATGGCTACGATGGTAGCTTGCTGGATCAATCGCCATTTAGTATGAGCGAAAAATACGCGGCTATAACGATTGCCAATCAAACCATTCAAATGGAAGCGCTGGATGGCGGAAATTTAAAATTAACAGGCTGGAATGGCACTTACGCCCATAAGGTTGATCGCCGTGCAATTATGTTGTGCAATCCGGTGAGTAATGGCGTAAACCCTAGCGACACAGCTAAGTATGTACTGCTAGCAAATACTAGCCAAGCCGCTACTTTAAATGATCTTAAAGGGGCGAGATTTGAGCACAATGAAGGTTGCGGCTATAGCACATCGACTGTTGCTATTAATGCATCTGGTGAAGGCGTATTTACTGATGCAAAAGGCAGCGAAACCGTGCCTGCCACTGATATTGCAAAGGCTTTCTCGCCTAGTGGTTTGGATACGGGTGATGAAGTGATTTATTTAAAAGCATTCAAAGTGTTCTACCCTGGTCCAGAAGGTTACTACTGGCATATGGTAGTTGAACGCACCATGGTAAAAGCAGATCCTTCGAAAAGTTATCTGGCTTGGTGGAAAGAAACTGTCGCTCAATAATGTTCATTTGAGTTAGGTAAAAGTAAAAGCCACTGATGATTGTCAGTGGCTTTTTAATTCAACCGCTTCTCGTTGGCGTCAATTATCCCCGCGTAATTCTCAGCATCTCTTCCACACTCGTTACCCCTTCTAATACTCGCAATGCGGCGTCTTTGCGCAGGCTGTGCATGCCCAGTGTTTCAGCATGGCTGCGGATGTCTTGCTCATTAGCTGAGTTGTGAATTTGCATACGCATGGCTTCGTCGACGATCAGCAATTCATGAATGCCGGTACGGCCACGGTAGCCAGTGTGGGCGCAAGCGGAGCAGCCGATGGGGCGGTAGAGGGTAATACTCTGCTTGGTATCAATCTCTAGCTCTTTTAATTCTTTTTCGCTAGCGATATACCCCTGCTTGCAACTTGGGCATAAAGTGCGAACCAAACGCTGTGCGAGTACGCCTATCGTTGATGAGGCGAGCAAGAACGGTTCGATGCCCATATCGACTAGCCGCGTGATCGCGCTGCTGGCGTCGTTGGTATGCAGCGTGGCGAGCACCAAATGGCCGGTGAGTGAGGCTTGCACGGCGATTTGCGCGGTTTCCAAGTCGCGAATTTCACCGATCATGATAATGTCGGGGTCTTGGCGTAGGATGGCGCGTAACGCGCGGGCAAAGCTCATCTCGATGCGCGGGTTAACCTGCGTTTGGCCGATTCCGTCCAAATCGTATTCGATCGGGTCTTCCACCGTCATGATATTGCTGTTTTTCGCGTCCAAACTGGCGAGCGCGGCGTACAGCGTGGTCGTTTTACCTGAGCCAGTCGGGCCGGTCACCAGCACAATGCCGTGCGGTGCGGCGAGCAATTGCGTCAGTTCTTTCAGTGTTTTGTCGCCCATGCCGAGCTTGGCGAGCGACAGCCGGCCCGCAGATTTATCGAGTAAACGCAGCACAGCGCGCTCGCCGTGGCCCGTCGGCAAAGTCGAGACGCGCACGTCAACCGGACGGCCTGCGATGCGAAGGTTAATGCGGCCGTCTTGCGGTAGGCGTTTTTCGGCGATATCGAGCCCCGCCATCACTTTAATCCGCGATACCAGCGCGGCGTGCAGCGCGCGATTCGGTTCGATCACGTCGCGTAATGTACCGTCGACGCGGTAGCGCACCACCGAGCGCGTCTCGAACGGCTCGATATGTACGTCGGATGCGTTTTCGCGCAGCGCTTCGGTGAAAATGGCGTTAATCAGCTTGATGACCGGCGATGATTCTTCCGCTTCCATCAAGTCTGACACTTCGGGCATATCTTGAATCAGCCGCGCTAAATCGGCCGATTCTTCAATATCGTCGACCAAGTTGGCTGCGCCGCCTTGCTGGCTGCTGCTGAAGGTTTGATTCAGTAAGGTTTCAAACTCAGCGGTATTCACCGGATGCAGTCGGCTTGCCCCCAGTTGGCGACGCAATTCGCTCATGGCGGATAAGCTGCCGCCGTGGCGAAAATATATCGGTGTGACGCCATCGTGTTCTGCGCCGTCGAGCACACCAAATTCGCGCGCATAGCTATAGGATACAATCGTCATTGCGGGGTATTGCTCTGTACGGAAGGTTTATTCTTGTTTTCTGGTGAATACACCGATGAGCCTGCGTCTGGTAATTGCTCGGGTAATTGCACTTTCGGCAAATCTTGCAAGAACCAATGCTCGCCTACTTTGTACTCGCCCTGCTGATTGCGCAGGTATTGGTATCGATCGTTCGACAGGCTGAAATTCGATACCGCATCTTTGATCAATACCGGGCGCAGGAAAATCATCAAATTGACTTTCTGATAACTGCGGTTTTGGTATTTAAATAATTCGCCCACCACCGGAATATCGCCCAAGCCTGGAATTTGATTGCCTGAGTTGGCGAGCCTATCTTCAATCAGCCCGCCGAGTACGACGATTTGTCCGTCGTCGACCAAAACTTTGGTTTCAATTGTGCGCACCTTGGTCGCCAAACCGGTGCCATTGGTATTGACCGAGTTATCAATGCTGGAGACTTCCTGATACACATTCAGTGTAATCACGCCGCCCTCGGAGACTTGCGGGCGCACGCGCAGCTTGATACCGATGTCTTTACGCTCGACGGTGGTAAACGGGTTGGGGTTATTACCGGTCGCCGACTGAGTGCCGGTAATAATCGGAATATTCTGCCCGACAGTGATTTTGGCTTCTTCGTTGTCGAGCATCAGCAAATTCGGCGTTGAGAGCACATTGCCGTTGCCGCTGCTTTGCAGCGCCGATGCAATTACGCCCAGTGAAGCAGTGCCGTCACGCGGGTCACCATTAAACAGCCCCATCGTCAGGCCGAGCGGCACGGCGGCTGGCGTTTTATTGATAATCGCCGTCGCGATATTGCCCAAGGTATTGCTGCCAGTTGAAATATTACTCACGCCGCCGGCGCCGATTTTGTCGTTGCCACCCGCCACAATCCATTGGAAACCAAATTCCGATAGTTTGGATAAATTGACTTCGGCGATCATTGCCTCAACATAAATTTGGCTGCGTCGTACGTCGAGCTTGTCGATCACCGCGCGCAAATTGTTATACACATTTTGCGGCGCGGTAATAATCAGCGAGTTGGTCACGGTGTCAGCCTGCACGCGCACCGTCGCGCCAGCTACTTGCACCGTGGTGGCGGTGCTGGTGGTTTGCGGTGAGCTGTTATTAAACGCCGAGCTGTTGGCTGCGGAATTATTGTTATTAGTTTGCGGCGCAGGGCTGGCGTCGTCTTGACCGGTGAGCAAGCCTTTTAAGGTATTGGCGAGCTTGGCCGCTTCGGCGTTGCGCAGGTAGATTACATTAATGCTGCTATCGTTCGTCGCCGCTTCGTCCAATTGCGATACCAGTGCGCGCAATTGCGAGGTTTGTGCGGCATTAATCGCGCGGATCATTAAGCGATTACCACGCGGGTCGGGCACCACAATCGAGCGGCGTACACCATCGGGCGCAGGGATCGCGCTCGCGCCATTTTGTACGCTCACTTCGGGCATCAGTCGCGCGATATTTTGCGCCACATCCAATGCTGAAGCGTGCTCAAGTTTCAGGGTAAAGATTTCGCTGTTTTTTGGCTGGTCGATATTGTCGATAATGCGTGCCAGGCGGCGCACATTGTCGGCGTAATCGGTAATCACAATCGTGTTGCTGGTGCCCGATTGATACGCGCTGATCAGGCTATTGGGCGTGGCCAGCGGGCGCAGCATCGTCGCCATTTGATTGGCGCCTTCATTATTCAGATTAAAAATCTGCGTAATGATTTGCTCGCCATTGGCGTTTTCGCCGCGCACCAGTGTTTTATTGCTCAGCGCCTTGCTGTCCGCTTCGGGCTGGATTTTGATTGCACCATTGCTTTGCACTGTGGCAAAACCCGCTTGGCGTAGCGCCGATTGCAAAATCGGGTAGACCAGCTCTTTGCTAACGGGCTGAGTCGAGACGATATTAATCGTGCCTTTGACGCGCGGATCTAGAATGAAATTCTTGCCCGTAATCAGGCTAATGGCTTTGACCGTGGTTTCGATGTCTGAATTGACAAAATTCAGCATCACTTTTTCGTCGTTATTGGCCCAACTTAAGGAGCTCAGGCAACTGGCGAGCAAAACGGCCAACAGGGTATTTTTGATTTTCATGGATTTACGGTATAGCTCAGGTTCTGCTGTTGATCTTGGCGCGTAATCAGCACCGATAATTGGTTTTGCTGACTAAATGCGGCGTACAGCAAGGAAATATCGTCGAGTTTATTCAGCGGCCGCCCATTGACGGCCTTGATAATGTCGCCATCGCGTAATTGCAAGACTTGCGCCAATTGCTGCTCGCTGGCGCGCTCGACCGCAATACCACCGGCAGGGCTGGTATTTAAACCGCGGCTCCAATTGGCCAAATTGCCCCCCTGCAAAATGCCGGTAAGCTGGCCACGTGTCAGGCTAATGCCACTGCTCGCAACCGGTGCGACTGAGTTGCTTTGGGGTATGGTGCTGTGGCTAAGCTCTGAATTGGCTTGTTGGGCAATACCCGATGCATTCAAAAATACTTTGCGCTGCGCGCCATTTTTATCGAGCACGATATGATCACGATGGGCCGCAATTAATTTGCCGTATTGGCCCGCTTCTTGGCCGAGCTTAACGGCGACAGCGCTTGCTTCTATGCCATCAATAATCGCGACGCCGTTGCTGCCCGAAATCAGCGCGCGCAAGCTCAAGCTACTCGCTTCAGCGGAAACGGTGTTTTGGCCTGTTTGATTAAATAGCCGTGTTACGCTGGCAGGATCGATGTGTTGCACATTTGGTGCCGCTTGCGGTAAACGTATTGGGCGAGGCGAACTAGTTGGGGTGATTAATTGCCAAATTAGCCCCGCGAAGAGCCAAAGCGCCCATAGCCCGAGCAAGCTTTGTACTGCGCGTGCCAGCCATTTGGCATTCATAAACGAGGCTAATTGCATATTTCCTAATAAGCTAAAGCGATGAATTTTGATCGGCAAAATGAAGCACTAAAGTTCAGTGTAATAAATTCGCCGTTAAGGCTGTCTTTGTGTGTCATATCAAAATGATTTTGCCATAGAATAGTCATATTGAAGCATTGTTAAATGACTTCCTTGTGTATTACAGACGACTTGAACGATAAATTGAAATTTTTTTGTCGGCATAATGCCTTTTTTAGCTTTTTAAAGCGATTCCACCTGCTGTGACAGCCTTTCGTTATCAAGCCATTGCCGCGAGCGGTGGCAAACCCCAATCGGGTCAAATCGACGCCGAATCATTGCGCCATGCGCGTAGTCTGTTGCGCGAGCAAGGTTGGCATGTCTTGACGATTGCCGCGGCGAATGCCGAATCGGGTGCCGCGCAGCGCTTGCGCATTTCTAGCCAAGACTTGGCCACGCTAACACGCCAATTCTCGGCACTACTTGACGCCGGTTTAACCATTGATGAATTGCTTGTCGTGTTGGCCGAGCAAGCCGATCAGCCTAAAGTGCAGCAAATTTTGGCGCAATTGCGCCAAGACGTGATGGCCGGCATGCCGCTCTCGAGCGCGATGGATTCTTTCCCGCGCGTTTTCCCGCTGCTGTATCGCACACTGATTCGCGCCGGGGAGGAATCGGGCAAGCTCGCTGGCGTAATGCAGCGCTTGGCCGATTATTTAGAAGCGCGGGGCGAGCTCAATAGCAAAATTGCAATGGCGTTTATTTATCCTGCGGTCGTGATGTTCGTCTCCGCCCTCGTGATTTTGGGCATGCTGACGTGGGTGGTGCCGCAAATGGTGCAGGTGTTTGAATCGGCCAAGCAAACCTTGCCGTTTTTAACCCGCGCGCTGCTGTGGATCAGCGCCGCGCTGCAAAGCATGGGCATTTGGATCGCGCTTTCAATCGCAATCGCGGCCGTGGCCGGATTTTATGCACTCAAAAAACCCGAGCTTAAATTTCGTTTTCACACTTGGCGTTTAACATGGCCAGTCTTGGGCTACCTTGATCGCATTGCCAATACCGCACGCTTTGCCAGCACGCTGTCGATTTTGGTCGGTAGCGGCGTGCCGCTGCTTAAATCACTCGACGCCGCCGAAGGCGTGATGAGTAATTTAAAGCTGCAGTCTGCGGTGGGCGAAGTGGCTGGGCAAGTGCGCGAAGGCGTTAGCCTTGCGCGCGCGATGCGAGCAGCCAATGAATTTCCGCCGCTAATTTTGCATTTGGTCGCCAGTGGCGAAGCTACCGGGCGGCTCTCGCAAATGCTCGATCGCGCCGCCTCCGAGCAAAGCAAAGAGCTCGATCGCAAAGTCACCGCCTTCACCAGCCTACTGGGCCCTGCGATGGTGCTAGTGATGGGCGCGGTGGTGATGATGATCGTGCTGGCGATCTTGTTGCCGGTGTTTGAAATGAACCAATTGGTTAAATAAGGGTAGGGAATGACGACTGTTCAGATTCGCCATAGCACCAGCGCGGATATCGATGCGATTACGCGGATTTATGCCGGAAAAAAAGCCTATACCGGCACTTTGGGCCTGCCTTATCCGTCGCTAGAAGTTTGGCAAAAGAAACTCGGCACGATGCCTCAAGGCTCGTATAGCCTAGTTGCCGATTTAAATGGCGAAGTGGTCGGCAATTTATTTTTGGGCGTCGAGCAAAACCCGCGTCGTAAACATGTTGCGAGTTTTGGGATTTGGGTGCGCGATGATCTGCAGGGGCAACAGATTGGTAGCCAGCTGATGGCGGCAGCGATTGATCTGGCCGACAATTGGCTCAATGTGCATCGGCTTGAAATCACCGTTTACACCGACAATGACGCGGCAATTGCTTTGTACCGTAAATTTGGCTTTGAGATCGAAGGCGAAGGTAAAGATTTTGCCTTTCGCGATGGGAGCTACGCCAATGTATTTTACATGGCGCGAATTCGCTCTGCTGCATGATGTATTGCTTTGAATGACTTTTTGGGCTTTGATTGTGGGGCTATACCCCTGAGGATGAAATGAAAAAGAACCGTGGTTTTACCTTGATTGAGATTTTGGTCGTTGTGTCGATTCTGGCGATTTTGGGCGCGCTAATTGTGCCTAAGATTATGGATAGACCGAATGAAGCGCGCATTGTGGCGGCCAAACAAGATGTGGCGTCGATTATGGCGGCGCTTAAACTATACAAATTGGATAACGGCCGCTACCCAACGACCGAGCAAGGGTTGAAAGCCTTGGTGCAAAAACCGCAAACCGAGCCGGTGCCGAATAATTGGAAAGCGGGCGGCTATCTGGAAAAAGCGCCGAAAGATCCTTGGGGGGCCGACTACGTGTACTTGAACCCCGGTGCGCATGGTGAAATTGACGTGCTGAGCTACGGCCCGGATGGGCAGGCTGGGGCGCCGGAGACCCAAATCGGCTCGTGGCAGCAATAAAACAGCGGCTGCGAGACTCGATCACGGCGTTAGAAAAGCACTCAAAATCCTCATGTACTGCAGTACATTCCGGTTTTTCGTGCTTTTCTGCCTTGTGCTCAAGCCTCTCGCTCGCCGTTTTGTTTGAGCGGCAAAAGAGCGATATGTGTCAGGCTGGGGCTTGAAGTCCCGTGTAGCGAAAACCGCAGCAAGGAGAGAGACAAACGGCTTTATCGTTTGGCTCACGACGAAGCAAGGGCAGCGCGGAGCGCTTTTCGCCCGGGGCGCCTTCTCTTGCTTACTTCTCTTGGCGAAGCAAGAGAAGTAAGTGCCGCGGCGCATAGCCGCCAATCCAAGGTTCAATATTTGAAGCACGTTCTAGTGCCACCAGAGATATTTTGAAAAAAGCGCACTCACAATCCGGTTTCACCCTGCTCGAAATTCTGGTCGTTACCGCGATCATTTTGATCGCGACGAGCATGGTCGCGTTTCAATTTAATCGCGGCAGCGGCGTGCCGGAGGCGGGTGAGCGGCTGGTGTTGCAATTTGAAGCGGCGCGCGATGAGGCGGTGGCGAAAGGGCGGATGGTGGCGTGGAGTAGCGATGGCGCGGGCTATCAGTTTTGGTGGCAAAACGAGCGCCTTGAATGGGAGCCTATGCAGCATAACGACAGCTTGCGCAGTACACGTTTGGCCGATGGAGTGCGTATTCGCGCTCAGCGCGTCAATCAGCAAGAACGCCCTTTGGGCGAGCGAGTGTTATTCCCCAGTGATGGTGTGATTGAGCCCTTTGTGATTGAAATCAGCGGCGGCGAGCAAACCCTGCTGCTGAGCGCCGATGTGATGGCGCGCTTTACGCTGGCCGATAGCGCCATCCACGCGACACATACGCCATGAAGACGCAGCGTGGTTTTACCTTGGTTGAAGTTTTGATCGCGCTGGCGGTGTTGGGGATTACCTTGGCGGCGGCGGCGCGGCTGGTGATCGGCAGTACCGATACCTTGATCGATTATCGCACGCGCACCTTGGCGAGCTGGGTGGCGAGTAATTTGGTTAATCACAGCTTAGCGACGCGTGCTTTTCCTGAAACTGGCTCAACGCAGGGGCAAGTTGAGCAGGGCGGTGAGCAGTTTATTTACCGCATGAATGTCAGCCCCACACCCAATTACAGTTTTCGGCGTATCGAGCTCTCGGTGATGGCGGCCGAGCGGCCTGAGCATATTTTGTCTTTACAGGTGTTTTATGCCTCTAGGGCGGAGTAATGTGATGCAGGCTAGATCTAATATGGCTTGTAGCGGTATACCCAATAAAGCTACGCAGCGTGGCTTTACCTTGCTTGAGCTGTTGGTTGCGCTGGCGATTTTCGCCATCATGAGCCTGATTACTTATCGCGGCGTGAGCATGCTGATCGATACGCGCAGCGCGGTGGTGAGCGAAACGCAATATTGGCGAGAGCTGACTTTGGCTTTTGAGCGGCTTGAAAACGATTTAAGTCAATTGGCGCCACGCCCTTGGCGTGATCAGCAAGGCCAATGGCAAGCGCCGTTGCGCAGCACCGAGCAGGGCTTGGAATTTATCCGCTTTGACGCTAATCGCGCGCCGTTGCATGGGGTGTATGAGTGTAGCGAGCAAGCGTTGCGACTCAAACTTTACCCGCAAGCCGATTTAGCTTCGGGCGATCAAGCTGCGGTGCATGTGTTGCTCAAGCCCTTAAGCCAGTGCGAGTTTGCGTTTATGGATAAAAATAATCAATGGCAAAGCAGTTGGCGCGAGGCCGAAACCAGGCCACGTGCGATTCGGATTCGGCTCGCGATTGCGCAGCGGCAAGGCGTGTACGAACGGGTGTTTTTAATTCCATGACGATGCCGCCAATTCAAGCTCACTCAGGTTCACGGCAGGCGGGCGTCGCGATTATTGCCGTGTTGATGGTCGCCGCCTTGGTTGCGTCCATTGGTGGGTTGCTGATGTTGCGTCAGCAGCGGGCTTTGCAGCAATTGGAGGTGCGTAAAGACAGCGCCGAAGCGCGTGCCGCCACATGGTCGGTTTTACAATTGGTTCGCCTCACTTTGCGTGACGACGCGCGCCTGGCCCAGCCCGACCATATGCTCAAACCGTGGGCGGTGCCGATTCCAGAAATTCAAATTGAAAACGGTGGTTTAAGCGGCCGGCTGATTGAGCTAAATGGCCGCTTTAATCTAAACCATGTGCTCAGCACTGACGGTAAAATCGACGCGCAGGGCTTGGCCGCGTATCGGCAATTGCTGGTCAATTTGGCGCTGCCCGCGCAATTGGCCGATGCGCTTGAGCGATCTTGGCCCACGCAGGCGAAAAACACGCCGCTGCAAGCGGTGGTGGAAATTAACGAATTAGCCAAAATAGACGGGTATAATGCCGCCGTTCTGCAAAGGCTGGAGCCGCATTTAGTGGCGCTGCCGGTTAGCACACAAATCAATGTGAATTTTGTGTCGGCTGAGGTGCTGGCCGCGTGGATGCCAAAGCTTGGGGTATCTCGTGCTGAGCAAGTATTAGCAAGCCGTAGGGGTAAATACTTCGCCAGTGTCGATGAGTTTGCCGCTGTGGTGCCTGCTCAATTGCGCGGTGATATTCCGCAAGCGAAACTCACGGTAAAAAGCAGTTTCTTTTGGGCTGATATGGGCGCACGCTTTGGCTCTGTATTTTTGCAGCACCGCGCTTTGCTTGATCGCTCGAAAGCCGATATGCCCACGGTATTGTGGATGCGACGAATTTATTAAAAATACCCGTTGATGCGATCAGCTCACGGAAATATAAGGCCAATAGTTGGCTCAATTACAGAGAGATGAATATGTTAAATAAAGCCATCACCTGTGCAGTTCTCAGCGCCGCGGCGATGACTGCGCAGGCCAGCGATACCACGATCAGCTACGCCATCACGCCCGTGATGGTGCCCGAGTTTGATTTAAACAAGGGCGGCACAGCTGATGCCACGTGGATGATGGCGTCGATTGGCGTCAATAAACAGCTGGATGCGCAACGCAGCATCGGTGTTGATGTCTCGGCAATGCGCCAAGATTGGAATTTTAACCAGCCTGTTGCTTGGGGTAATGTGAATCCGCCGTGGGGCACTTTGCACCGCTGGACGATGAGCGTGCCGATGACTTACGCCAGCGCATCTGGCTGGCTGTACAACATCAGCCCGGGCGTTGAGCTATCGTCTGAAAGTGGCGCTGAAAATTCGGATAGCCTGAGCTATGGTGCTACGGCATTCGCGGCCAAGATGTTTTCGCCTAGTTTGCTACTGGGTTTGGGTTTGAGTGCTTGGACAGGGTTGGAAGAGGGAGAGCTTTTTCCATTTGTGGTCGTGAAATGGAAAATGACCGATAGCCTCACATTACAAAACCCATTCCACGCCGGCCCTGCCGGCCCTGCCGGCTTGGAAGTGAGCTGGCAAGCAACGCCAGCACTCGAAGTGGCTGCTGGCGGTACGATTCGTCAATTTACCAGCCGGTTGTCAAACACCAATGCCGTTGCCGCCAATGGTTTGCTGGAAAACAGCTCTACGCCCTTATTTGTGCGCGCAGCTTATACGATCAGCAAAGAAGTACGCTTTGATGTGTATGGTGGTGCGGCAATGGGTGGAGAGCTGACCATCAGCGATCAGCATAATCAACAGGTCAGCACGGAAAAATACGATGCAATGCCATTTTTGGCCTTGTCGTTGTCGGGCCGTTTCTAAGTCTGTCCGTTTGAAAAAAAAAGCCCGTTTTCATACGGGCTTTTTTCTTTAAAGACTCGGTTGCGCTTAACGCGGGGCGTTGACCACGATGTAGTTTACCGTGCTGCCTGAATATTGGGGCTGATACCAGGTGCTGCCACACTGTTGGTAGGTAATGCCGTTGATATTCACGGGCACGCAATTGCTTGGCACTGAGTTGACAATCGAACCAATCACTGCGGCAGTACCAACGACTGCTGCGGTCGTTACAATGGCTTGACCTACATCCCAATCATCATCGTCATACCAACCGCCGCAACCATGGTGGCAACCGCCATTACCGTTCACATTGACGTTTACATTGCGATTGTTGTCGACATTGACATTGCGTTTGCTGTTATCGATGTTGACCTTGTTGTTGCCCTTATTCACTGTGTTGCCAGAGGCTACTTTATTGCCTTTTACCGCGCGATTATTGCTCACCTTTGGCGCCGACTTCATATTGGCTTTCGGCGCAGGGCGTGCCGCCGCAGCTTTGCCGCCGCCACCTCCCACGGCACGTGGGCCTGCTTGGACAACGGGTACACTCAAGGCAAGGGTTAACATGGCACAAATTGGAAGCACGGTAGTACGTAAAATATTCTGCATGATCAATTCCCCGGATTATTGAGCAGCACGTTCGCTGAATTTGATTGCCGTTGCATTGGCGGGAGCTTTAAACGTGAAATGTGTCGCGGCAAATTTCGGCGCAGTGTTCCAGTCTAAAATTTCAACGTGTTGTGGCATCGCTGCATCAGCTGTGTTGGTGATGGCAACTTTGCGGGGCAGCAATCGCTCGGTGCTTTCAATCCAGATTTGCCAATCGACGCTGCCTTGGCGGAAGGCATAGTGATCACACAATACTTCGCCGACGAAATCGCGTCCCACATAAATGGCTGAGTCAAATTGGACGTTGTCAGCTTCTGGGGTGCCCCAGATAAACAAATCTTTTAAAGGCACGGCTAAGCCATATTTGCTCTCAACCGTATCGAGCATTTCGCGCACGCTGCCGGTGTAATCTACGGTGCTGTAATACCCTTTTTTCGGGCTGTAAAGTGTTGCTTGTTTGCCATCAAAATAAAAATCGACGGCTTTATTCGCGGTTTCAACGCTAGCGTTAAATTGATTTGGGGCGACGTATTCAATGAGGGTGGAGCCACCAATTTGGATTTTTTGTCCGTTGGTTAACACTTTTTCATGTGTTGCTTGCGTTGTGATTTCAAATGCCTTTAACTCTCGTAATGCCGCGCCCATCCGTTTTAGTGCGGTGATCGGGCGATAATCAATATTGACTTGCTCAACCACCACCGTCGCTTCGGTGGCATGGCTCAATGGCGATAGTGTGGCGAGGCCAATTAGGCAGCTGCCGAGTAAGGTTCGATACATGTGAGGATGCATTGCTCAACTCCTTGGGTGCGATGAAAAGTGAGTTTGAAACCTGATGTGCTTGCAGCACGCTGTAGTGAATTACTCATTGTTTTTATAAGTAAATGTAATTATGCGTCAATAATTTTTTATTTGGCACTGTTTTTGTGTAAGTTTAATCAAAGAATGGGTATTTTTGCGAGGGCAACAAGGTGGCGATGAATGTATTAGTAGTTTCCGTTTTAGGGAAAGATAAGCCGGGCTTAGTTGAGCAGTTGGCCGCTTTGATTTCAGCGCAAGGTGGCAATTGGCTCGAATCATCTTTTTCCCGCTTGGCTGGGCAATTTGCGGGCATTGTTAAAGTCGCAGTCGAAAAAGACGGTGCGGCTTTATTGGCGGCTTTGCAGGCGGTGCCTGATTTAGACGTGCGTGGTGTACTCGATCAAGACCAAGTCGCACAATCGCAACAATTGTTTGGCTTGCATCTGGTTGGGCACGACCGAATTGGAATTGTGAAAGACGTCGCGTCGATTTTGGCGCGCTATCAAGTAAACGTCGAAAAATTGACCACTTGGCTAGAGAGCGCTCCGATGTCGGGTGACACGATGTTTCATGCCAATGCTGATTTATCAGCGCCTGCCCAGCTGGATTTGGCGACTGTTCGCATCGCGCTTGAAGCTATTGCCGATGATTTGATGGTTGAATGGATCGCTTAAATGCGCCGCCATGCCTTGCTTGCCACGCTGCTTTCGTTGCCAATTTCACAGGTAATGGCCTTGCCCTTGGTCACAGTGGTGGAGAGCTACCATCCAGAGAATGCATGGGACAAGGCATATTTGCAGGGCATTAAAAGCAAGCTTGATGGGGTGGCTGAGCTGCAATTTATCGCACTTGATACCAAGCGCTTGCCAACCGATGAGCATTTGCAGCAGGCGGCTTTGGCGCTGGAGCAAATTCAGCGGCAACCGCCAGCCGTGGCTATCTTGGGCGACGATGCCGCGCTGGCCTTGCTTGGGCCCAAACTCTCGCGCATGAATATCCCCAGTATTTTTTTGGGGATTAACGCCAACCCTGAGCGCTATTTTGACGGTGCAAAGTTGCCAAGTAATGTCAGCGGCGTACTCGAGCGGCCGCAATATAAAAGCAGTTTTGCGCTGATTCGCGAATTGATTCCTACTGCGCGGCGCATTTTGGTGCTGCTTGATCAGGATCGCTCTGCTGCAATTTTGCACGATGATATCGTGCAGTTGAAAGATGCGCATGTCGATGTGTTGATGGTAGCGAGCATTGATGAGTGGAAAAAAAGCATTCATCAAGCTGCAGGCAAATATGATGCAGTGCTCGTTGGGACTTACCAAGCCTTGGTTGACGAAAAAACGCAACAAAATATCGAAGCGGATGTCGTCATGAAATGGACGAACACCAATAGCAAAGTGCCCTTATTTGGTTTTTGGGATTTCCAAGTGGGGCGCGATGCCACCGTGGGCGGAGCGGTGATTGCCGGTTTTGAGCAAGGCGAGGTCGCAGGGAAAATGACCAAGTCGCAATTGCAATTGCCCAAGCAAAGCCAAGCCATCAAGCAAGGCAGCACGGCTCGTTTGATGTTGAGCCGCACTTTGGTTGAGCGCTGGAAATTAAGCATCCCCAGCGCGATGCAGAACCGAATTAGCTGGCTGCCTTAAGTAGCAAGGCTTATAGCTCGCCCGAGCGATCTTGCCCACGCAAGCCTGGCGCGGTTGCGCCTTCCAATCCGCGCGAGAAGGCGATGACTTTAAATAATTCGCCCATCTCTGCCTGACCTAATAATTTTTGCAGCGCCGCTGCGGTGCGTAAGTATTCAACCGATTTGCTATCGAGTTGCGCCGCGCGATCCAAAATGCCGCAATCAATTAAATAGCTGGCCTGAGAGGTATAGCCGTCTAGCGCAAGGCCGGATTGCTCTGCGGCGCTATACATCGCAGAAAAATCCACGTGGCACGTTAAATCGGTCAGGCCCGGAAAGTGGAACATATCGTGCACCGTGTGGTGGCGATAATGGCCGATCAGCGTGCCCATGCTGCGCTCGGGATGATAAAACTCGCCGGCTGGAAAACCGTAATCAAGCATTAAAATCATGCCGCGTTTGAGGCTATTGGATAGCGCCTTGATAAAGCCTTGCGCTTCGATCTGGATTTCGCTGGTGTAGCCCGGAATCTGCGGCCACGTGGCGCAAGTGGCCAAAATCGCCGCGTCTTTGCTTGGATCAAGCTGGCGGCTTTCCCATGCGAAACCGTCGTCGTTCGCGACAATGCCGCGCCGTTGCCATTCGCCATCGTGAAGCTGTACGACTTCACACGGCATCGCGTCGAGCACTTCATTGCCAACGATGACGCCGGTAAACTCGCTCGGTAGCGAGTCTAGCCACACCGCGCGATCGGCCAAATGCGGCACCAAGGTTTGCAGCGTTTGCAATTGGCGCTCGCGCAATTCGCCCGATAATTCCAAAATGCCGTATTGCGCCGGCAATTGTTCCAATCGCTCAAGTTCAGCCAGAATTTGCGCCGCCAGTTGCCCCGTTCCCGCGCCGACTTCGATGACATTGCCGCCACTTTCGGCGAGCACATGTGCAATCGTCGTCGCGACGCAGCCGCCAAATAGCGGTGACAAGCCCGGCGCGGTAATAAAATCGCCTGCCGTACCAAACTTAGCCGCGCCGCCGCTGTAATAACCTAAACCGGGCGTGTAGAGCGCGAGTCGCATATAATCGACAAACGGCAGCCAGCCGCCGTTCGCGGCGATTTGCGCGCGAATGTGTTGGCACAGTTGCTCGCTGGCGGCGAGTGCTTCGGGGCTTGGGGTAGGCAGTTGCGCTTGAGTCATGGTGCGGGCAAGTCAAATTCAAACAAAACGCTATTGTATTGGGTTTTCATCGGTGAGATTGCGAAGTGATGAATAAAGTCGTTCTGATTACCGGCGGTGCCAAGCGCGTTGGCGCGGGTATTGCGCGCTATTTGCACGCGCGCGGCTGGCGCGTGTTGCTGCACTATCGTGCATCCAGCGCCGAGGCGCAGGCTTTGGCCGATGAACTCAATGCGCTGCGCGCCGATTCAGTGGCTATTTATCAGCTCGATTTGCTGCAGATTGAACGCTTGCCCGAGCTCGTTGCCGCCGCCATCGCGCAATTTGGCCGCCTTGATGCGGTGATCAATAATGCGTCGTCTTTTTTCCCGACGCCGATTGGCGAGTTTAGCGAGGCGGCGTGGACCGATTTGCTTGGCTCAAACCTGAAAGCGCCGCTGTTTTTAGCACAAGCCGCGTGCGATGAGTTAAAGAAAACCCAAGGCTGCATCGTCAGCATTGCCGATATTCACGTCGAGCGACCTTTTCCGTTGCATACCTTGTATACCGTGGCGAAAGCGGGTTTGGTTGCGATGACTAAATCACTGGCGCGTGAATTAGCGCCAAATGTGCGCGTCAATGCCGTGGCGCCCGGCGCAAATATTTGGCCGGATGACGGGGGTATCTTTACGCAAGAATCGCGCAGTCAGATCTTGGGGTCGATACCACTGGGACGTATTGGTCGGCCCGATGATTTGGCGCAAGCGATTCACTTTTTACTCGAAGCGCCGTATCTGACGGGCGTGGTGTTGCCGGTCGACGGCGGGCGCAGCGTCGTTTTGTAGGCTGTATTGCCGGCTAAAAGGCGCGACTTGTAAGGCGTTTTGCGGTAAAATCGCTGGCAATTCAATCATCTATCACGGGGCGGCCAAGCTGCCCCGTCGCTTTTTTATGACCGATACCGTGCTTACTGACGACGAAGTTGCGCGTCAAACCGAGGCTGCGAAAAAGCAGCAATATAATTTCAATAAACTCGCCAAGCGTTTGCGCCACAATGTGGGCGACGCGATCAATCATTTCAATATGATCGAAGAGGGTGATCGGGTAATGGTGTGTCTGTCGGGCGGCAAAGACAGCTACACGATGCTCGATATTTTGCTCAGCCTGCAAAAATCAGCACCGATTAATTTTTCGATTGTCGCGGTCAATCTCGACCAGAAACAACCGGGTTTTCCTGAGCATGTTTTGCCTGAATATCTGAGCAAAATCGGCGTTGAATACCGCATTGTCGAAGAAGATACGTATTCGATTGTGACGCGCGTGATCGAGCCGGGCAAAACCACCTGTAGCCTGTGTTCACGCCTGCGTCGCGGCATTTTGTACCGCGTGGCCGATGAGCTGGGCGCGACCAAAATTGCTTTGGGTCACCACCGTGATGATATTTTGGCGACGCTGTTTTTGAATATGTTCTACGGCGGCAAACTCAAAGGCATGCCACCGAAATTGGTGTCGGACGACGGCAAGCATATGGTGATTCGCCCGCTGGCTTACTGCAAAGAAAAAGACATCGAGAAATACGCGATCGCGAAAGAATTCCCGATTATTCCGTGCAACCTGTGCGGCTCGCAGCCGAATTTGCAGCGCCAAGTGGTGGGCGAAATGTTGCGCGATTGGGATAAACGCTTTCCTGGCCGTTTGGAGACGATGTTCTCTGCGACGTGCAATGTGGTGCCATCGCATTTGAATGACCCAAGCATTTATGACTTTGTAAACGCCAAAGCTGACGGCACACCGCGCGCTGATGGCGATAAAGCGTTTGATAAAGAAGAATTTAAAGACCCAAGCCGGATTTCGATTTTTGCGACTAAATCGCTCGACAGCGGCTGCGGGAGCGACGATTAATGTTATTTCGCTCTAAACGATTTTCTAAAGCCAACGACGACGACATCGTGATCGATGTGTCAGAAGAGGGCGGCATTCGCAAACTGCATTTTGGTCAAGACGATACGCAAAGCGCGATGAAAATTAACGCGCCAAATGAATTGCTATTGGCCTACTCGCGCTGCGTGTTTGGTAGCCTGCTATTTCTTGATCCGCCGCGCGATATGTTGCTGATTGGTTTGGGTGGCGGCTCGATTGCCAAATGGGTGCATGAATATCTGCCGGAAACCAAGCTCACTTGCGTTGAGTTGCACCAGCAAGTGGTGAATGTGGCGCGCAGCATGTTTTACCTGCCGCCCGACGATGAGCGCTTAACGGTGCTGACCGCCGATGGCGCTGCGCATGTGTACGGCATGGAAGACGAATCGGTCGATATGATTATGATGGACGCGTATTCGTCGACTGGCATTGCCGCGCCACTGGCGAACGCCGATTTTTTCCAAGCATGCAAAAATAAGCTGACCGATAACGGCGTGCTGGCGGTCAATTTGTGGAGTATTGATCGCAAATTTGATCAGTATTGCGCGCAAATTTCGGAAATCTTTGACGGCCGTTTGCTGTGTCTGCCGGCGCGGCAAAAAGGCAATGTGATTGCATTTGCGTTTACCCGTGGGCAAAACAGCCCGCAGTGGGAGCGTTTGGCGGATAAGGCGAAAAAACTCGAAGCGCAATATGGCTTGGAGTTTGGCGAGTTTGTCAGCGATTTGGCCAAAATGAACCCGCATAACGATAGACGTTTGTTTATCTGATTTTACTTTTGTGCTGCAGTAACGGCGTTTGCCGATGTGCCACGCTGAAAGTCGCGCGCAGATTGCATTTAAAGGTTTGCAAGAGCGCGCGGATGTGAAAAAATTAAGGTAATCAACGAAATCTAACATAGGTAGTTTTATGCTCGACCGTGACGGCTATCGGCCAAACGTCGGCATCATCATTGTTAACCGCCAAAACCAAGTGTTTTGGGGCAAACGGGTGCGTGAGCACTCATGGCAGTTCCCGCAGGGTGGTATCAAGCAGGGGGAAACCCCAGAGCAAGCCATGTTCCGCGAGTTGGCCGAAGAAGTTGGTCTATTGCCGGAGCATGTTGAAATCGTCGGTCGGACGCGGGATTGGGTGAAATATGATGTGCCGACCAACTGGGTGCGCCGCGAATGGCGCGGTACCTATAAGGGTCAAAAGCAGATCTGGTTCTTGTTGCGACTGATCGGACGCGATTCCGATGTGTGTTTGCGCAAGACGACGCATCCAGAATTTGATGCGTGGCGCTGGAATGAATATTGGTCGCCGCTGGATGCGGTTATTGAATTCAAGCGCGGGGTCTATGAAGCAGCATTGGGTGAACTGGCGCGTTTAATTGGTCAGACACAAGATCCGCCGCTGTTGGGTGGTAATTAACACACGGGTGGCTTTGGCCGCCCGTTTTTATTTGTGCGAAGAATGACGCAAACCAATCGCAGTATTAGCGAAGCGCTGTGGCGCTCACTGGCCTTATTTAATGTATTTCGATTGCTGACCATTATCGGTTTGATGGTGGGCATCTACACGTTCACCCATGCATCTTGGGCGCGCGGTGACGAGCGCCTCGTTATCTCGGCGATTCTGGGTGTATACACGCTGTTTGCTTTGGTATTTATCTGGGCGATAGCCAAGCGCTGGCCGCGTTTTGATTTGCAATTGTCCTGCCAAGTAATGGTCGATATCACGATGATTGTCGGCTTGATGCATTTTGGTGGGGGAATTAAAAGCGGTCTCGGTATTTTGCTGTTACCGTATCTAGCCGCTGCCGGCTTGATTGCGCGTGGCCGAATGAGTTTGTTTCACGCATCGATTGCGACGATTGCGCTGTTGTTAGAGTTGAGTTGGGCGTACTTGACGGGGGATGTGGACGAAATCAACCCAATGTCGAGCGCGCTGCTATCAATTGCTAGTTTTGCCGTCGCTTGGTTGGCGTTTCGTCTATCCCGTTATGCGGAAGAAAACCGTGTTCTGGCCGAACAGCGTAGTATTGATTTGGCTAATTTAGCTCAGGTCAACGAGCGTATTTTGCAAGACGTGTCCGACGGTGTCTTTGTGGTGGATGAGCAAGGCTTGATCCGCCAATACAATGAACAAGCGGTGCGGGTGACAGGGCTTAGACCCGAAATTGGTTCACAGTTGTCAGCCGATATTCCCGAGTTATCTGCCCCTTTGGCACGTTGGCGCTTGCAGCAGGGTGTGGCGACGGAATTGGTACAAACCGCCGATGGTCGCAATACGCTGCGGGCGCGTTTTGTGCCCTTAAGTGCCGACGGCAATAGTAGCGTGTTAATTTATCTGGAAGACATGGCTCGTTTGCGACGCGAAGCGCAGCAGTTAAAGTTAGCTGCTTTGGGGCGTTTAACGGCCAATTTAGCGCATGAGATTCGCAATCCATTGGGCGCCATTAGCCACGCAGCTGAGCTGTTGCAAGAAGAGGCGAATGAGAGTCCTTATCTGCAAAAACTCACGCGGATTATTACCGATAATAGCCAACGACTTGAGCGGATGGTGAAAGATGTGCTGGAACTTAATCGGCGTGATCGGGTGAATCGACAAGATATTAAGTTGGCTGAATGGTTGGCAACGTTTAATGAACAATTTGAATTGCAAGAAAAAACAGGCGTGGCGATCTCGATAGAATGTGATTCACACGTTTTGGTGCGCTTTGATTCCGGGCATCTACAGCAAGTATTGTGGAATTTGGCGCGCAATGGTTGGCGTTATTGCACCCAAAAAGCCGGTAGTTTGCATATGGTCGTAACCCGTCAACATGATTTTTGGGTGCTCGATGTAGTTAATGATGGGCCGCCTGTGCCGGCGGATGCGCAATCACAATTGTTTGAACCTTTTTTCACCACTGAAAGTAAAGGCACGGGCTTGGGCTTGTACATTGCGCGTGAAATTTGTGCAGCGAATGGTGCTTTGCTCGAATATATCTCGCCGCCCAACGGCGGAGCTTGCTTCCGTATAGTTTTTGGATACTCTGATGGCCAAAAAATCTAAAGTTCTACCGCGCGTGCTCGTCGTCGATGATGAGCCCGATCTGGCTGATTTACTCGAGCTGACCTTATTAAAGATGGGCTTGGATGTGGTCAAAGCGAATGGCGTTAGTGTCGCTAAAAAACAGCTCGATTCACAGCGATTTGATCTGTGCTTAAGTGATATGCGCATGCCGGATGGCGAAGGGCTTGAGTTGGTCAAGCATATCCAAGCTCAGCGTTTAGACGTGCCGATTGCGATTTTTACCGCCTATGGTAGTACCGATAATGCGATTGCCGCGTTGAAAGCGGGCGCTTTTGACTATTTGGCCAAACCTGTTTCGCTGGAGCAACTACGCACCTTGGTTAAATCGGCACTCAAGTTGGAGCCGGTCGAAGCCGCGGTGCAGCAAGCTGTTTCGCCCGACAACCCATTGTTGGGCTCGTCACCCGCGCTGCTGCACGTGCTGGGCTTGGTCGATAAATTGGCGCGTAATTTGGCACCCGTGTATATCACTGGTGAATCAGGCTCGGGTAAAGAGCGGGCCGCACGTTTGATTCACGCTAAATCAGCTCGGGCGGATAAACCGTTTATTGCGGTGAACTGTGGCGCAATTCCTGAAAACCTGATGGAAAGTGAATTTTTTGGTTATCGCAAAGGCGCATTTACCGGTGCCAATGAAGACCGCGATGGTTTTTTTCAGGCAGCGCATGGCGGAACCTTGTTTTTAGATGAAGTCGCCGATTTACCCTTGGCGATGCAGGTGAAATTGCTGCGCGTGATTCAAGAGCGCAAAGTACGCCAAGTCGGTGGCGTGATCGAAACTGATATTGATGTGCGTATTATTTCGGCCACGCACCAAAATCTGGCGAAATGCGTCGAGATCGGCAAGTTTAGGCAAGATTTGTATTATCGGCTGAATGTGATCGAGCTCAAAATGCCGCCGTTGCGGGAAATGGGCGAAGATGTATTGCTGATTGCGCAGGCGGTGCTGAAGAAAATCGCGCAACGACATCATCTCGATGCGCCGACCCTGATGCCCGATGCTTTGCAGGCGCTGCGCCGTTATGATTTTCCGGGCAATGTGCGTGAGCTAGAAAATCTGCTGGAACGTGCATTAGCGCTGTCCGATGGCGCGCATATTTATGCCGAAGATTTGCATATTCAGCAAGATAGCGCCGATCGCGCTGAAGCGCAGGCGGCCAATTTAGGTGACACTTATCCATTGCAGGATTACCTCGATCGCGTGGAAAAAGCGGCAATTTTGGCGGCGCTGGATAAAACCAATTTTAATCGCACCCAAGCTGCAAAACTGCTAGGCATCACGTTCCGTAGCATGCGTTATCGGCTTGATCGCCTTGGAATTTGCCAAGAAGGCGATGAATGATGCAGGGTATTGCTCTGTAGCTATTGTTAAATAATTATTAAGAGGCAATACCCTATGCAGGATTTGCAGCGGTTTCAAATTGATGACGCCGGTTGGTGTGCCGCGGCGCGTTGCGTGCCCAGCCCCAATTGCGATGAACGTACGCCTGCAATGCCTATTGATATGGTCGTCATCCATAATATCCATCTGCCACCTCAGCCGCCCGGATGCCGCGAGTTTGGCGGCGCAGATATTGAGCGGCTGTTTACCAATTGCTTGAATCCAGATGATCATGCTTGTTACGCCGAGTTGGCGAACTTGCGAGTTTCGGCGCATTTTTTGATTCGCCGCGACGGAGAATTACTGCAATTTGTTTCGTGCAATCAACGGGCTTGGCACGCGGGTATTTCTAGCTGGCAAGGACGAGAGCGGTGTAATGATTTTTCGATAGGTATTGAGCTAGAGGGCTCGGATTTCGTGCCTTTTGAAGCCATACAGTATGTGGTGCTGAATAATTTATTATCTGCTTTGGACGTGCGTTACCCATTGCAATCTCTGGTTGGGCATTCTGACATCGCTCCGCTGCGAAAAACTGATCCGGGGCCTTTTTTTGACTGGGCAAATTTGCCTTTGCCGCTGCAGAAATTACGACAAACTGCCTCCTAACGACAAAATGTCTTATTTTGGTGCATTGCCGCAACGTTTGTATTGAAATCATGCATTTACGGTGGAGCGGGCATATAATCCGCTTCCCATTTTGGACAAATTGACATCATGTCTCACCCTCACACCCACGATCCCAAAAAATTGGCCGGCCTTGTTGTTGGCGCGATTGGGGTTGTTTATGGCGATATTGGCACCAGTCCGTTGTATACACTCAAAGAGTGTTTTAACGGCCACGTCCCGCTAGAGCTCAATGCCTTCAATGTTATGGGTATTCTATCGCTGATCTTTTGGGGCCTGATGCTGGTGGTGTCGCTCAAATATGTGGCGGTGATTTTGCAGGCCGACAATCGTGGCGAGGGCGGTATTTTGGCTTTGATGGCCTTGGCGCTGCGCAGTGCGACGAATAATAAGCAAAAAGCGCTCAAGCTAGCGATTTTGGGGATCTTTGGTGCGGCGTTGTTTTCGGGGGAAAGCATCATCACACCGGCCATTTCGGTGCTCTCGGCGTTAGAAGGGATTAGCCTCGTCTCGCATACTTTAGAACCGTATATTCTGCCCGTGGCCATCATGATTATGGTCGCACTGTTTGCGATGCAATCGCGCGGAACCGCACTGGTCGGCAAGCTATTTGGCCCGATTATGGTGACTTGGTTTGTCGTTTTGGCTGTGTTGGGCATCATCAATATTATCAAAGCGCCGCAGGTCTTGGCCTCGGTCAATCCGCTGTATGCGATCGAATTCTTCTTTGCCCATCCGTGGGTGAGCTTTGTGCTGCTCGGCGCGGTGGTGTTGTGTTTGACTGGGGTTGAGGCGCTGTATGCCGATATGGGTCACTTTGGCCGCCCCGCCATTCGATATGCGTGGTTTGTGCTGGTGCTGCCGGCCTTGATGCTGAATTATTTTGGTCAAGGTGCGTTGCTGATTTCAACGCCAGAGGCGATCAAAAATCCGTTTTATTATCTTGCGCCAAGTTGGGCGCATATCCCGCTGGTGATGTTGTCGACGATGGCGACGGTGATTGCGTCACAAGCGGTGATTTCAGGCGCGTTTTCGGTGGCGAATCAAGCGGTGCAATTGGGTTTTTGCCCGCGCATGGATATCCAGCACACTTCAGAGCGTGAGATGGGGCAGATCTATATTCCCGGCATTAATTGGTTCTTGCTGCTGTCGGTTATTCTATTAATTTTGGCGTTTCGCACCTCGAGTAATCTCGCCGCCGCTTATGGTTTTGCCGTGACGTGCACGATGGTAATGACCACATTATTGGCCTTTGTCGTGGCGGGGCATTACTTCACTGGTCGCAAAAAATGGGCATATTGGAGTTTATTGGCCTTCTTGCTGGTGATAGATCTGGCGTTTTTCTCTGCCAATATCCTCAAAATCCACGAAGGCGGCTGGTTCCCACTGATGCTCGGCTTGGTGGCCTTTACTTTGATGATGACGTGGAAGCGTGGCCGAGAATTGCTCTCGACGAAATTGCGCGAAGGAGAAATGCCGCTCTCTGGTTTTGTTGAGAGCTTGGAGTCTAGCCCACCACAGCGTGTCGAAGGGTTGTCGATCTTTATGACCGCCAATTCTGATACGGTGCCGCATGCATTACTGCATAACTTAAAACACAATAAAGTGCTGCACGAGCAGGTCGTGTTCCTCACGATTCGCACCGACGATGTGCCATTCGTACCTAGCCGCGAACGCGTGGTGGTGCGGAAAATGGGTGAATCGTTTTATCAGGTGATTGCTACATTTGGCTTTAAAGAAGAGCCGAGTGTGCCGCTGGTATTGCAGCAAATTACTCAGCTGCAGCCGGAACTGGAATTCGATGATATGAACACCTCGTTCTTCTTATCGCGTGAAACGATTGTTGAGGCGAAATATCCATCGATGAGCTGGTGGCGTAGACGTTTGTTTAGCTTGATGAGTCGGAATGCAACACGTGTGACCAACTTCTTTAAAATCCCACCCAACCGCGTGGTTGAAATGGGGATGCAAGTTGAGTTGTAAAAAAGCAGCCTGCGGGCTGCTTTTTTATTTGACGAGTTGATGTAACTGTTGAATGACCATATCAGCTGCTGGGTGATTGCGGTTTGACGGCCGTAACCACACGGTGCGCATCCCCAGGCGTTTGGCGGTTAAGAGATTATCTACGCTGTCTTCCACCATGATGCATTGCTTGGCTTGAAGCCTAAATTGGCGCAGCATGGCCCGATAGCTACTGCTAAATGGTTTGGGCTGTAGTTTTACTGTATCGATAGCCGCGATGCCGGAGAAATATTGGCTAATTCCGAGTTCAAACAGCATCATCTCGGCATACTGCAGGGGGCCATTGGTAAATAAATATTTTTTACCTGGTAATTGCGCGAGCGTGGACTTTAGCCTGGGCATTGGATGAAGCTGTTGTTTGAGCTGCTGTAATGGGTGGCAGGCGGCAAGAAAATGATGGGGGTTGAGGTGTTGGTGGTGTTTGCGCAAACCCAGCATCGTTGCCCCATAACGTCGCCAGTATTCTTGCCGGATTTGATTAGCTGCATCGTGATTTAGATTGAGGTGAATTTTGAGCCATTCGGTCATCGCCGCATCAATCACTGGAAACGCATGCCGACTGGCATTGTGCAAAGTGTTGTCGAGATCAAAAATCCAATTCATGTTGCGCATCATAAAAATAGCCGACTGGTAAGCCGGCTATTTTATCGTTGAATGTTTAATATGGGCGTTTAACCATAAATGTAATGCGTCATTTGGTCGATAACGAATTCTTGATCGGCGATTTTTTCGCGCACTAAATCGCCAATTGAGAGGATGCCCAGTACCTTGTCGTTTTCCAGCACGGGTAAATGGCGAATGCGCTTTTCGGTCATTAAACCTAAGCAATCATCAACCGTGGCCGTTGGTGGTACACACAGCAATTTGTGGGTCATGATTTCAGAGATTGGTGTGCCAGCCGACGTTTTTCCCATTAATACGACTTTGCGGGCGTAATCGCGTTCAGAAAAAATGCCGACTAATTTTTCACCATCCATAACCAGAATGGCGCCAATATTATTGTCGGCCATGATTTGCAAAGCTTGATATACGGTGCCACTAGGCGCAATAGAGACTGTACGTCGCTCGGCTTTGTCGCCTATTAATTGGCGCGCTGTTTTCATGGATAGACTCCCGTCTGGTGTGGGTACTATCACTTTAGTTGGCGGTAATTAATAGGCAAGAAAAAGGGGCGTTGTTGCGCCCCTTTTTTTGTTAAAACACTGATTTACAATTACTTCGCGCGAATCATCGTACCCACACCTTGCTCGGTTAAAACTTCCAGCAAGAGCGCGTGTTTAACGCGGCCATCAATAATGTGTACTGAATTCACGCCGCTTTTTGCCGCGTCGAGTGCCGAGCCAATTTTTGGCAGCATGCCCCCAGAAATCGTACCGTCGGCAAACAATTCATCAATGCGTTTAGCGGTCAGTTTTGTCAGCAAAGTACCTTCTTTATCCAATACGCCTGGGGTATTGGTCATCAGAATTAATTTCTCGGCTTTCAATACTTCAGCAAGTTTGCCTGCAACGAGGTCGGCATTGATATTTAAGCTTTCGCCCGTTGCATCAACGCCAATCGGTGCGATCACGGGGATAAAATCGGCGGCATCCAAGTGCTGCACGATGGCTGGGTCGATTTTGTCGATTTCGCCGACTTGGCCGATATCGACCGTTTCTTCGCCTGCTTCGTTTTTCAACATCATTTTACGGGCACGAATGAAGTGACTGTCTTGACCGGTTAAACCAATCGCTTTGCCGCCATGCTTATTGATCAGTGACACGATTTCTTTATTAACGTGGCCGCCCAATACCATTTCAACCACGTCCATGGTTTCCGCGTCAGTCACGCGCATGCCCTGAATGAACTCGCCTTTTTTACCAATCCGATCGAGCAAATCATTGATTTGTGGGCCACCACCGTGAACCACGACTGGGTTCATGCCGACTAATTTCAGCAGTACCACGTCGGATGCAAAGCCGTCTTTTAACTCTTCATCGATCATGGCATTGCCGCCGTATTTGATCACGATGGTTTTATCAAAAAAGCGCTGAATATAGGGTAGCGCTTCAGACAGAATTTCGGCTTTGGTTTGGGCGGTGATGTCGTTCATGACTAGCTCCGGCAGCAGATAAAAGAGTGCGCAGATTGTACCGCAGAACAAGCATTGCTTAGCGCGATTTTACAGTGATTTCAGTGACTCTTTTGCTGTTGGAATATGGTTTCAACTGCTTGACGTTGTCATTAAGCAAGGTGGATAATAAATGAACGTTCATTTATTTATTTTCGGTGCGCACTATGAATTGCCCGATCAAGCGCTGGACTCGCCGCAAAGAAGCACGGCCACAGGAAATACTGGCAGCCGCATTATGTTTGTTTGTCGAAAAAGGCTATGCCGCAACCAAGATTGAAGACATCGCGCGTGCCGCAGGGGTGACGCGCGGCACGCCGTATTTGTACTTTGCTAATAAAGAAGAAATTTTCAAAGCGGTGATCAGCGAGCTATTGCTGCCGCAAATCGCGCAAGGCGACGAAATTGTCAACGGCTGGCAAGGCTCGGCGCGTGATTTATTTATCGAGTTGATGCGTTTTTGGTGGGGACAAATGCGTAACCCGCAGCTTTCCGCATTGCCTAAACTCATGCTCGCCGAAGGCGGTAATTTTCCTGATGTATTGGAGCTGTATCGTGAAGGCTATGTGCAATCAGGCAACGCGCTGATTCGCCGTGTGCTGCAACTGGGTATCGACCAAGGCGAATTTACGCCCTGTGATTTGGATTACGCAGTCCATGTGGTGTGTTCGCCCGTCATTATGGCCCTGATCTCGCAGCACTCTTTGAACTGTTTACCCCCCGATTATGATCCGGAACGTTATTTACAAACGATTTTGGATATTTTGTTAACCGGACTTATGCACCGCAAAGGCTAAGCATGAAACTCCTTACTATCGTCGCGCTTTTGGGCGCATTTACCTTGGTTGGCTGCCAAAAACCAGTAGAAACTGTGCAAGATATTCGTCCGGTGCGAACGATGACGGTGGGGGCGCTACACGCGAGTTCCATTGGTGAAGTCTATAGCGGTGAAGTCAAAGCCCGCCATATTGTGCCGATGGGCTTTCGCATCGGCGGCAAGATTAATGCGCGCCCGATTAATGTGGGCGATGTGGTCAATAAAGGCCAAGTCTTAGCGACGCTAGATCCGAGCGACGTGCGCCTGACCGCCGATGCCGCGCGCGCGCAGTTTGAATCGAGCAAGGCGCAATTGGCGCAAGCTGAGCTCGATTACCAGCGTGGCAAAGAGTTGCTCGCGCAAAAATTCATTAGCCAAGCCGAAGTTGATAAACGCTTTACGCTGCTCACCGCGGCCAGACAAACCTTTGAGCAAGCGCGCTCGCAATCGCAATTGGCGCAAAATCAAAGTAATTACGCGCAACTCATTGCTGATCAATCAGGCATTGTCACCGCCACCTTGGCCGAGCCCGGCTCTGTCGTCGCGGCAGGGCAAGCCGTATTGCAGTTGGCGAAAGATGGCGATCGTGAAGCGGTGATCGATGTGCCGGAAAACAAAGTCAAAGCCTGGCGCGAAGGCCAAAAGGTGACCGTATCGCTGTGGGCGGGTGAGCAAAGTGATTTTGAAGGCGTGATCCGTGAAGTGGCGCCAGCGGCTGACGCACTCACTCGCACCTATCGCGTTAAAGTGACTTTACCAAAATCGGACAATATCAAGCTGGGTATGACTCTGCAGGTAAAACAGCAAGCTGATCAGAAAGAGATACTTGCAGGTGTATCTTTGCCTTTGCCCGCTTTGTTTGGTAAAGAGCAAGCGCAGCGCGTTTGGCTGGTGAGCAATATCAAGGGCGAGCAAGGCGTGGTGAAAAGCATTCCGGTGAGCATTGTTGGCGTAGCTGGCTCAACGGTGAAAGTGAGCGGCGTACAAGCGGGCCAAGTGGTTGTCACTGCGGGTGCCAATTTGCTGCGCGAAGGCCAGCAAGTGCGCGTGTTGGCGGGGGCGAGCCATGACTAAGCCGAGCGAGTCTTTTAATTTATCGGCGTGGGCACTTAAGCACCAATCGCTGGTGCTGTATCTGATGGCGGTGCTGTCGCTGGCTGGGATTTTGGCCTACACGCAGCTGGGGCAAAAAGAAGACCCAGAATTTACTTTTAAAGCGATGGTCGTGCGCTCGTTCTGGCCCGGTGCTTCAGCAAGCGAAGTCGAGCAACAAGTCACCGATAAGCTCGAAGAAGCGCTGCAGGGCATTGCGTATATTGATTACACCAAAAGCTATTCTCGTGCGGGCGAATCGCTGATCACGATTATGCTGTACGAGCATGTGCGCGCCAAAGAGGTGAACGACGCTTGGTATCAAGTCCGCAAACGCTTGAACGACACCAAAGGTAAGTTGCCGCAAGGCGTGGCGGGGCCATTTTTTAACGATGAATTTGGCGAAACCTATGGCAGCTTGTATGCGTTTACCGCCGATGGTTTTAGCTCGGCAGAACTCAAAGAATACGTTGAAAAAGTACGTACCGAGCTGCTGCGCATTCGCGATATCAATAAAGCCACGTTGATTGGCGCGCAAGATGAAAAAATCTACGTGCAATACAGTAGCGCCAAGCTCGCAACGATGGGCGTGACGCCGTTTCAAATCAACCAAGTGCTGGCGGCGACCAATACGATGAGTCCCGCTGGGGTCGTGGAGGGGCAGGATGAGCGTGTGTTTTTGCGCGTGACCGGTGGCTTTGATGCTATCGATACGATTAAGAATACGCCAGTTACGATCAACGATCGCACCTTCAAAGTCGGCGATGTGGCCGATGTGTTTCGCGCCAATATCAACCCGGCAACGAGCAAAATGCGCTTTGCCTTGCAGGGCAATACTGGGCAAGAAGCGATTGGGCTTGGTATTTCAATGAAGCAGGGCGGCAATGTGCTGGCGATGGGTAAGCAGATTGATGCCACGCTGGAAAAAATGAAACGCGATTTGCCGATTGGTATCGAGTTTCACGCGGTATCCGATCAGCCTGCAGTGGTGAAAAACGCTGTGCATATTTTTATGAAATCGCTGCTCGAAGCGGTGGTGATTGTCTTGGCGGTGAGCTTTCTATCGCTGGGCTGGCGCACGGGCATAGTGGTGGCCTTGTCGATTCCGCTGGTGTTGGCACTGACTTTCTTATTTATGAAAGTGTTTAATCTGGAATTGCAGCGCATTTCGCTTGGCGCTTTGGTGATTGCCTTGGGGTTGCTAGTTGACGACGCGATCATCGCAGTTGAGATGATGGCGCTGAAACTCGAAGAAGGTTGGGATAAATTTCGTGCCGCAACCTTTGCCTATACCTCGACAGCGTTTCCTATGCTAACGGGTACGCTCATTACTGCGGCGGGGTTTCTGCCGGTAGGTCTTGCTAAATCGAATGCCGGTGAATATACCTTCTCAATTTTTGCTGTAGTGGGTTTGGCGCTGATTCTGTCGTGGGTCGTTGCGGTCTTGTTTACGCCGTATCTGGGCTATCACCTGTTGCCAGAAAATCTGAAGCCGCATGGTTCGCACGATGCGCATTCTGGGAAGTTTTATACCCGTTTTCGCCGCGCAGTCACGTGGTGCATTACCTACCGCAAAACGACGATTGCACTGACTGCTGGGGCGTTTGTGGCGTCGGTGCTGCTGTTTGCGGTGGCGGTGCCCAAGCAGTTTTTCCCCGCGTCCAGCCGGCCAGAGTTAATGGTTGATCTGTGGTTACCGTATACCGCATCGTATGAAGCGACCGAGCGCGAGGTGAAAAAGATCGAAGCGATCATGCTGAAAGACCCAGATGTAGTCTCGGTGACAAGCTACGTTGGTGTCGGTTCGCCGCGTTACTACATGCCGCTCGATGAGCAAATGCCGAATTTGAATTTTGGCCAGCTCACGGTGATGACCAAGGATGAACACGTTCGCGAGAATGTATTAAAGCGAATTAAAACGCTGTTTGCCAATGATTTTGCTAGCGTGCGAGGTCGGGTGACACGGCTGGAAAACGGCCCACCGGTGGGTTACCCAGTGCAGTTTCGCATTATTGGCGACGACCAGAAAAAACTAAAAGAAATCGCCGAACTGGTGGCCGAGCCGATGCGTGCGCATCCTAACTTGCGTCAAGTGCATACCGACTGGGGCGAGAAGGTCAAAGTCGTACGTCTGAATATTGATCAGGATAAATTGCGCCAATTGGGGCTAACCAGCCAGCAATTATCGCAAACGCTACAAATGGCCGTGTCGGGTGTCACTGCGACGCAATTGCGCGAAGATAATTTGCTCATCGATGTGGTTAGCCGGCTCGAAGACGCCGAGCGCACGCAGCTCGACTTTTTGGAAAACTTGCCCATTGCCTTACCAAACGGGCGTAGTGTGCCATTGGCGCAGATCGCCAAGTTATCGATCGAAAACGAGGAAAGCATTATCTGGCGGCGTAATCGCGTTCCTGCACTGACGGTCAGAGCCGACGTCAGCGGTGCGCAAGCCCCTGATGTGTCGATGGCTTTACTACCGAAAATGAAAGAGATCGAAGCTAAGCTGCCCGTGGGGTATCACATCGAAGCGGGCGGCACATTGGAAGCATCGAAGATTAGCCAAGATTCGATTGCTGCGGTGATGCCCTTAATGCTGATTGTGGTGATGACTTTATTGATGCTGCAATTGCAAAGTATTCAGCGTATGTTGATGGTATTGCTGACCGCGCCGCTTGGCATGATTGGTGTCACGCTGGCTTTGTTATTGTTTCAAGCGCCATTCGGTTTTGTTGCCACGCTGGGGGTAATTGCGCTATCGGGCATGATTATGCGCAATTCAGTGATTTTAATGGATCAAATCGAGCAAGATATTGCCGCGGGCGTTACGCCATGGGATGCCGTCATCGATTCGGCGGTACGACGTTTTAGGCCGATTATGCTGACGGCGCTGGCGGCGATTTTGGCGATGATTCCACTGACGCGCGATACCTTTTGGGGGCCGATGGCGATTGCAATTATGGGCGGCTTATTTGTGGCCACGGTGCTGACACTGTTGTTTTTGCCTGCACTGTATGCCGCATGGTTCCGCTTGAAGCCTAGCAATTAAATGATTTCCTGCAGTCAACGTTTTGGCAGATAAAACGTTGATAGAACAAATGCAAAAGGTTAAACAATGAAATTAAAATCAAGCTTAATGGGTTTGAGTTTGCTGTGCCTGTATGCGCAAAGTGGTGCGGCAGATTTACTGCAATCGTGGCAAGCGGCATCTAAATATGATGCACAAATATCCGCTGCCCGTAATGCGCAAATCGCTGGACAAGAAAAAGCCGAACAAGGGCAGGCTTTATTACTCCCCAAAATCACGCTCAATGGCAGCACCGCATATTCGCAAACAGAATATCAACCGGGGCGTAGTGGTTTGCCCGATACAAAAGGCGATGGCGAAAGCTATGGATATTCGATTTCAGCTGCGCAGCCGATCTACCGCGCCGAAGCTTTTGCTGCCGCCGATCAATTAAAGAAACAAACGGATTTAGCGAATCTGCAATATCGGCTGGCGGAGCAAGATTTAATCTTGCGCGTAGCAAAAACCTATTTTGAGTTGATTGCAGCGCAAGAAAAAGTGCAATTGGTTCAGGCGCAAAAACAAGCAGTGGCCGAGCAATTGGCTTTTGCGAAAAAATCATTCGAAGTGGGTGTGGCGACGATCACCGATACCGATGAAGCACAGGCGAGTTTTGATAGCATTTTGGCGGCAGAAATTTTGGCGCAAAATGATTTAGCGGTGAAGGCGAGTGCTTATACGCTATTAACTGGGCTAGATGCAAAGCAATTGGCCAGCATTGGTGATCAACATCAGCCAACCGCTCCTGTTCCAAATGATTTAGCCGCTTGGCTAGAAAAATCTCAGGCGAATAGTTTAAGCAATACGGGTCAACAATTGGCCTTAGATATTGCGACACGTGAAATAGACAAATATAAGGCTTTGAGTGCCCCAACCTTAGATTTAGTGGCCAGCTATGGCAATGATTGGACGGGAAGTGGATTATCGCGTTCGGGGGCGACGGATCAAAGCAATGCTGGTGCCATTAAATTGCAATTATCAATTCCAATTTATACCGGTGGCGATCGCTCTTCTCGGTTGCGTGAAGCGGCTGCAAAAAAAGATCAGCAGCGCGATACGGTCGAGGCGACTCGGCGCGATGTTGAGCAATCTACGAAACAAGCATTTTTAGGTGTTAACGCTGGAGCTGCGCAAATTCGTGCTTTACAGCAAGTTTTAAAGTCGAGTGAAAGTCTACTGGCTTCAAGTAAATTAGGCCGTGAAGTAGGGGTAAGAACAACGATCGATGTCTTGAATGCCGAACAGAAATATTATGCCACGCGATATGATTTAGTCGTGGCGCGTTACACCTATCTTTATGCTCGATTACTACTCGCGGCGGCCGCTGGCGAATTGGCAGAAAAAGACCTAATTGCTGTGAACGAATGGTTGGTAAAAAATAATTAATTAATTATTTCACCTTGAATAATTTAAAATCGGGCCTCATAATCATAGGGTATAGTAATTAATCAGCCTTTCGGGAGTAATGCAATGGATTTATCAAACTTCGATTATCAGCAATTGGTTGAACTACGCGCTCAAGTTGACGTTGAGTTGGTGCGTCGTAAAGAGCAAGAAAAAGCACGTATCTTGAGCCAATTGCAAAGCGCAGCAGCTGCAAGCGGTTTCACTGTGGCTGAATTGCTTGGTGAAGTATCAGGCGGCAAAAAAGGCAGCAAAAAGCCAGTTAAAGCACAATACGCTAATCCAAGCGATCCAAGCCAAACTTGGACTGGCCGTGGCCGTAAACCACAGTGGGTACACGATGCATTGGCAAATGGCGCTACTTTGGACAGTATTCGTATCTAATTGCACGCCAAGATCAAAAAAATGGGGCAGCGATAGCTGCCCTTTTTTTTGCCTCCCCCAAGGCGCAATTTCCGCGCTAATATAGCTAGCTTAAGCCTTAATAGTAGAAACCCTTATGTCACACCCATTAACTGCCAAACTCAATCCAGAACAAGCTGCTGCCGTTGAATTACCCGCAGAGCATGCGCTTATTTTAGCGGGAGCGGGCAGTGGTAAAACACGGGTATTAACAACACGAATTGCATGGTTATTATCGACGGGGCAGATTAGTCCTTCGGGATTAATGGCGGTGACATTTACGAATAAGTCCGCCAAAGAAATGATGTCGCGGATTACCGGTATGTTGCCATTAAACCCACGCGGTTTATGGGTGGGTACTTTTCACGGTTTATGTAATCGAATGTTACGTTTGCATCATCGTGATGCCGGATTGCCAGAAACGTTTCCAATTTTAGATACACAAGAGCAATTAGCTGCGATTAAACGAGTATTAAAACTACTTAATTTAGACGACGACAAATTTCCGCCGCGCACAATACAGCATTACATCAATGGGCATAAAGAGAATGGCCGCCGAGCGGGTGATGTTGATGCATGGGATGATTATTCTCGCCATTTGCGAATTGCATATGAAGAATACGAAAAACAATGTAATCGCGAAGGCGTGGCTGATTTTTCAGAATTGCTGCTGCGCTGTTATGAATTGCTTAGCCATAATGCAGCGATACGCGCACATTATCAGCAACGATTTGCGCATATTTTGGTCGATGAGTTTCAAGATACTAATCGCTTGCAATACGCATGGTTGCGATTATTGGCCGGGGATAAAGGCGCGATCTTCGCCGTGGGTGACGATGATCAATCGATTTACGCTTTCCGTGGCGCGAACGTTGGCAATATGCAGGATTTTCAACGCGATTACGCGGTCAAGCACGTGATTCGCTTGGAGCAAAACTATCGCAGCCACGGCAATATCTTAGATGCAGCCAATGCGGTGATTGCCAATAATAAGCAGCGCTTAGGCAAGCAATTATGGACCGAAGCCAGCACCGGTGAGCCGATTCGCGTGTTTGAAGGTGCGAGTGATTTTGAAGAATCGCAGTTTATCGTCGAAGAGGCGCAAACCTTAATCCGCGAAGGCATGCCGCCTTCTGAGGTCGCCATTTTGTACCGCAGCAATGCGCAATCGCGCATTATCGAGCACGCGCTGTTTAGCGCTGGCGTGCCGTACCGAGTGTATGGCGGTTTGCGCTTTTTTGAGCGCCAAGAGATCAAGCACGCGCTGGCCTATTTGCGCCTGATCGCTAATCCGTCGGACGATAATGCTTTGCTGCGCGTGATTAATTTCCCAACCCGTGGCATTGGCGCGCGTTCGGTCGAAAGTGTGCAAGAAAAAGCGCGTTTAGAAGGTTCTACACTGTGGCAAGCGGCGTGCGGTGTGGGTGGGCGCAGCGCCGCGTCGATTGGCAAGTTTGTGCATATGATCGAAGCGATGCGCAATCAGGCCGATGGCCTGCCGATGACCGAAATCGTCGACATGATGCTCGACTTATCGGGTTTGCTCGAGCACTACCGCAATGAAAAAGATGGCGAAGAGCGCGTTGCCAACTTGGAAGAATTGATCAACGCAGCAGCCACCTTCCAAGTCGAAGAAGATCAAAACCCACTGATCGCGTTTTTATCGCACGCCAGCCTTGAGGCGGGCGACCATCAAGCAGGAGCGCACGAAGAAGCGCTGCAGTTGATGACGGTACACGCGGCCAAAGGCTTGGAATTTAAAGCGGTGTTTTTATCTGGCCTCGAAGAAGGCTTATTCCCACACGACAATAGCGCCAACGATCCGCAAGGCATCGAGGAAGAGCGTCGCCTGATGTATGTGGCGATTACGCGCGCACGCGAACGCCTGTATCTGACTTTGGCACAAAGCCGCATGCTGCATGGTCAAACACGTTACGGCGTAGCCAGCCGCTTTATGGATGAAATTCCGCAAAATTTGATGAAATTTTTAAACCGTGGTTATGCGCCAAGTAGCTACAGCTCGGGTAATAGCTATAGTGGCAATAGTAGCTACGCCGCGCCAGCGGTCAATAAATCCACGCCTGAGCATGGTTTGGGGATCGGAACACAAGTTGAGCACCATAAATTTGGTCGCGGCATTGTGACCGACCACGAAGGTGGCGCTAGCGGCAATGTGCAGGTGAATTTTGAGCTGCATGGCAGTAAATGGCTGGCGGTGGCGTATGCCAAGCTCACAGTGATCTAAGGGTATTTGCTTGTAGCTATTCATAGAAATGGTTTGCAATTAAATACATTAATGGAGTATTCAATGCCCCCCAAAGTGAGAGCATATTCTTTTGTCGATCGAGCGCCGGTAGATGCCGCGCCCGAAGTCGACGTGCGTGATTTATCCCAATTTAAAATTTTGGTGATCGATCATGTACCTGAAATGCGCACCACGATGGGGATGACGCTGAGCCAGTTTGGCGCGCAATCGGTGGAATACGCCAACCGCAGTGCCGAGGCCATCGGCATGCTGCGCCGCACGCCCTACGATATTGTGTTGTGTGCTTACGATTTAGGTACCGGTTTTGATGGCCTGTATTTATTCGAAGAAGTACGCCGCCACGGTCTGCTCAAAGCCAGTTGCGTGTTTATGATGCTGACCGGCGAGCGTCAATCGACCAAAGTCATCGGCGCGGCTGAGCTCGCTCCCGATGCGATTATTTTGAAACCCTTTAAAGGCGAGGCGCTGTACGAGCGATTAGTGCGGGCGCTGCGCAAAAAGCAGCGCCTCAAACCGATTGATGCCGCCAGCCTGGCGCACGATTATTTGCGCGCTATTTCGCTATGTAATTTTGAAATCGAGCAGGGCGGTGACGATGCGCTCGATTTTCTGCGCATGAAAGTGCATTTAATGCTCAAAATCGGCGATTGGACTGGCACGCGCGATTTATGCCGCACGCTCTTGGTTAAAACCGATTTGGCTTGGGCCAAAATGGCCTTGGGCAAGGCGCAATTGCAATTGCGCGAATACGACGAAGCGCAGCTGATTTTCCAGCAAGTGATCGCCGAGCATGAATTGGTGCTCGAAGCCTATGATTGGCTGGCACGTGCACAGCAAGCGCAGCATCAAGTGGACGAAGCCAAGCGCACTTTAAACCGCGCAGTTGAAAAATCACCGTTTGTCGTGAATCGTATGCGTGAATTGGGCGAAGTCGCGATGGTCGCCGGAGATTTAGCGCTGGCCGAACAATCGCTGGCTGAAACGGTGCGTATGGCAAGGTTTTCGTTTTGGCCGCAGGTTAGTGACTACGGGCTACTGTCTGATGTGCAATTAGCGCGTGGCGATGTGGCTGCGGCGCGCAAAACGGTAGACAACCTACGAAAAGATTTTCGCGCCAGCCCAGATCGCATGATGGCCGATGTGCTTGAAGTAGATGTGGCTCTGAAAATGGGCGACAAAGCCAAAGCGCAGCAGTTGCTCGATGGCGCCTTGTTTATGCTGAAAGGGCATCTAGAGCCCAATCCGGCGATTAGTCTGGCGCTGGCCAAAAGCTGCTTAGCGCAAAACCGCACGACTGAGGCACAAAAACTCACCAAGCAAGTGCTGAAAAACCGCCACGACGATCCGCTCCTCGCCGCCAAAGTGACGCGTATTTATAAAGAGCAAGGTTATGAAGACGACGCGCTAAAACTGATCGAAACTACGGCTGCTGATATTGTGGAAATGAATAACGAAGCCGTTCGATTGGCACAAAGCGGCGATTTGCAAGCCGCCGCCGAACGCTTTTTGAAAGCCGCCAAAGAAATGCCGTCGAATGTGCAAGTGTTACTCAACACGATCAACGCTTTGCTCGCCTTTGTGAATAAAAATGGCTGGCATGTAAGCTATATGCAGCGCGCGCAAGAGCTGTTGACCCGCGTCACCACGCTAGAGCCGGCCAACGGCAAAGCCTTGCAAATGGCTGAGGTCTATCGCAAAACGCAAAGGCGCTTTGGCATTAAGACTAGCTAAGCATGGATTGTGGCCTTTTTTAGCACAAAAAGGTTTGAAATTAGTTGCTTGATTGAAGTCAGTTTTTCCCTGTTATTGACCGTGTTATGCTTTATGCCAACTAAATAGGGGGAATTATGAAACGACTAAGCTTGGCTGTTCTATTGGCGGGTATCACAGCAGGAAGTGCAATGGCCCAAGATTTTGGTGCTGTTGCATTGAGCGGTTCAGCAGAGATGGATTTGTTCTATCGCACCAACAATACCGCAGATGGTGATGGTAAGTTGCTCGAAGAAATTGCCATCGTGATTAATCTGGATGGCAAAGAAAAGCTAGATTCTGGCAATACGCTGAAATGGCGCTTGGCACAGAAAGTGGCAACCGATTATCGTTTTGATAGTTTTGGTCAACGTGAAGCTTGGATTGGCTATGCAGGTGGCTGGGGTGAATTACGTTTTGGTAACCAGTTTTCCAATGCTTATTTAACGAATGATTGGCCGTATGGCGCAAAAGGCGCAACCAATCTAACGGGTGATTTTGGCGCGCACAGCGTGCAATACACTCGCGCGATTAGTTACTTTTCTCCAAATTTAAACGGTTTTAATCTGCAGGCCCAGTATGATTTGGGGACGGGCGACGGTGATTTATATGCCTACGAAGTAACGGGCAGCTACGCCGCAGGCCCACTTGCACTGGATCTTGGTTATACCAATGGTCATGGTTTTAATAATGGCACTGAGGCATTGGCACCGGGTTGGGACGGCGGCTGGGGTAAGGGTGGCAAATACAGCGCAAGCAATCAAGATTCAGGCCAAAGCACTTATTACATTGGCGCACGCTACAACCACGAAAGTGGTTTTGGCTTAGCCGCATTGTATAAGCACCATGAATGGGATAAAGGCACTTTTGGCGGTTGGGGCAATGCTGGATCGACGTCAGTGAGCTACAACAATGCCAGCGCAGATCAATGGTTGATTCGCGGTTCGATGAGCGTGGGTCAGCATTCATTTGCATTGGGCTACCAAGCAATAACTGATATGGATGTAGACAGTGGCAAGCTCAATTCGGGAATTAGCCAAATTCACTTCCAATATGATTATCCATTATCAAAAGCCACGGGTTTCTTCGTGCAAGCTCGTCACGAAATGATGGATAAACAAGCCGGTATCGTAGCGCCTGGCGGTTACCAAATCGATGGCTGGAATGGTAAATCGGATAATGTAACTCGGGTCTTGGTTGGTACTTGGACTGGTTTCTAATACCCAGACTACGAAGATTGCGTTTAAAAAAGAAAACCCTCGGTTTAAGCCGAGGGTTTTCTTTGCCTAGGGGCCGCTCAAATACAGGTTTTATTTGGCTGCCAAGGCCTGATTAATTAAGTTTTCCAGCTGCTGATAGCCAAAGCTTTGCAGCGGTTGGCCGTTTACATAATAACTAGGCGTTTTATTGACGCCCAAGGCCTGCGCATCGGCAATGTCTTGCTGCACAATCGCTTGTACCGCAGGCGATTGCATATCGGCTTGCAGTTGCGTCATATCCAAGCCCAGTTGCGCCAAAATCGGCAGCGTGCGATTGACGTCGGCTTGGTGATTAATCGCCCATTGCGCTTGGGTTGATAGCAAGGTTTCCAGCGCTTCCCAATATTTACCCTGTTTGCGCGCCGCTTCGAGTGCCGCAACCACTTGATCCGCGCCTTGATGCAGTGGTGCATAACGCACGACAAGGCGAATCTGCTCGGGGTTTTTCGCCATAATGTCTTTCACAAAGGGATAAAACGCTGCGCACGCTTCGCAAGCGGGGTCGAGAAATTCAACAATCGTCACTTTGGCGTTTTGCGCGCCCATAATCGGTGAATGCATGCGCATTAAGGCTTGCTGGTTCACCTGAACTTGTTCAACCACTTGTGCTTGCTGGTTTTGTTTAAATAACAACGTGCCACCAATAAATAGCGCAACAAGGACAACGGCGGCGGAGATGAAAATGGTTTTTTGTTTCATTTTTTGTCTCGAATAAAAGTGGCGAAAAGGGAAATATTAATCAGCGCAAACGCGCCCACCGACATCAGCGGAATCGTTAAAAAGCCAAACCACTCGGCACTCACTTCCGAGCATGAGCTGCCTTTGGCGCACGGGCTGGCGCTGGCGGGGATGAGCCCCAGCTGCAATAGCCAATGGTAAACCGCAAAACCGAAGCCAAGCAGCGCCAGCGGCAGTGCGTAGCGCACCACTTTTTCATCCAGTGGAAACAGCGCCAGCGGCAGGAATATGGCGAGCGGGAACATGAAAATGCGCTGATACCAGCACAGCGTACACGGCGCGATGCCCATCACTTCGCCAAAAAACAGCGCTCCAAGCGTACTGCCCGCGGCGATTAGCCAAGCAAAAAAGATCAAGCACCACGTGCTGTTCAGTTCGTTGGAATGGGGTTGTTGCGGCAAGATAAACCCTTAGCCCAGCGGGCAGCCAAAATACGATAGACCGTGGATTGTAATTTGGGTTCAGGGAAAAGAAGAGGTAGTTTTACCTTCGCATCTACTTTTACTTTGCGGAGAGGTTGGTTTGTGATGCTGTTATTTAATTTTTACGAATGCTTATTTATATATTCCTTTGAGTTTGTGCCTGAATTCTTGTACCAATCTTTAGGGAATCTTGACTTGAAGGCATAGTTTTTAAGTTCTTCTGGTTTCATGCAGTCAAAGCGTATCAAAAGTAGTCCACCTAGCCATGCAACTGTGACTCCCGCGAAATAAAGGCAGATAGGTAAGGATAAAAACCATAGCGCAGTCCAGGCTAGGACGGTGTTTGACCCACTAACTGGAGTGTTGAAATCCATGTTTAGAAGTGAAGCAAGGCCTATCGAAGTGTAGTACATGAGTATTGCCGCAAGACATGCAGCTAACGTTCCGATTATGGATGTGATCCAATAGAATTTGGGTTGCAGCAATTTAGTCGAGTTCGCGTTGGCTAGTATTTCTTTTAGAGAGTTCATTGATTTCATTTCACAACATTTGTTTGGCATCGGCCTAGTGGCCTGGGTCAGTTTTAATGCGGGCTCAGACCATCGCTCAGCGACATTCGATACGCGCGCCAGGCGGGGATGGCGCCGATTAGAAAGCCGGCGAGCAAGGTCGCGGCGATCAGTTGCCATTCGAGTGGGCTGGGCGCGTTGATGGCGATATTCAGGCTATATACCTCGCGCAGTATTGGCTTGCAGGCCAATAGCAAAGCATAGAGTAGGGCAATACCTGCGGTGATGCCTGCGCTAACTAGTAGTAAAGTCTCGCCCATGACCAGCGCAAAAATCTGCCACGCGCGTGCGCCGACTGAGCGCAAGATCGCCATTTCACGCCGCCGCTCGTTTAAGCCCGTCAGCAGTGCGGTCAGCATGCCCATCAGCCCGATCACCAGTACAAAGCCCGATACGACGGCGAGCGCTTGCTCGGCAATGCGCATTAGCTGCCACAGCTCAGACAGCGCCACGCCGGGCATAATCGCCATCAGCGTTTCGTCGGTGTATTGATTCACTGCGCGTTGGTAGCTAAAAATCGCCGTGCGCGATTTGAGCCCAACATAAAACGCGGTGATGCTGCTTGGCGGTGGCAGGGCGCGATTTTCGTCGGCGGCCAACACGCCTGTGCTCGATAGCAGCGATGCGCTACCCGATTCCCAGCCTTCGTGAATTGCGGTCAGGCCGTCGAGCGACACATGCACCGTGTCGTCGACCGGCGTGCCAGTGGGCGCGAGTATGCCGACGACGGTGAAGGGTTGGTCGCTGTGTTCCGACATTGCGCCTTCACCGCTACCGTGCGTTAGCACGATTTTTTGCCCTAGCTTATAGCCCATTTTGCTGGCGACGTGCGCGCCGAGCACGGCTTCATGCGTCTTTGCGAAAGGCTGGCCCTTGCTAAATTGCAAAGCCGAGTTTTCGCTGTAGCGCAGGTATTTAAAATAGTCGCCCGTCGTGCCAAGCACCGCAAAGCCGTGGTGGCTGTCGCCGAGCGAGACGGGAATCGTCCACGCCACGCGGCGATCTTTGGCCAGCGCTTGGTAGCTGTCCCAGCCGATATTATTGGTTGCGCTGCCGACGCGGAACACGCTGTACAGCAGCAATTGCACCGAGCCGGTGCGCGCGCCGACGATCAGATCGGTGCCGCTGACGGTATTGGCAAAGCTATTGCGTGCCTCGCTGCGTAGGCGCTCGACGCCGAGCAACATCAGCACCGACAGTGCGACGGTCAGCACTGAGAGCAATACGGTGAGGCGGCGGTTGAGCAGACTGTTCAACGCGATTTTAAACATGGCAGCCTCCTGCGGTGTTAATCGCACTCAGGCTAACGCTGCGATCAAACGCCGCGGCCAATTGCGGGTCGTGGCTGACCATCAGCACGGCGGTGTTGTGCTCATGCGCGCATTCAAACAGCAGTTCGATAAAGGCGCTGCGGCGCTCAGCGTCGAGCGCCGAGGTTGGCTCGTCGGCAATCAAAATTTCCGGCGCACCGATCAGTGCGCGTGCCAGCGCGACGCGTTGTTGCTGGCCGACCGACAGCTCGCTAACCGGGCGCTGCAAATAAGCTGTTAGGTCTAGCCGTTCGAGCAAGTGCAAAGCTTGTGCCTTGGCGGTACCAGAAAATTGCTCCGCGCGCGTGCGGCGAAGTTTGGAGAACTGGCACGACAGCAACACATTGTCGAGCACCGACAAATAGCTGAGTAAATTAAATTGCTGAAACACATAGCCAAGGTGATCGGCACGAAAATGATCGCGTTGCGGGCCGGAGAGCGCGGCCAAATCCTGCCCCAAAATCGTTACCGAGCCTTGCTGCGGCAAATGAATGCCGGTGAGTAAAGAGAGCAAAGTACTTTTGCCGCTGCCGCTTGGCCCATGCAAAAACAGCCGCTCGCCTGCCGCAAGGCTAAAACTAGGAATGGCCAGCGTGGGCTGCGTGGCGCCACGCCAAGTAAATTGCAGATTGCTCAGCTCGATTAACAACGCGATGATCCTTGTTGGGCGCGGGCGGGGCATGCGCGCCGCCCTGCAAACTGATGAGGCTTATTTCAAATTCAAATCTTGCGCTGGCTTGAGCTTGATTTGTTTTTGCCCCTGCGCCGTGGCGATATTGGCGTTCAGGTTTTTAAATTTCGGAAAATTTTTCCACAGCGGCAGCGCAACGCTGCTGGGCACGCTGGCGCAAGTGAATTGATATTCGGCGCTAATATCGCTGTGCTCGCCTTTTTTAAAGCTGGGCATCGTCACCACGGGTGCGGCGGCTTTGCATTGCGCTGTGGCGGCGGGCGCGAATAATAATTCGGCTTTGTTCAATTGCTCGGTCACGGTTTTAAGCTTGGCTTTTTCCGCATCGGTTTTCGGTGCACGCTCAAAGCCGAGCAAATTATCGGCTGGGCTTTCGAGTGTAATCAGCAAAGTTTTGCCATCAATCGCCACGTCGATTTCGGCTGCGCCATGCACGTGGGCGCCGTGACTGTGTTCTTTAGCAATAGAGAGTAGGGGTATTGCCATGCAGGCAACAGCAATTAAGCGTTTCATATCGATACCTTGTGGTGGCCGACAGTGATTGATAAAAAATCACCTTGGCTGCGAAAAGTTGAATTATTTACCAGTAGCTTTTTTGTATTCGCGTACTTCGTTAGCAGCCAGCGTATAGCCAACAGGCACATCGCTCGCGCCGTCGGCCAAGCTTAAATTGGCGGTGGATGACTTAATCGCCAATTTGCCGCTGACGGTGACTGCAGCAAATAAATTACTTTGCTCATAGCCTTTCGGGTATTGCACGACGATCAGCTGATTTGGCGGTGGCGCAGGCACGTGAATACAGGCGCCAATCACCGGCACCAGTAAAAACTCGACGACTTTTTTGCCATTTTGCTTCAGTGGCAAGAGGTAGCCATCGATTTCCACCACTTGGTTATTCAGTGCCGGAATCATTTCCTTGGTACGCTTTTTCTCAAAAGCTTCGATCTCAGCGATCAGCGGTTTTAGATCGCTGTAGTTTTCTTTGATCAGCTTGATGTCATTTTGCGTTAAATCGGACGCTTTGAGCTTGCCGTTGTCGAGCATGATTTTGAGCTCGCGCTGCTGCACCGCGCGCATCAGACGAGTTTTTTCGTCTTGGCTCATTTTATTCACGGTGGCACGCAAGGTCGGCGAATCGGGTTGCAGGTCGGACCATTTAATATTTTTAACGTCGTTCGCCCATGTATTGAGCGAGAAGACGGTGAGAGCAATCAGTAGTAATTGACGAAACTTCATCGCCTTTCCTTTCTATAAAATTCAGCTGGTATTGTAACTAAGTTGCATTTGTTTGTGCGCTGTTTTGCGCATTAGTTCCAAGATTTATTGCGCAGCAATCGGGGGTGGGTTGCGAAACAACTGTTGATAGCGCGGTAATGAGCCGTCTTTTTGCATGCTTTTTAGTGCGCTACTTAATTGGCGGGCGAGGGGCTGGTGCCGTGGTAAAAGCCAAAGATGCGTAGTTAAATGGGTAAATTCACTTAAAACTAGTGCAGGTTTGGCTTGGGTAAACTCGGCATCTGGCGGAATACCGGCCGATAAAATACACACATCAATGCGCCGCGCTTTCAGCATCCGTACACAGGCGCTCGCGCTATCACTGGGGCTTAATGGGCTGCGCTGCTGTAATTGATTTTCCACTAACACTACGCCACGGATATAGCCCACTTTTCGTCCGTAAAGCTCGGACCATTGCGTGATTTTGAGCTCGCGCGTAATGGCAAATACGGGCAGGCTAAAAAAGCTGGGTTCAACACGCAGAGCGCTTGGATTCTGTTTCGCGAATTCGCCGGTGCGACCGGCATCACCGTCAAAATGCCCCGCCTTGAATTCGAGTTCAGCACGTTTGGCTGGGCGAAACACTAACTGTACTGGGGTATGGATACGGGCAAATAGGTCGTTGATAAATCGTACTTGCACCTGGCCGGTCGGCGATTCTAAGGGCACGATCGTGACGAGCTTAATCGGGCCTTGGGCCAGACTAAGGGTGCTAAAGCTCAAGAACAATAAAGCACTGAATACGCGCATCAGGCAAAACACAGCAACAAGATGGTCTAGTTATAGGTTTTTTGCTGATGCGCTGCTGATTAATCGATTAAGTTGCGACGAAATAGCCAGTGTGTTTCGCTACTTTCATCGCGCTCGAATCGGTAGCCTTCAAGGTCAAAGTCTTTTAGCTCGTCGGCATTTTGAATCTGATTCAGCGCTGCGTAGCGCACCATCAAACCGCGCGCGCGTTTGGCATAAAAGCTGATGATTTTATATTTGCCGCCTTTAAAGTCTTCAAACACAGGGGTGATTAAACGCGCGTTCAGTAGCTTGGGTTTAACTGATTTAAAGTACTCGTCGCTAGCCAGATTGACCACGGTTTTGTGTTCAAGCGCATTGATCGTGTCGGTAATGCGCGTGCCCCAAAACTCATACAGGTTTTTGCCGCGTGGGTTGGCCAAACGCGTTCCCATTTCCAAACGGTACGGTTGCATTAAGTCGAGTGGGCGTAATAAGCCGTACAGCCCCGACAAAATGCGCAAATGCTGACTTAAGTAATCCAGCTGCTGCGCGTTCATGCTGTTCGCCGCCAAGCCTTCGTACACATCGCCCATAAATGCTAGTACCGCTTGCTTGGCATTGCTGGGGTTAAATTCAGGTAGCCAGCTGTGATAGCGGCCGACGTTGAGAACCGCTAATTCGTCGGAAATCTTCATCAGCTCGGCAATCTCGGCTGGGGATTTTTTGCGCAACACGTCGATCAAGAGTTGCGATTCGGCTAGAAAATCGGGTTGGCTAAATTGCGGCGTCGTCGGTGCGGTGGTGTAATCCAGCGTTTTGGCTGGCGAAATAAGCATTAGCATTTTTAGAGGGTATATGAATAAAGGCCAATACTAGATTGGCCTTGGGGTTGATACATGCAAGAGTATATTAGTTGACGTCAACGCCCGCGTCGCGCAGACGAGCGGCAAGTTCCATGGCGGTTTTGACCTGCATTTTTTCTAAAATACGCGCGCGGTGCACTTCGACCGTTTTCATCGAAATCGACAAATCATCGGCGATTTGTTTATTCAGGCGACCTGTTAGGATCAATTTCATCACTTCGGTTTCACGTGGGGTGAGGCAAGCCAGACGCTCGCCGACCGCAGTGCGGTTTTCCCATTCGCTGCGATTCATTTGATCCATCGACAGGCAGCCTTCGACCAAGTCGACGATATCGTTATCGGAAAACGGTTTTTCAATAAAATCAGCCGCGCCTTGTTTGAGCGCCGCCACCGCCATCGGCACATCGCCGTGGCCGGTGAGGAATACGACTGGTGGCGTGTAGGAATGTTCTTGCAGCTTGCTAAAAAGCTCCATGCCGCCCATGCCCGGCATGCGCACGTCGAGAATCAGGCAGCCAAATTGATCTGGGTTGTATTGCGCGAGCAACTCTTCGGCGCTGGCAAACAGCTGAACGGAATGATTTCGCGTTGAAAACAACCACGACAGCGCGTCGCGGATAGCGTCGTCGTCATCAACAATGGCAATGTGGCGATTAAGGCTCATAAGCTTCGCTCTCTATAGAAAGTGGCAGTGTAAAGTGAAAACAGCTTCCGCCCAAGGGGTTTGCTTCAACCCACAGGCGGCCTTGATGGTGTTCGATGATCGAGCGGCAAATATTCAAGCCCATCCCCATGCCGCTACTCTTGGTGGTATAGAACGGTTTGAATAATTGTTCCATTTGCTCGGTGCTAATCCCTGGGCCGCGATCGGTGATCGCCACGGCCAGCATATCGTCTTCGCGGGTGACTTTGACATCCAGTGTACGCTGTTTCACCGGTGTATCAGCCATCGCTTCAATCGCATTTTTCATCAGGTTGAAAATCACTTGTTCTAGCATCACCGCATCGGCGTAGATCGGCGGAAAAGTGCGTGTGTCGCTGACGCTGAGTTTTACCTGCGATTTTTTGATCTCGGCATTCAGCAGTGTTTGTACCGTTTCGAGCAAATCCCTGAGCTCGCAACGCTTGCGATGCGGCGCACGGCGTTGCACAAATTCGCGAATCCCGCGAATAATTTGCCCCGCGCGTTTGGCTTGCACCGCCATTTTTTCAATCGCTTGATCGAGCTGGGCAATATTGGGCTCTTTTTGCGAGAGTACATTGCGGCAGCCGGTGGCATAGCTGGCAATCGCGGCGAGCGGTTGATTGAGTTCGTGCGCGAGGCTGGATGCCATTTCACCCATGCTGATGAGTCGCGTGGTTTGTTGCAATTGTTCTTTTTGCTGGCGCTCGTTTTCTTGTGCTGTTTTTAGCATCGTGATGTCGGTGGCGATTTCCAGCCAGACCTCCGAGCCGTCGACCCATACGCTACTGCGGCTTTTTACTTGATACCAATGCTGGTTGAAGTCATCAAACCATTCGCTGTCGACTGGTGCACCTTTATTGCGGCGAACAAACGGAATATTGCAATAGCGTCCGTGACGCTCAGGAATATTAAACGCTCGATCAAAATGGCGATTCGACAGTAATAACTCGCCCGTATTGGCATCGCTGACCGAAACCGCGGCATCCAAGCCATTGAGTACGGCAACGAAACGCTCGTGCGAAGCTTGCAGCGCCTCGCGTTCACGCTGCAATTCGGTAATATCATAAATCGCGCTAATCCAGCCGGTATGCACGCCTTCACCGTCGATCAGTTTGGCTGCATATAGCCGCACGTCAAAACGCTCGCCATTGCTGCGCATAAAACGCATCTGATAGCCGGTCGAATCGGCTCGGCCATTTAAAATGGCCCGATAAATGGCCATGCATTGCTCAATATCTTCGGGTGGCCAGTAGGGCATAGGGTGTGAGGCACCAATTAGGCTTTCTTGGCTGTAGCCCACCATTTCACAGAAAGCGCGGTTGGCATAAAACAGCCGCCCCTCTAAATCCATTGCCCGAATACCCGTGACGAGCGAGTTTTCCATTGATTCGCGTAGGGCTTGCTCTTGGCGTAATTTCGCTTCGGTGTTTTGCCGCTCTTTAATGTGACGACGCAGAGCCCATGTTGATGCCAGCATCAAGATTGAGAGTGCAGCAACCACCACGGTTAATGAGGTTTGCCAATTATTGCGTTTTTGCTCGTAAATATGCGCGGTTAGCGCCAATTTGTTGGGCGGCCAGTCCAGTTGAATGCTGCTGCTTTGCTGGCTAGCGTCATAAGAGCGATCAAAACGGCCGGCGATGAATTTTTGCTGATCCCATAGGCTAATTTGATAGCGCTGGGCAATCCACCATGGCACTTGTTGTTGCAGCATGGTGCGCAAATTGAGCTGCGCAATCAGTACATGTCGACCACTGTAATTAAGCTTGATTGGTACTGCGATGGCTAAAATCGGGGTTTCGGGATCGTTGAGAATAATTTTGCTAAAACTACTCGACTCTCCCGCTAAGATTTTTTCACGAATTTCCGCAATGTATGGATGCCGAAAATCGGGCAGTCTTTCGATTTTTTGCTCGGGTTCCCGCCAACGCTCTTGGCCTGTTTCATCGATGTATTCTAGCGAAATGATCTCGGGTGAGTCTTCGCGCAATGACAGCGTGCGGGCGGTAAACTCAGCCGATGCAAGCCCATCGGTGGCCATGCTGGCGGCCACCGTTCGTAATTGATGCGTGAAATTGTCTACCCGGGTATTGAGCGCCTGTTTTTGCCACAGCAAGTCTTGTGTGAGGCTGTGCTGACGTGCGGAATGCTCACTGTATGCGCTGGCAATTAAAAACAAAGCGAGCGCTAAACTAAATAGCGCTGCCGCGAAAGATGGAAGAGTGAGCAACCAGCGGGATGTAGCTGGGTTCTGCGATGCATGCTGTCTAAGCACTCAATTTAACCTCATTGACCAAGGCTTGTCCTGCGGCAAAGTCGCTGATGTTTTGCAAGGTGGTCGTGGCGATATTTTTGAGCGCTTCATCCGTTAAATAGCCCTGGTGCGATGTAATCAAGACATTTGGGAATGTCGTTAAGCGTGCCAAGATATCATCTTTGAGTACACTGTCGGAAAGGTCTTCAAAAAAGACGCCTTCTTCGTGTTCGTACACATCCAAACCCAGCCCACCAATTTGCCCTGATTTTAATGCTGAAATCGCCGCACGGGTATCGATCAAACCGCCGCGACTGGTGTTGAGGATGATGACTCCGTGCTTCATCGTGGCCAGTGAAGTGGCGTTAATCATGTGATGCGTGCTTTCGAGTAATGGGGTATGCAGAGAAATAATATCCGCATTGGCCATGACTTCTTCTTGCGACATAAATGTGCAATCAACATCGCATTGTTTGGGCGGGTAGGGGTCATACGCGAGCACTTTACAGCCAAAGCCACGCGCAATCCGTGCCGTGGCAAGACCTATTTTACCTGCGCCTAAAATACCAAAGGTTTTGCCATGGATATTGAAGCCTTCCAAACCTTCAAGTAGGAAATTACCTTCACGTACGCGATTGTATGCGCGGTGCGTTTTGCGACTTAAGCTTAGCAATAGGGCAAATACGTGTTCCGCGACGGCTTCGGGTGAGTAGGCTGGAACGCGGGTGACTTTGATGCCAAATTCGGCAGCAGCCGCCAAATCGACGCCATTAAAGCCTGCGCAGCGCAGCGCAATCAGCTTAACGCCCAATTTGGCGAGTCGAGAAATGGTTTTATGATCGAGTTTGTCATTTACAAACGGGCAAACCACGTCAAAATCTTCGGCCAATGGCGCGGTGTGGGCGCCAAGGCGTTCTTCAAAAAAAACCAGCTCGTGGCCAAATTGTGCGTTAGCAGCTTCAAGCGTTGAGCGATCGAATCTTTTGCTATCAAAAATGGCCACGCGCATGGGCTTACTCCTTAAAGTTATGGGTCACGGCGGCGTCCAAATCATGACCTTTGTAGTGCAATCCAGAAATTTTATCGTCCAATACTCGACCTAAGGTTTCTGGCGTGTCATTGGGGTAACGAACAAAAGCCAGCGCATTGCGCCCACCTTCGCCAACCTCGACGCGCACTTCAAGCGGCTCTGGCGCTCCCAATTGCTGGGTGAGCAGCGATAATACTTCTGCTTGGCTGGTTTCAACGGGTAAATTGCTAATCAGTAATTGCATATTCAACTCCTTCGCAGTGGCTAAAAACAACAATACAGAAACGGTGAGTTCAACATCTAATGCAAATACAAGCGCAGTATCTTGATCTACTGCGCTTGTGGATTATGCTGCTTGGCTATACCCATCCAGCCTATCAGTGTGCTCACTGAAGGCAAGCGTCATGCGCGATTAGCGACGTTACTGTGCGCTTTCTTCAACGGGTGTCGCTTTACCTGCGACAGGCGGTAAGCGCTTCATTAATTGCGCAGGGCTGCCGTTAAAGAAATGCGCGTAATGTGTCGCATTGGTCAGTACCGCTTTCACATAATCACGTGTTTCAGTAAACGGAATGGTTTCAATATAAATTGCCGCTTCCATTTCTTTATCATCACGCCATTTAGCGGCATTGCCTGGCCCTGCGTTATAGCCCGCCGTGGCCAGCACTGGATTGCCGCCGAAACGCTCGTTCCAGTAGGCTAGATAATAGCTGCCCATTTGTGGGTTGATTTCTGGGTCGCTCATATCAGACATTGTAAAGTCGCTCATCCCCATTTTCTTGGCGACCCACGTAGCGGTGGCGGGCATTAATTGCATTAAGCCCGTCGCGCCCGCGCTGGAGCGAATATCAGCAATAAAGCGGCTTTCTTGGCGGATTAAACCGAACACCCAAGCGGGATCAAGACCGTGAGCCTTGGCGGCGGGCTCAATGCTACTGCGATACGGCATTGGAAAACGCAGGCTAAAGTCTTGGATTTGAGTCGGACGCATCGCTGAGAAAATGCTGCGGTCGTACATCTGATTGCGCGCGGCTAATTCGGCCGCAGCGAGCAATTGCTGATCGCTTAAACCTTTCATCGCCCAATTCCATTCGCGGTTGGCTTCGGTGCGCCAACCTTGCGCGTTCAGCTCGAGTGCTCGCCGAACGGCAGGGATCGTTTGAATCGCCTTAATGTCCTCGGTGTTGGCTTTATAGCTAGGTTGTGGCGCGCTCAAAATAGCGCCCAGCTCTTCTCTTGCCAATAGGCCATAAAAGTCGATTTGATCTGACAGCGAAACCCACAAGGCATTGGCCGCCGCGGTTTTATTTTGCGCCAATAGTGCGCGGGCCTTCCAGTAGCGCCAGCTATTTTCTTGCTGCTCGTTGGCGGGTAAGGCATTGATGCGTTGTTCAACGGCTTGCCAATCGCCAATGCGCAGCGCCGAGCGAATTCCCCACGCCCGATCTTCTGGGCTTAAATCCTCCAAATGCCCTTTGGCCAACCATGCCGACGCTTCAGGAGTGAGTTTGCGCGCCGCGGTCAGCCCTAATTGCTGCCAGGCAAATGCCAAATCGTCTGCTTTTAGTGATGTTTGGGCGCTAATCAGCCGTGCCGCTTGGTGTGGATTGTTGCGGCCAATTTTTTCCACTGCAAATAACCATAACTCACGGCCCGCTTGCGTACTTAAATCAATTTGATTAACCCAACGCTCGGCATTGCTATTCACCGTGTTGATATTGGCGGTCTCAATCGTGATGGTTTTTTTCTTTTTTTGTTTGATCACTACAGGCGGTTTTGGGACCAAATATTCTGGGCTGCCAACACGGCTTGCCAGTTGGCGGGCTAAATCAGGCTGATTATTGGCTAACGCCAAGCGAATTCTGGCCCACGCGTCTTGCTCGTTTAACACACCCTTGCTAAACAAGGTATCAAAATAGGTATTACACGCTTGCGGTTGCGCTTTGCCGCTAAACCAAAGTTGTTTGTGGTTGGCGAGCTGGCTATAGTCGCCGCGGTTGATTGCCGCTTGCTGCTTATTGCAAATTTGCTCTGTATTGGGGCTTTCTAGCTTGCTGTATAGCGCTTCGTATTGCGCCCAGCTTTGCCGCCGAGCCAATTCTTTGAGCCAATCGTTGATAAAGCGCTCCGCCATTGGGCTTGGGCTGTAGCGGTTGATAAAGCTATTGGCATCGTTTTCGTCAGTTTGATTGATTTGCGTTGTTAAGTAGTAATAACGCGGGTACATCTCGAGTGGGTCGCCAATGCTTTGTTCGCTGATGGTGGCAAGGCTGACTAAATCGCGTGAGCGACTGGCTTCGCGAACGGAATCAAGGTCAATGCGGGCGTTGGCGCTGGCGGCTAATAAGCAGCTTAATACGAGGAGCGTGGTTTTTTTAAACATAGTGGTCGATACAATAAGCATTAGCCCTCAAGCATAAACGAGCAGGGCAGGCTTGTCTTGCATCGAATGCCTGAAATTATTCAGTTTTGCGTAGGTATTTTGTCGCATTTGCGGGGGAGTAGTAATAAATACCTGTTGCGCACAATGGCTTGTCATTCAGACACATGGCTATTTCGCCCTAAAAACAAGTAGAATTGCGCATATTCAGAACGTATACGCGCTTATTGCGCCCAAAGAGCCATGCTGACTTTTCAGGAAATTCTATTAAAGCTCCAGAACTATTGGAGTGACCACGGTTGCGCACTATTGCAACCCTACGATATTGAAGTGGGCGCGGGTACATTCCACACCGCCACTTTCTTGCGCTCATTAGGCCCAGAGCCTTGGAATGCTGCATATGTACAGCCTTGCCGCCGCCCGAAAGACGGTCGCTACGGTGAAAATCCAAATCGCTGCCAGCACTACTACCAATACCAAGTGGCGTTGAAACCATCGCCAGATAATATCCAAGAGTTGTATTTGGGCTCGCTCGAATACCTCGGTATCGATACCAAAGTGCACGACGTTCGTTTTGTTGAAGACGACTGGGAAAGCCCAACTTTGGGCGCTTGGGGCTTGGGCTGGGAAGTGTGGCTCAATGGTATGGAAGTAACGCAATTTACCTACTTCCAGCAAGTGGGTGGCCTCGATTGCAAGCCAGTATTGGGCGAGATCACTTATGGTGTGGAGCGTCTGGCGATGTACCTGCAGGGGGTAGATAATATCTACGAGATCGTTTGGACTGAATATCCAAATGGTCAGAAAGTGACCTACGGTGACATTTACCACCAAAACGAAGTTGAGCAATCAATCTACAACTTCGAACAATCGAACGTGCCATTCTTGTTTGATCAATTCAATCACTTTGAATCTGAAGCGCGTCGCCTGATTGAAGGTGGCTTGGCGCTGCCAGGCTTTGAGATGGTGATGAAATGCTCGCACATGTTCAACTTGCTCGATGCGCGTGGCGCGATTTCGGTGACTGAGCGTGCGGCGTATATCGGCCGCGTCCGTAATTTGGCGCGTCTGGTGGCGCAGGCTTATTACGATTCTCGTGAAGCTTTGGGTTTCCCAATGTGCTCGCCTGCTGAGTTAGGGGCTGCGAAGTAAACAAGGAGTTTGCCATGCGTCATCTTCGTACGATTTTGCTGAGTGTACTGATTCTGCCTTTGGTGGGGTGCGGCAAGTTTGAAGATGGCATGGAAGGCCCGGAGCCGGTGCCGTTCAAAAATACGGATTGGCGTAGTTACGGCGTGATGCCTGAGTTTGAAACGCTGGTTGATATTAATTCGATCAAGCACGACGAGGGCTATGCCGAGCAAAACTACACTTTTGTCTGGATGGTGCAGCGCTTTAAGGAAGACCAAATTGACGGTACTTCCAAAGGCAAATACCGCAATAAATACACCCGCCAAGTGATCGATTGCCCATCGGGCAAAATGGCGGGCGTAGCGGTATCGATGAACGATGAAAATGACGACGAAGTTGCGCGTTACGATGTGCCCGGCTTTCAGTGGGAATTTAGCAAGCCAGAAGCCGGCACATTTGGCGAAGACTTCGTCAACCAAATTTGTAAAATGATGGCGGCCAAAGACGCTGCAGAAAACGAATAAGCGCAAAGCGCCCATACACGCTTTGTTCAACGATTAAGAGGTGGCTGCGCAGCAGCGAATTAAACATGAATCCAACATTACTGATTGAACTCTTTACCGAAGAATTGCCACCGAAAGCTTTGCCAAAATTGGGCACGGCGTTTGCCGATGGCATTTTTGCTGAGTTGGTGAGCCGAGGATTTGCTGCTGCCGACGCTGAGGCGGTTACTTTCGCCAGCCCACGTCGTTTGGCGGTAACGATTGCCAATGTGGCCGCAGTACAACCGGAACAAACCATCGAAAAACGCGGCCCAGCGGTGAGTGCGGGCATGAAAGACGGCAAACCTAGCCCTGCTTTGCTCGGCTTTGCACGTTCATGTGGCTTGGCGCCAGAAGCGGTGGATAGTTTGGAGACCGTACACGACGGTAAGCAAGACGTGTATGTGTTTCGCTCGGTCAAAGCGGGTGAGCCACTCGCAGCCGTGTTGAGCGACATCGTGGCGGCAACGTTGAAAAAACTGCCAGCGCCAAAAATGATGCGCTGGGCTGACCGCGAAGGCCAGTTTATCCGTCCGGTACACGGTTTAACGATGCTGCACGGCAGTGATGTGATCGCCGGTAAAGTGCTGCATTTAGATGCTGGCCGCACGACCCGTGGTCACCGCTTCTTGTCAAACGGTGAGATCAGCATCAATACGGCTGAAGGCTACGCACGCCAAATGCACGATGAAGGCAAAGTGATCGCGAGCTTTGCCGCGCGCCGTGCCTTAATCGGCGAAAAATTGAAAGAAGCTGCTGCCGCATTGAACGCGACGATTGCGGCGGATGACGCGCTGTTTGACGAAGTAACGGCCTTGGTTGAATGGCCGGTGGTATTGAAAGGCGAATTCGAAGCTGAATTCCTGAACGTGCCACAGGAATGCTTGATTTTGACGATGCAGCAAAATCAAAAATACTTCCCGCTGCTCGATAGCAATGGCAAGTTGATGAACCAGTTCTTGCTGGTATCGAATCTGCAAACCGCTGACCCAAGCCATATCATCAACGGTAACGAGCGCGTGTTGCGCGCGCGTTTGTCGGACGCGAAATTCTTCTTCGAGCAAGACAAAAAAGCCAAGCTCGACACGCGTGTGGGCAAATTGGCGAATGTCGTTTACCACAACAAGATCGGCTCGCAGCTCGAGCGCGTAACGCGACTAGAATCCATCGCAGGCGAAATCGCCAAACTGCTCGGCGCGGATGTGTCGAAAGCGACGCGCGCGGCGTACTTGGCCAAGGCCGATTTGTTGACCGATATGGTCGGCGAATTCCCAGAATTGCAAGGCATTATGGGTCAGTACTACGCCAAGCACGACGGTGAAGATACCGATGTGGCGTATGCCGTTGAAGCGCATTATAAACCTAAGTTTGCGGGTGATACCCTGCCGGAAGGTGCAATTGCGCAAGCCGTTTCATTGGCCGATAAGCTCGAAACCTTGGTCGGTATCTACGGTATCGGTTTAATTCCTACCGGCGATAAAGACCCGTTCGCATTGCGTCGCGCTGCATTGGGCGTATTGCGCATGGCTTTGGTGCAACCACTCGATTTGAAAGTGCTGCTGAGCACGACTGCGGCGAGCTTCCCAGCTGGTTTGATCGCTGAAGGCACGGTAGAAGGCTTGTACGGCTTTATGCTTGATCGCCTGAAAAACCTGTTGGCGGCCGAATACCCAGCTGCGGATATCGACGCGGTATTGGCTTTGAAACCGACGCTGATCAACGATGTAACGACGCGCTTGGCGGCCGTGGCGCAATTTAAAGCTTTGCCAGAATCAGCAGCTTTGGCGGCGGCCAACAAACGTATTCGCAATATCTTGAAGAAAGTGGAAGGCGAAGTACCGGCGCTAAACGCTGCGCTACTGCAAGAAGCGGCGGAAAAAGACTTGTACGCCGCGCTGCAAGCCTTGCAAGCGCCGGTGGCGCAAGTTTTGGCGAGCAACGACTTTACCAATGCGCTGAAACAACTCGCGGCACTGAAAGCGCCTGTCGATGCCTTCTTTGATGGCGTGATGGTAATGGCTGATGATTTGGCGGTGCGTGGTAATCGTTTGGCGCTGCTGAGCAGCTTGGCTGAATTGATGAACCGAGTGGCTGAGTTGTCTTTATTGGCTGACTAATCGAATTGGGGCTGCTGAGCAGCCCCTTCTTTTATAGAGCGTTGAAACTGCATGGTGACGATTAAGAACGACACGGTTAAGTTGCTGATCTTGGATCGGGATGGCGTGATTAATCACGATAGCCCGAATTTCATCAAATCGCCCGACGAATGGACTCCAATTGCGGGTAGTTTGGAGGCGATTGGTGAGCTAAGCCGCGCCGGTTGGACCATCGTGGTGGCCACCAATCAAAGTGCGGTAGGCCGTGGCATTATTGATGTGGCTATGCTCAATCAAATTCATGCCAAAATGCACCGCGCGGTAGTGAATGCGGGCGGGCATATTGACGCGATTTTCTTTTGCCCTCATGCGCCCGATGCAGGCTGTGAATGTCGCAAGCCTGCGCCGGGTATGGTGCTGGATATTGCACGGCGTTTTCGGGTTGATGTGCAAGATTGCTTGATGGTGGGCGATTCGCTGCGTGATTTGCAAGCGGTAGCTAGCGCGGGTGGTCAGCCGATTTTGGTGCGCACGGGCAACGGTCTCAAAGCAGAAAGCTCGCCCGATTTGCCTGAAAATACTTGGGTTTTTGCAGATTTGGCTGCGGTGTGTGATTCCTTGTTAGCCGCTTAGCTGTGAAAATCTGTCAATTGCTCGCGTTACGACAACGGCATTCTCGTTGTAGGATGTCGAACCAATCAAGGTGTTATGGCTGTAGCACGATTTGATCAGTCCTAATTTGATAATCCCTTCTGACTTTAAAAAGTAGCTCGATGATCTGGTTCCGCTCTGTTTTGTATAGTTTGGGTTTAGTTGTTCTTACTCCGATTTTTGCCATTATTGCTTTGCTGATATTTCCGTTGTCGGCGGTGAATCGCAATAAAGTGATTGCATGGTGGTCGCGCCTGATGTTTGCGTGGCTCAAAATCACCTGTGGGCTGAGCTTTAAAGTCGAGGGCGCAGAGAATATCCCGCATGGCCCAGCAATGATTATGTGTAAGCATCAATCGGCGTGGGAAACCATGGCGCTGCAGCTGATTTTTCCGCCGCAAGTGTGGGTGCTTAAACGTGAACTGCTGAAGATTCCTTTTTTTGGTTGGGGTTTGGCGGCCACATCGCCGATCGCAATCGATCGCGGCCAGCGTGCGCAAGCGCAGCGCCAGCTGATGGAGCAGGGGCGTGATCGACTCAATAAAGGCTTATGGATTGTAATCTTCCCCGAAGGCACGCGCATCAAGCCGGGTGAGCGTGGTCAATACAAGCAAGGCGGTGCACGGTTGGCAAAAGATTTGGACGTGCCAATTGTGCCGGTGGCGATGAATTCAGGCGAATTCTGGCCGAAAAACTCGTTCTGCAAATGGCCGGGTGAAATCACCGTGCGCATTGGCAAGCCAATCTTGCCCGAAGGGAAAAATTCGCTAGCGATCATCAGTGAAGTGGAAGACTGGATCGAAGGCGAGATGGAACAGATTACTGGACGTGGGCCTTGCTATAACAAACCGGAATGAGTATTGCTTTGCAAGCCAGCATCAATCTCGATTCTGGCACTATACCCTATGTGGTTCAGCGCAGTGCCCGCCGACGCAGCATTGGTTTGAAGATCGATGCCACGGGCCTGACGATTATCTTGCCGCAACGTGCTCCGCTGTCTGAAGCTGAGCGCGTTATTCGTTTGAAACAAAATTGGATTCAAGCCAAACTCGCCGAGCGTGAGGCTCGTCCAGCCAGCCCGATGGTGCCTTCGCTTCAATGGGGCACCGAGGTGTGGTGGATGGGGCAGACGCGCATCGTGCAAAGTGCCTTGCGCAGCAAATTAAGCAACGAGCATTTGTATTTATGTGCGGCGAGTGAGACCAAAATTAGCCTGGCGTTGGCGCGCTTTTATCAAGCAGCAGCGCGGCCCTATTTTGCCGAGCGTATTGCGTATTGGTCAGAGCGAATGAATTTATACCCCAAGCAAGTCGCGCTGTCTTCGGCGCGAACTCGCTGGGGAAGTTGCACGTCAAAAGGCGTGGTGCGTTTGAATTGGCGTTTGATGCAAGCGCCTGCTTCGGTGATCGATTACGTGGTGATTCATGAGCTAGCCCATTTGGCCCAAATGAATCATTCGCCGCGGTTTTGGGCGCTAGTTACCGCGGTTTGTCCTAATTGGAAAACTGAGCGTGCGTGGCTAAAACAGCACGGTTCAGACTTGCTAGCGTGGGGCTAGTTTGTGTAAGTCTGTGATAAACAAGGCATTTCTATGGCGCGAAAATGCGCTGGTATTGTAGTGCTAAGCACTGTACTACAAGTCACTTGTCATTTCTTCCACTCACTGATAAATTTGGCGCTCCCGAAAGCGGGGCTAGATTTTGAATTAAAACATATAAAATCAAGTGCTTATATACGAATTGAATCAGTAGATTCTGATATACGGTTTGAAGCACACCACATGATGGAGAAGACAATGCAAGTACAACGCTTAGGGCGTGCTTTGCCCGTACGTCTCGCGCTTGGCCTCGGTTTGCTGGCCACGTCGCAATTGGTTTTGGCTCACGGCTCGATGGAAGTGCCTGTAAGCCGTGTCTTGAGCTGCTTTAACGAAGGCCCAGAAAACCCAAAATCAGCAGCTTGCCAAGCGGCGGTTGCCGTGTCTGGCCCGCAGTTCTTGTACGACTGGTCTGGTGTTAATCAATTACCTGCAGGCAACCACAAAGCATTTGTGCCGGATGGCCAATTGTGCGCGGGTGGTAAAGCCAACTACGCCGGTTTGAACTTGCCACGTACCGACTGGCCTGTGACCAATATCGCGCCTGATGCCAACGGTAAATTTGAATTTGTCTTTAATGCGCCAGCACCGCACGCAACTACCGACTGGGTGTTCTATGTAACGAAAGACGGTTGGAATCCAAACCAGCAGCTGTCTTGGAGCGATTTGGAAGGCGTTTACGGCGAAGGCTTCTGCAAATTTAGTGATAAGGCGAAGAACCTGCCGGTTGTAACTGCCGACAAACGCTACAAAATGACGTGTACTTTGCCGAAGAAAACCGGCAAGCACATCATTTACGCGACTTGGCAGCGCTCGGATAGTGCTGAAGCGTTCTACTCTTGTTCAGACGTGAATTTCTCTGGCGCGATTTCGACTTACAAAGAATTGGGTCAATTGCGTGCTCAAACGAATTTGGCACAAAAATCAACTGTGACTTTCCGTCTGTTTGATAAGAACGGTGTTGATCTTGAGTCAGCGCAGATCGTGGCTGATTATGATGCACAAACCGGCGCTGATTTAACGCAAATGAATATCTGGCCATACTTCTTGGCTCAGAAAGTAAACGGCACTTCGAAGTTTGTTAGTATTGGTACCTTGCAAGCTAATGGCGCTGTAACGCCAGTACAAAGCGCGCAAGACAACCGCGTTTACAGCCGTAATGGTGAAGAGTTCATCTACCGCGTAGATATTTCTTCTCCTGCCAATGTGACGCCGAAGCCTGTTGTGACCCCGACGCCTGCGCCAGTTGTAACGCCAACACCAGCGCCAGTTGTGACCCCAACGCCAGCTCCGGTTGTGACTCCAACTCCTGCGCCAGTAGTTACGCCAACACCAGCACCAGTGGTAACACCAACGCCTGCGCCTGTGGTTACAACGCCGCCAAACAATACCTGCGTTGCCGCTTGGGATGCAAGTAAAGTGTACGCTACTGCGGGTACTCGAGTGAGCTACGCTGGTCGCAACTATTCGAACAAATGGTGGACGACAGGTGAAAAGCCAAATCCTGCTAGCCAGTGGGGTGTTTGGAAAGATTTGGGCGCTTGCCAGTAATCTATCCAACAAAGCGAATTAAAAACCCACCATTTCGGTGGGTTTTTTTATGGCTGAGCAGCGGAGTAAATTACAGGACTTTAGTTACTCTGTTAGCGGAATACTGGTTGCTGGCTCGAACGTAGGTGTTGGCAGGGGGGCTTTTGGGCTAGGGCTACTGCTAGGTTTTGGAGGTTGAGTTGCGGTTGCGGCATCATAGGCATAACCACCTGCGGCAATAGCGCCGGTGGCGACCGCCTTGGTTGCATCATAAGTAATACCAACTGCCGTGGTCGCTACACCTACAGCGGCAGCGCCAACAACAGCGGTTGTCGTTATGACGGCGCAGCCACTTAATAAGGCGGCAGCGAGCAGAAAAATTAAGCGCTGTGAGTACTTCTTCATCACTTCTAGCCGTGTCAATGGGAGGGGGGGGGATTTTCGGTTAAACTGAGCGATTAGTCGAGCCCGCCTATCTAGCCAATCTTTTATGCAGCGGATACTAGTTTCAAAAATCACCTCCCTTGGCGATGTGTTATTCACTTTGCCAATGATTACCGACATTCGACAGCATTTTCCTGAGGTCAAAATCGATTGGGTTGTCGATCAAAGCTTTGCATCTCTACCTGCCCTGCATCCCGCAATTGACCGCGTAATTGCAGTTCCGCTACGTGGTTTAAAAAAGAAAAAATTGCCGGATGCCGTTGCGGCTTTGCGTGTTGCTATTGGCCAGCTGCGCGAACAACCTTATGACTTGGTCATTGATTGCCACGGCATGATCAAAAGTGCACTATTAAGCCGCACTGCAAAGGCTAAAAAAGTGGTTGGACCACCTAATTATCGCTTGGGTGAAGCGGTGGCGCGGTTTGCGTATCACGAACAGTTAAGCCCAGCGGCAGAGCTGCCTGCGATTGAGTGGTATCGCGAATTTGCTGCTTTGGCGCTCGGTTATCAGGTGCAGGGTCTGCCGCAATTTGGATTGTCTGCGCCGAGTTGGCAACCTAGTTGGTTACCCGCTCAGCCATATGTCATGTGTTTTCATGCAGCATCGAAAAGCGAAAAAACCTGGCCAATCTCTGCTTGGGTGGATGTATTGGCGAACTTAGAGGCACAAGGGATTGCGGCTATTTTGCCGTGGGGCGCTACGCACGAACACGAAGTTGCGAATTTGATCGCTCAAGATTTATCACTTGCCGTGGTGGCGCCGCCGTTGAGTGTGAGCGAAATTGCTAGCCTAATTTGTGGGGCGCGCGCGGTGATTGGCGTTGATACAGGCATGACACATCTGGCTGAAAGCTTGGAAAAGCCAACAATAGCGTTGTATACCGTGACCGATCCCAATATCTTTCATCCGTACTGGAATCGTTTCGCCGTTTCGCTCGGAGGCAATGGTCAAGTCCCTAGCGTGGCAGAGGTGCTTGAGATACTGCCTAAGGTATTGCTTTGAAATAAAAGCCAGTATTGGTTTGGGTGGCTATACCTATTTAGCCATCCCGCCGACTTGTTGCGCCAGATAAGTGGCGTAGTTATCGGTCATGCCGCCGATAAAGTCGAGTACACGGCGGTAGGTTTCGTACATGGTCCAGTCTTTGCGCGGCGCGTTGTATTCCATTAAATCGAGCACGCGCTTCATCCGAAACGGCATATGCGTGCTGACTTTCAGTTCGTACGACGCTTTGCAAAATGCACCGAGCAAAATATCCAGGCAAGTAAACGAGCCGACTTCAATTTCAATCTTGCGTCGTTCGTTAAAGATGCGATCACGCGCCAATTGCTTGGCCTCGTTAATCCCTTGCCGCATCGTGTACGGGCAATCGTTGAGTAAATCGCCTTGGTAACTACCTTCCATCAAGCGTTGATAATTGGCCATAAACGTATTGGCCACTTCGCGCACGCAGCGGTCGATCGCTTTACCGCGTAGCAAGGAAATTTTGCGGCGGATGGATGGCGCGGCAGCGATTTCCAGCTCCAACAGACTGCGCTCGCCGCCGCAAATTTTCATCAGCAAGGGTTCAACCGTTTCATACGGCAACATGCCAATCTCGATGCCGTCTTCCAAATCGAGAATCGCGTAGCAAATATCGTCGGCCGCTTCCATTAAATACGACAGTGGATGGCGTGCCCATTTGCCAGGCGCGATTTGCGGTAAACCGAGCTTTTCCGCGACGTGTTTTAAGATGGCTTTTTCCGATTCGTAGCAGCTAAATTTGCCTTTGCCACCCGCATGTTCGCTGGTCCAAGGGTATTTCAGTGTGGCGCCCAAGGTGGCGTAGGTTAAGCGCAGACCGCCTTCAAAACGGTGGTTTTCCAATTGTGTGATAATTCGAAAGCCTTGGGCATTGCCTTCGTACGTCGTTAAATCACGCCGCTCTTCGGCGCTAAGGTTTTGCATTAAATACGCGTGCTCTGGACGGCGAAACCAATCACGAATCGCGTATTCACCCGCATGGCCAAACGGGGGGTTGCCAATGTCGTGCGCCAAACACGCGGCTTGGACGATGCCGCCCAAATCATACGGCGTAATATGGCTGGGCAATTCACCTTGCAAGCGCTCGCCAATTAACACGCCCAAGCTACGCCCGACGCAGGCGACTTCGATGCTGTGCGTGAGCCGAGTATGCACATGATCGTTTTCGGTCATTGGGTGCACTTGCGTTTTGCGCCCCATGCGGCGAAATGGCGAGCAAAACACGATGCGGTCGTGGTCTTTGTGATAATTGCTGCGACCAGCATCGGTGTCGCTCGATTCTGCATCATCCACGCCAAGTCGCTGTGCGCTCAGTAATTGCGGCCATTGCATGCTCATTGCGACGATCTCTCTGTGAGGTAGGTCAGCACTTCATTGAGTGCCAACGGTTTGCTGTAATAGAAGCCCTGGATCGTATTGCAACCGAGTTGTTGCAGAATGGTTTTTTCCGCTTCGGTTTCCACACCTTCCGCGGTAACGGTGAGTGAGAGTCGATGTGCCAATTCAATGACACTTTGCACAATAGCGCGATCTTGTTCATCGCTCGCTAGATTCATAATAAAGCTGCGATCAATTTTCAGTTCATCAATTGGCAGGCGTTTTAAATACGCCAAGGATGAGTAGCCGGTGCCAAAATCATCCAAAGCCAGCTGGCAGCCCATTTCTTTAATTTGTTGCAGCTGTTTCAGCGCGGTGGCGAATTCGTCGATAACGGCAGATTCGGTGATTTCAAAAATAAGTTTATTGGCCGGTACGCCCCATACGGCAAGTGCGTTAGAGATGAAGTCGGCCAAATAGTGATCGCGTAGATTGTTTGGCGCTAAATTGATGCTTAAGGAGCCTTGGTAACCATGTTGCCGCAAGTGGGCAAAATTGCGTAATGCGGTTTGGATAATCCATTGTGTTAGTTTATCCATGAGGCCTAAGTATTCGGTGACGCTGATAATTTGATATGGCGATACCGAGCCAAGCTCAGGATTTTGCCACCGTAGTAAAACCTCAAGTCCACTGATGTTGTTTGTGCTGGTGCTAATCTGCGGTTGGAAGGCCAAATGAAATTCGTTTTGATGCAGCGCTTCTCGCAAAGGGGTTTCAAGTCGTGCCAGCTGTTGCCCCAACCAGTCCCGCCCTGGGTCATAGATGCCAATCTGCTCTTGGGCAAATTGATGCGCTGCAATTTTGGCGGCATCAATCAGGGTTTCACTGTCGCGGCCATGATCTGGGGCAATTGCAATTCCAATTTGCGGATAGACTTTTTGCTCATCAGTCGGCACGTCTATCAGCACTTGTTGCGCGCGATGGGCGGCCAAAGTGGCGTGACTGCTGCCACTGAGTTGGTTGAGCAATAGCAGCGCAGAGTGTGAATCGAGCTGAAATAACCGATCGCCTGGGCGCAGCAGCGTTTTCAGGCGCTGCATCATTAATTCGATTAATCGGTCACGATAGTAGCCAGGATGCAGATGACGTAATTCAAGATATATGACGACACTTTTTTTGTCGTTACCAGAAAGCTCAAGCCCTTGCGTAATGGATTCATCCAGCAAGTGGCGCGGGGTAATGGTAGCGCTGGTATTGCTGTGCGAGCTGGAACGCATGGTTTACTCCAAGAAGTATTCGCGCGGATCGATGTTATAGGCGCCGCGGCTCAATTCTCGACGCAGCGAAATGGGGAGTCCATTTGGGGCTGTAGGATTATTGATTAAATCTAGCGTATGTGGTTTGGCGTAGGGTTTTTTGTCGCTACCTAAAATCACCATCAACTTAGGCTTGAGGCGGCGCACCCGATTTTGTCCTATCACAATACCGACTTCGCCGGTCGAGAGTTCCACCACGGTGCCGACGTGAAAAATGCCGACGCATTGTGCAAATTGCTCGACCAAGGCGGGGTGAAAGTATTTCTCGCTCCATTTGTATAGCAATTGCAAAGCTTCATGGGCGGGTTTGGCATCTGAATAATTGCGCTCGCTCGTGAGTGCCGTGAAACAATCAACAATGCCCGCCATGCTACCAAATATACCGATATCCTCTGCTTTCAAGCCATATGGATAGCCGCTGCCGTCGTAGCGCTCGTGGTGTCTCGCTACCATATCCAGCACATCAATCGGCACCCCTTCCATTTGCGCCAAAATATCTAAGCTGTGCTGCACATGGGTTTTCATCAGCATAAACTCACCCTGAGTAAACCGCCCAGTTCGATTGAGCAATTCGGTGGGTAGTTTCACTTTGCCAATGTCGAGCATTAAGCCAGCCAGCCCCAGTTTTTTCAATTCTTCAATTGGGTAGCCCAGATGACGACCAAATGCTAACAAATAGATGGCAGTATCGATGGAATGTGAGTAGCTGTATTGATCTCGATCTTTGAGTTGCGTTAGCAGTAACAGTGCGTTCGGATTACGAACTATCGACTCGACCAAATCATTGACCACCTGATTGGCTTCTTCGATTTTTGGGTACAAATCTTGTCGGGCCGAGCGCATCATGCTTTGCATGAATTCACGCGAGTCACGATGGATGCGCTGCGCTTTGGGAAGCTCAACTTCGACTTTATCTTCGTGATCGTAAAGCACAACGGGGATATTCGCCCGACTGCCAGCCGCGCTGGCATTGTTGTTGCTGCCACTGAGCATGCCTGAAAACAGGCGGCGTAATTCTCGCAGAATGTTGATTCTTTCGCGCCGTTCGCGTTCTTTGGCGGGTGGTGGAATCAGCGCACTGAGAACTGGATTGTCAAAATTATCGGGTATTGGTTTGAGGCCAGCTGCTAGGTTGCTCCACTGGGCTATACCCCCAAGTGATCGACTTAGGTCAACGGTGACGTATTCACAGTGTTCTCGTAGCAATTCTAATTGCTGCGGTGTTTCAAGTAGAAAACCCTGCATTAAAAAGGGTGTGTCTAGCCACGGACGATCAAGTTCCGAAACATAAAGACCACTTTTCAAATCGAGGACGTGAACGCGTGTTTCCAAGGGGGTTCTATTCAGCCATGTTGGTTGTATGCTAGTGCGCCGTTCTCGCTGCGCGAGTACATGACAATTGTATCTGAATCATCATTGTAGGCTAATACTCGCTTGGCTTGGGGTGACAAAAATCTAACTTTGCCGTGATTAATTGCGATATTGCCGTGAAAAAGTGGGCAATATCGCCGATTTTTCCCCCCGCTGAAGGTGAGTTTGATAAAATGTCGCGGCTTTTTCGTGAGGATAATCATGGCGCTGCTTGAGATTCGGGATGTTGTAAAACGCTTTGGTGATTTTACAGCGGTTAACCACGTTAGCCTCTCGGTGGAGGCAGGTGAGTTTTTTACTTTGCTAGGCCCATCTGGCTGCGGCAAAACGACCTTGTTGCGGATGCTGGCGGGCTTTGAGCAGCCAGATTCTGGTGAAATCGTCCTTGATGGCGTCAATGTGGCCAGTGTGCCGCCAGAAAAACGCCCTGTGCATACGGTGTTTCAAAATTACGCGCTCTTCCCGCATATGACGGTGGCGCAGAATATCGCTTTTCCGTTGAAAATGGCCAATGTGCCAGCGGAAGAAATCAAAGCGCGTGTCGCCGAAGTGATTGAAGACGTGCGTTTGAGCCAATTTGCGACGCGTTACCCGAATGAGTTGTCGGGTGGCCAGCGCCAGCGTGTCGCGATTGCGCGCGCTTTGGTCAATCGCCCACGTCTGTTGTTGCTCGACGAGCCTTTGTCGGCGCTCGATGCCAAATTACGCGAAGAAATGCAGATCGAATTGATCAATCTGCAAAAAGAAGTCGGCATTACTTTTGTGTATGTTACGCACGATCAGGGCGAAGCTTTGGCGCTGTCGCACCGTATCGCGGTAATGAATAAAGGTGAAGTGGCGCAGCTGGACGCGCCAGAAACGATTTACAGCTATCCAAAAAGCCGTTTCGTCGCCGACTTTATCGGCCAATGTAATTTGCTCGACGCAACGATTAAATCGATTAGCCACGATCGCATGCAGGTGGAAATCGCTGGCGTCGGCATTGCCGAAACCTTGCCGGTGGCTGGCGCGCAAGTGGGGCAAAGCGGTTGCCTGACGCTGCGTCCAGAGAAAATCAAACTCGGCGCAACGCTGCCAAGTGACGACGCGGACGAAGTGCATTTCAAAGGCAAGGTGCACGATTGCTTGTATTTGGGTGATGTGACGATTTATATCGTTGAGCTCGATAACGGCATGCTGGTTGAAACGATGTTGCCAAACTCTGCGCCAGGCCGCGCAAAGTTTTTTGATGACAATGATTTGGTGGAATTGGCTTGGCGCTTTGACGCTGGCCATTTCATTTTGGCTTAAGGTTTGAAAGATGGCTAAATCAAGTCGGTTGAATAAGTGGCTGATTTCCGGTCCGCCGCTAATCTATCTGATTATTTTCTTTGCGATTCCCTCGCTAATTATGGCGTTTGCCGCCTTCCGTTTTCCGGGCGACTACGGCGGTTTGCTGCCGCTGATCGCGACAAACCCGGAAACGGGCGCGAACGAGCTATTGGTGAACGCGCAAAATTGGCGCGATTACCTGACATTTGAGAATTTCGGCCTGTTTTTTACCGATTCGATTTATGTCGAGCTATTCGCCAAATCGTTCTGGTACGCCGGTTTAACGACGTTGATTTGCTTGGTAATGGCGTATCCGCTGGCGTGGTTAATTGCGCGTAGCCCGAAAAAATACCGCGATCTGATGATCTTGCTGGTGATTTTGCCGTTCTGGAGTAACTTCTTGATCCGCGTTTATGCGTGGATGATTATTCTGGGGCCGCAAGGCTATTTCAGTATGGCGATTAATCAGGTCTTGGCGCTGATTGGCGTTGGCCCAGTGCAGCTGATGTTTAGCCACTTTGCCGTGATTATCGTGCTGGTGTACGTGCACTTGCCGTTTATGGTGTTGCCGCTGTACGCCAATTTGGAAAAACACGATATGGCGCTGCTGGATGCGGCACAAGACCTAGGGGCATCGGGCTGGCAGCGTTTCTGGAAGGTAACTTGGCCGCTATCCCTACCGGGGGTATGGGCTGGTGCGGCCTTGGTGTTTATTCCTGCGCTAGGGATGTTCGCTGTGCCTGATCTGGTCGGCGGTACGGATGGGATCATGATTGGTAATTTGATTAAACAGCAATTCCTCGATAGCCGCGATTGGCCATTTGGCTCGGTGTTGTCGATTATGCTGACGTTGGCGGTATTGTTATTGGCCGGTTTGGCCGCGCTGATTGGTCGTGGAGGCAAACGCAATGCACTCTAAACAATCAAAATGGCTATGGGCTGCGGCGCTATTCGCGTATGCCTTTTTATATGTTCCGCTGATTATCGTTGTTGTTTACTCGTTTAACGATTCAAAACTGAATGCCGAATGGGTGGGTTTTACCTTCAAATGGTATGAAGTTTTGTTTAATAACGAGCAGATGCTGGTCGCTGCGCGTAATTCGCTGATTATTGCGATTATTACCAGCTTCTGCGCGACGGTATTGGGGACTTTAGCTGGCTTGGCCATGCATAAATACAAGCTGCGCCTGCTGCCGCTGCTGGTGCTGACGCCGATTGCGATTCCCGAAATCTTGATGGGCGTGTCTTTATTGATCTTCTTTGTGATGCTCAATATGACGCTCGGCTTGGTATCGGTGGCGCTGGCGCATATCGCCTTTTGTATCGGTTTTGTCGCGATTGTCGTGCGTTCGCGTTTGCAAGGTATGGACGAAGCCTTGGTGGAAGCCGCGCGTGATTTAGGCGCAACGCCGATTCAGGCTTTCCGTTTGGTGACAATGCCATTGATTATGCCGGGTATTATTGCTGGCGCTTTGATGGCATTTACCTTATCGATCGATGACTTTGTCATTACCTTCTTTACCGCAGGGGCGGGGGCGTCTACATTGCCATTGCAGATCTATTCGATGATCCGTATTGCGGTCACTCCGGAAGTGAATGCAATTTCCACCTTGCTGATGTTGCTCACGCTGTTCTTAATTGTCGTGGCGAGCAAAATCGCGCCGAGTGCTTTGCGCGCAGATTAAGGGAACAAAAAAGCAGATGTCGAGTCTGCTTTTTTTCGCTTGCTGGTGGTGTTGAAAAAAAGTGCAACAAACTGGCGCGGCAAATAGCCCGCGCCCATTTCATGGCATAATCAGCCGACTTGGCAATGACCGACCTCTGACTACCCTCTTTCATGGTGACAAAATGAAGAAAATCATTCTTGCGTTAATGTTGGCAACCGGCGCAGTTCACTCTGCTTCAGCCGAAGACAAACTGCATTTGTATAACTGGAATAACTACATTACGCCAGAAACCGTGAAAGGTTTCGAAGCCAGCTGTAAATGTAAAGTCGTGCAAGATTACTACGGCTCAATGGAAGAAATGTTAGCCAAATTGTCTGCTGGCGCTAAAGGTTACGACGTGATCGTGCCAACTGGCTTTGCGATTCCTCCACTGGTGAAACAAAACTTGGTTCAGCCTTTGGATAAAACCAAACTGCCAAACGCGAAAAATCTGAACCCAGCATTTTTGAATAGCCAGTTTGATAAAGGCAATCAAGTTTCATTGCCGTACGCCTTTACCACGACTTTGGTGGGCTACAACGATAAAAAAATCAAAGAGCTGGGTATCGACCCAACGTCTTGGTCGGTGATTTTTGACCCAGCAGTGTTGGCGAAAATTAAAGGCAAGGTAACGGTACTGGACGACAGCCGCGAAGTATTTGCAGCTGCGTTGATGTACAACGGTTTCTCTGCGAACTCGACTAAACCGGAAGAGCTGAAAAAAGCCCAAGAAACCATCATCAAAGCGAAGCCATTCTGGGCTGCATTCAATGGCCAGAGCTATATTAAAGAGCTGACGCTCGGCAATATCTGGGTGGCGCACGGCTACTCAAACGATATGTTCCAAGCGAATACCGATGCGAAAGCGGCTAAACGCCCATTTGGTATCGCATATGGCTTGCAAAAAGAAGGCAATACTTTGTCGGTGGATAGCATGATGGTACTTAAATCAGCGCCACGTCCAGACTTGGCGGCTAAGTTTGTTAACTACATGCTCGACGGTAAAAACTCAGCGCAATTGACCAATATGATTGGTTCAGGCAATCCAAACACCGCTGCGGCGCAATTTGTGAAACCTGAAGTGAAATCAATCAGCGCGGTATTCCCATCTAGCGACGCGATGAAAAAACTGCAGCAATTAAATGCTTTGGAGGGTAAAGCATTGCGTGATTTGGGCCGGATGTGGACCCAAGTGAAAACTGCAAAATAATTCAGTATTGATCAACGGGGGGCTAGCCCCCGTTGTGTACTGAGTACTTATGGCCCAATTCCCCCCGATTCGATATCTGGCCCGTCAGGCCGAACCCACCCGCATTTCGCCTTTTCTCGTGGCGGTCGCCTTGCTGGTGATTTTCATTGTTAGCTTATTCCCATTTTCTAATTGGCGTTATACCGGCGAGCCGGTTTTTGCTTTCTACAGCTATCCGCTGCCGTACTACGCGACCATTTTTGATAATGTGATTAACGTACTGGCCTACATTCCGCTAGGGCTAGGCTTCGTATTTTTATTTCGCCAACGCCTTATTGGCGCACTCTTTTCCATTATTTGTTGCATATTAATTTCGGGTTCGATTGAGTTTATTCAGCAGTTCCTTCCGGGTCGTGTTGCATCCAATCTTGATATTTTAAGTAATGCTACGGGCGGCTTTATTGGTACCTTATTGGGGCTTTTGCTGCGTAGTCGGCGCTGGACTCAGCGCTGGTTAATCTTTAGGCATGAATTTTTAGCACGCGGGCGTGTGATGGAGTGGGGGGTGGTTTGGCTGATATTGTGGTTCGTCGCTCAGTTGGATCCTACACAGCCGTATTTAGGGGTCGTGGTTGAGACTCGCGGTTTGCCACAGCCATTTGTTACGCCGATCGCGAATGCCGCGCTGTTTTTGCGCCTGCTTGAAGGGGGAGGCATGATGCTCAATCTTGCTGGGGTTGGCTTGTTTGTTTCGGTTTTGCTGGCTTATGGCCGAGATATTCCCCGGGTAATCACGTCTGTTCTCGTGCTTGCTCTAGTGTTAAAGATGGGTTTTGCGGGAATGCTGCTCAAACCGGAGCAATTTTTTGCATGGTTGAACCTCAATATTGTTTTGGGGGGCTTGTGTGGGTGTTTGATTCTAGTTGTGGCTTGGCGCTTGCGGCGTCGGTATCGCGCTTTGCTGGCTATTGCCTGCCTGAGTTTTGCGACGGTAATTAGCCTTGTTTGGCCACTGACCCCGCAATTGCCTGCCATGCTGCCGCTCTTTAAATGGCAATATGGCCATTTGCTGCATTTTAGTGGCTTGGCGCAGATTGTGGGTGAAATCTGGCCATTTGGGGCCATTGGATTAATGATGTGCTATTTATTGGTTCGTCCAAAAATCGACGTTTAGAGTGGGGTATTGCTCATTTGGTAATATTCTATAATATTTGCGTGGCAATACCCTAGAGCTTAAGGGGTCACTTGTAGCGGAACCGTTGGATTACTAAACGATGTTTGCGTTAATAACTTCTCGTACATGGCAGGATCAAGCCATTCTTGCTGGCATTGCTCGGAAAAAATAATCTCAGCTAGACGAATTTCGCCCATGCGCGGATTGTAGGCATCTTCTCGAAATGCCTGAGCATAACCAGTATCCGTTTCGTGGGCAATGACTGAGTGGAGTCGTACATCGGTCTCACCATTGCTCATGATGGTCTGCGATAGAATTCGGTCGATGACAACAAAAAACAGCCGTGCAAACTGTTCGGCAGAGGGTGATACTGGCATCGAAATCCAGCGGGCTGAAAACTGTTTGCACAGTCGAATATATTCGGCGTCGTCTTTATCCCAAAAGCAAACCGCATGATCGAAAGCATCAATCACATCACGAATCGTGCCCTTCATTAAGCCAAAGTCATAAACCATCTGGCCATGATCCAATGCATGCGCCTCGAGCAACACTTCTACTTTATAGCTGTGGCCGTGGATTGAGGTGCGGCAGCGCTCTGATGAGCAGTTGCGCACGATATGCGCATTTTCAAATTTAAATAGTTTACGAATCAGCATCTTTGGGTACCCGAATTTGATTCAAGGTTTTATCAGATGATGCTCAATCGGGCAAGTTGTGTTTTGCCGTTATGGCGCTGAGAAAATGGCTTTTGATTGATGAATTGCCGTTCATAAGCAAGCCGGCTTATCTCGTTTGAGTATTAATCTATTTGAATTTTCTAATACCACTATTCTGACAGGCGCTTCAAATTTCCGTGGAAATATTCCAGAAAGTATTTTCGAAAGCAATAAGAAAGATAGTTGGATGCTGGCATTTTGTGCAGGTATTTTGTTCGATCAAAACTTGTGCTTGTGGCGAGAAAGAAAATTTTTTTTCCATTAGAAACTACTTGTTTTGATTGAAATATCCTACATTAGATTCGTCTAATGATGTGGTGCAGCATTGGTTATGTTGCACTGAATTTATTTATTATCAATGAATTGCGTTTAATATTGTGCGGTGCAATATATTTTTATTTTTAATTTGTGTAGTTGTATGTAGTGTTGCTGGAAATAACTACGTGCGGTGTTTCACAGTTGAAAAATAGGGTGTTGACAAGAAAAACGGCTTGGCGGTTAATCGAAGCAACTGGAAGAGGTTTGAGTATTCCCAAACAGCTCTAGCGTAAATAATCACCCAATACTTACAAAAGGGTGACTAGGTGGCGGTCATCAGTAAAGACCACTTTATCGAAGACCCCAATGCCATTTATAAAAACGGAGGAGACGTCAATGTCCCGTATTAATCGTCTTGCGCTTGCTACATTGCCTGTAGCAATGTTTGCGGCATATGCATTTGCTGCACCAGCGTGGCAAGAAGGCTCGACTTACAGTGCTGGCACTGTTGTTAGCTATAAAGGTAGTGATTATTCTGCGCTTGTAACGCACACCGCTTACGTGGGTGCTGGTTGGACGCCAGATACAACCCCAACGCTATGGAAGCTTGTTGGTACTGCATCAGCAACTTCAGCTCCAGTGGTAACGCCAACCGCAGCTCCAGTCGTTACACCAACAGCTGCGCCAGTGGTAACGCCTACAGCCGCGCCAGTAGTAACTACTGCGCCAGCTGCGGGTTGTGATAACACCGTGGCTTGGGATTCTGCAACGGCATATACCAGCGGTAAAGTTGTTGCATACAACGGCAAAAAATTCTCTGCGAAATGGTGGACACAAGGTCAAGCGCCTTCTGCTACAGATCAGTGGGGCCCATGGAAATATGAAGGTGAGTGCGGTGGTTCAACTGTAACGCCGACTCCAACTCCAACAGCTACGCCAGTGACTGTAACGCCAACGCCGACTCCAACGGCGACTCCAGTTACCGTTACACCGACACCTACTCCTACTGCAACACCAGTGGGTGTAACGCCAACACCAACGCCAACAGCTACACCAGTAGGCCCAACGCCAACACCAACTGCTACTCCTCCTGTTGTTGGTGGCCAAGATCAATGTCGCCCAACGGGCCTCGTGTCTGAAGTTGCGAATGTTCCATACTGCGATGCATACGACAGCGCTGGTCGTGAGAAACTGGCTAATGGCATGAAACGTCGTAGCATCGGTTACTTCACTAGCTGGCGTAACGGCGCGAATGGCCAGCCAGCCTACTTGGCTGCTGACATTCCTTGGAATGACATCACTCATGTTAACTACGCATTCGCACACATCGACCAAAACTGGAAAGTATCAGTTGGTACGGACGGCCCAACTAACGCTGCGACTGGTATGAGCTGGGATTCAAAAGGCGCGAAATACGCGCTGGACCCAAGCTTGCCGTACAAAGGTCACTTCAACATGCTGAACAAGCATGCTGATCCAAAAGGCGTGAAGTTGCTATTGTCTGTTGGCGGTTGGGCTGAGACTGGCGGCTACTTCGGTGATGATGGTAAACGCGTTGCCAGCGGTGGTTTCTACTCGTTGACTGTGGACGAAGTAACTGGTGCAGTTCGTCAAGATCGCATTGATACATTTGCTAAATCTGCGGCTGAATTCGTTGTTAAATACGGCCTGAACGGTATCGATATCGACTACGAATACCCAACTTCTATGTCTGACGCTGGTAGCCCAGACGATTGGAAGATCGCGAACAAACATCGCGGCAAATTGTGGGATGGCTACATGGCTTTGATGAAAACTCTGCGTCTAGAGTTGGATAAAGCTGCTGCAGCGCAAGGCAAGTACTACATGCTGACGATTGCTTCACCATCTTCAGGTTACCTATTGCGTGGTTTCGAAGGCTTCCAAGCATTGAAATACCTCGACTACGTGAACATCATGAGCTATGACTTGCATGGCGCATGGAACCACTTCGTTGGTCACAATGCAGCGCTGTACGATACTGGTAAAGACAGCGAAATCGCTGACGCTAAGATCTACGACACTGCTGGCGATGGTAAGTACTACAATGCTCAGGGTTACCTGAACATCGACTGGTCTTACAAATACTTCCGCACTGCATTGGCAGGTGGTCGTATCAATATCGGTCTGCCGTACTACACTCGTGGCTGGCAAAACGTAACTGGCGGTACTGATGGTCTGTGGGGAACTGCAGCATTGGCTGACCAGAAGACTTGTAACACTGGTACTGGCGGTAACTTGGGTCCAGACGCTCTGAGCCCGAAAGCTGGTGCTCCGTGTGGCTTCGGTGCACAAGGTATCGACAACCTGTGGTTTGACGTTGATGCCAACGGCAAGGAAATGTTTGCAGGTGCTAACCCATTGTGGCACGCAAACAACTTGCGTGATGGCTTGCCAACGCCATACGTTGGTATCTATGGTCATGACATGACTAAGCCAGAGTCTAAAGTTCGCGGCACTTATGTAGAACGTTACGACGACATCGCTCAATCGTCTTGGTTGTGGAACCCAACGACTAAAGTCTTCTTGTCGACTGAAAACGAGAAATCGTTTAAAGCTAAAGTTCAGTACGCAATTGACCAAGGCGCTGGCGGTATCATGTTCTGGGAATTGGCGGGTGACTACAGCACGCCAGCACAGAATGGCTTGGGTCACTACTACTTCGGTAGCACGTTGACTTCATTGGCAGGCACGATGCTGAAAAATGCAACGCCATACGGCATCAAAGCGGGCGACGAGAAATTTGTAGCTCCTGCTGAGGCACTGGATGTATCGGTAGACTTGGTTGGTTTCTTGCCAAAAGGTGAAGACAACTACCCAATCCAAATCGGTTTGAAATTGAAAAACAATTCAAATGTTGATTTGACTGGTGCAAAAGTATCCTTCGATATGGCGCCTTCTACTCCGCTGACTTCGTCAACTGTTGAGTTCTTGAAACCTTATGCGCCTCCAGCGGGTAAAGGGATCGAAAACTTGGTTGATATCTACAGCGGCGGTACTTGGTCAGCAACGACTGCCTCTAACAAAGTTGGCAACATCGGCGGTCTGCCAAACGCCTTCCACCGTCCAGCTTACCAATTGAAGCAAGGTACTGTGGGTACTACGTGGGGTGTAACTGACTTCGGTCCAGGCAAAACCATTACCATCGGTATGCGTATTTTCATGCCAATGCCAGTGCCAACAAATGTGACTCTGACTCTGCCAAATGGCAAAGTCTACGGTGTTAAGCAGTAATTTTAGCTAAGCCGTCAACGAAAACGCCGCGAGTGATCGCGGCGTTTTTTTTGCTGGCGCTATAGCTTCTGTGTCAACCCGTTTTGATTCGGCCAGTAGTTTTCTTGTCGGTTGGTGGGGTAATTGAATTGGCTGAAAAACGCAGAGCCATGTATTTCTTCGAGCGATATCTACGTTGCAGGGGGCAGGGTGGCTTCACTGGCTTATTGAAGTGATGCAGGCAACAGGTGGCGAATAATTAGTCTGTGGCGTGTTTGTGGTTAATACCACTTGCTGACGAATATAATTATTTTCGAATATTTTGCTGATGGTTGTGTAAGTACGAGTCCGCTGACTTTTTGTGTAATTCTATGAATTATTCAGGAAAGCTTTCTCCTGGTGCATAGCTGTGATTTACACCATAGTTGCAACGGAATTGGCTAAAAAAAGTTGTAGTTAATTGGTGTAATACTACATGTTATTTATTTTAAAGCTACATTATTTAATGCTTATGTTGCGGTGCAATAGTGCCTTTTTTCTTTGTTTTGCTGGTTTTTTTGTGGTTTATTTGCTCGATTGTTGCGATGCAATATTCGTGTTTAAAGGCTGTTTGTAGTTTCTTTGTAAGAGGCCTTTTTTTTTAGGAAGTCCTTCAAAAAAAGTTAAAAAAAGAGTGTTGACAAGGTTTTTTGTTTGACGATAAATAGACAGCAACGCAGCTCAGCACAGATTGAGATGCGAAGATTGAAGGCTCAAATCAGTTTAATCTTTCATTATGCTGACGTGCCGAATGATCTGGTTAGTACCAGTTGCATTGCGCGAGTGATGCCAAAAATATATGAGGATGGAGACCCTTATGTCACACTTTAATCGTTTTGCTGTAGCTGCAATCCCTGCTGCCTTGATGGCAGTTGCTAGCTTCTCTCACGCAGCTGAGGCGTGGAAAGAAGGTAATACCTACACTGCGGGTACCGTTGTTACCTACGCAGGCCAAGACTACAAAGCACTGGTGACTCATACTGCTTATGTAGGTGCTAACTGGACACCGTCAACAACTCCAACACTGTGGACTGCAGTTGGTACTGCAACGCCTACTACTGCGCCTACAACAGCGCCAGTCGTAACTGCTGCGCCAACAACTGCACCAGTAGTGACAGCTGCACCGACAACGGCTCCTGTAGTGACTGCAGCGCCAACAACTGCGCCAGTAGTAACATCAGCTCCTGCCCAAGGTTGTGGTACCGTACAAGCTTGGAACTCTGCAACTGCCTACAATGGCGGTGCGACTGTTGCCTACAACGGCAAGAAATTTACTGCTAACTGGTGGACGCAAGGCAATACGCCTTCAACTACCGATCAGTGGGGTCCATGGAAATATGTTGGTGACTGCGGTCCTGTAGTAACTACTGCGCCAACTGCTGAACCAACAGCAACACCAGTAGGCATGACACCAGCGCCAACAGTTGCTCCAACTGCTGCTCCAACGCCAGTTGCTACTTTGGCTCCAGGTCAAGAAGTTCCAGCTCCAGCAACTGCACAAGTTGGTTCTTACTTCACTCAGTGGGGCGTTTACGGCCGTGACTACCAAGTCGCTGACATTATCAGCTCTGGTGCTGCAGCTAACTTGACGTTCATTAACTATGCATTCGGTAACATCTATCAGAAAAATGGTGGTTACGAATGCGGTATCGTTAACAAACTAGAACCAGGTGCAACTGATGCGAACGCACCAGGCGCAGGTACTGGTGGCGATGCTTGGGCTGACTTTGGTTTAACAGCTAAACGCCGTGTTGACCCAGCTGATCAAATCAAGTGGGACGACAAACTCGCAGGTAACTTCCGCGAATTCCAAGCGTACAAGAAAAAATTCCCAGATACTAAACTGTTCATCTCATTGGGCGGCTGGACTTGGTCTAAGTGGTTCTCTGCAGCTTCGAAAACAGATGCACTGCGTAAACAGTTGGTTAGCTCTTGTATCGACATCTACATCAAAGGTAACTTGCCAGTTGTTGATGGTCGTGGTGGCCCAGGTTCAGCGCCTAACATCTTCGACGGTATCGATATCGATTGGGAATTCCCAGGTGTTCAAGGCGTTGGTTACAACACTGTAGCGCCAGAAGACAAACAAAACTTCACACTGTTGTTGGCTGAATTCCGCAAACAATTGGATGAGTTGGGTGCCGCAAACAACAAACGTTACTTGCTGACTGTGGCAATTGGTGTTGGTCGCGACAAGATCGAAATGACTGAGCCACGTGAGTACGCACGTTACCTCGACTGGATCAACATGATGACTTACGACTACAACGGTGGTTGGAATGCTCAAGGTCCTACAGACTTCCAATCACACTTGTACGCTGACCCAGCTAGCCCACAATACAAGTGTTCTGGCAAAGCAGGTGACAAGTGCTACGGTGATCGCAGCTTGACTTCGTTCTACAACACTTCTGATGCCGTTGACTTGCTGATCCAAGCTGGCGTGAATCCGAAGAAACTGGTTGTAGGTGTACCTAAGTACGGTCGTGGTTGGACTGGCGTAACTAACGCTAACAACGGTCTATACCAAAAAGCGACTGATGCAGCTCGCGGTACTTACGAGAAAGGCATTGAAGACTTCAAAGTACTGAAAAACGCACCAGGTACTGTGTACGTTCACCCAGTAACTAAACAGTCTTACAAGTTTGACGGCTCGACTTTCTGGTCTTATGACACGCCAGAAGTGATCCAAACTAAGATCGACTACGCAAAAGCTAAAGGTTTGAACGGCGGCGTATTTAGCTGGTCTCTAGATGGTGATGACAGCGCAGCAACTCTGTCTAAAGCAATGGGTAAAGCGCGTCAATAATTGACGAGCTCTCAACAAAAAACCCCTCTTCGGAGGGGTTTTTTTATTTGCGCAGGATTATTTGGATGAGTGGCACGATGTTGAATGGCGGACTAACTATAGTTAATTATTGAATTTAACGAGGTGGATGATGAGTCGATTTATCCAACGCTTGTTTGCAGAAAAAGAAATCGCCAGCGGGCCAGATGCCTTTGCTCAGTTAAACCAGCTATCGCCTTTAACCAGTCCTGAAGGGAACGATCATGACGTGGCGCATGCCCATGACGCCCACAGTATCTTATGCCGAGAGACGATCGTTAATCGTGAAGAAAAAGTAGTTGGGCATGAGTTCATGCTGAAAAAGAGCATCACGCGCCGAATTTTTCTCGGGCACGCAATGCGTCGGCTCTATGATCAGGCCTTAGTCAGTCAATTGGTGGGGATGCCCTTAGTCCGTTTATTGGGTCATCGTTTTGCCTTGGTCAATTTCGAAGCCAGTCATATTTTTGATCCCAATCTGCAATTTCTACCTGCATCGCAATGTGTGCTTATTTTGCGTTTTGGTGAAGAAGATGTCAGCCCTGAGATCATCCATCAGGTGGGGCTGCTGCGACAAATTGGGTTGCGATTTGGCGTTTTTGCACATGAGTGTATGAATGTGGGCATGTCACAGCTAGCCGCGCAGCTTGATTTCATCGTGCTTGATTTGCAGGAAGAATGGACTTTTGCCAACGATGTGGTGCAGTGGATTAATGACCTGGAACGATTGCAATTGATCGCCTGTCGTGTTGATTCGAATGAAGCCTTCGAATCGGTGTGGCATTCCGCCGTGTATGGCGAGCGTATTGACTACTTTCAAGGGGCATTTATCAGTTCGCGCTCGCGGTGGGATGCTCATTCGCCGCAAGTAATGCGCTCGCAAGTACTTCAATTGATGGAGTTCATCCGCCAGGAATCACCTACTCCGGTTTTAGTAGAAGCGCTCAAAGCGGATCCGATTCTATTTTATAAATTACTAAGAATGATTAATTCGCCCGCGCTGGGTTTGGAACATGAAGTGAGCACCGCCGAGCAAATCCTCAAAACAATAGGCCGGGATAGCTTGTATCGCTGGTTGAGCTTATTGTTGTTTAGCGCAGAAACGCAGTGCGTGGATGATTTGCATTTTATGGATGCCGCACTCCTGCGTGCGCGCTTGATGGAAAACTTGGGAGCGCATAAATTCGGAGCAGGGCAGGGGGAGCAATTATTTCTAACGGGCGCTTTATCGCTGATGGATGTATTGTTGCAACAACCTTTGAATCAAGCGCTGGCCGCGCTATCTTTGCCAGATGCGGTGAACGAAGCTTTGCTCAAACGTAAAGGCCCATACTACCCTTATTTGCAATTGGCCATGGTCATTGAGCGCAATGATCGGCCTAATATGCTGCGCTTGGGTGGTCTACTCGGTTTTAGTGAGGCGCAATTACTGCGTTGTCGAAGCGAGGCATTAATTTGGACCGAAAAAGTTCATCATTAAATTGGTGGGGTATAGTCTTTATGTTCTCAATTTAATTATCTTGTATAGATATACTTCCGGTGTGTATTGGCTTGAGCCACAAATCGTTTACACTGCGATGAATTGTGGAGTTGATATGACCGCCAAAATTCTCATCGTTGAAGATGATGCCCAAATTAGCGCCAATATTTATGACTTTTTAAGTGCCAAAGGCTTGCAGCCCGATGCCGCCCCGAATGCTGCCGCTGCGCTGCATTTATTGGCCAATGAGCACTTTGACTTAATGGTCTTGGATTTAGGGCTACCAGGGCTAGGTGGTGTGCAGCTGGCTCAGCATGTTCGGCAACAATTAAAGCTCACCCTTCCGATTCTGATTTTAACTGCTCGCGATACCATCGAAGACAAGCAGCTCGGCTTTGATGCCGGCGCTGATGATTATCTGCTCAAGCCTTTTTCGTTGGCTGAGTTGGTGATGCGGATTAATGCGTTGTTGCGTCGTGCACATGGGCGGGTAACCTCGGCGGATTTACGCTTTGGTGCTTTGTATTATACCGCGCAAACTGCCCAATTCTACTGGCAAGGTCATGCATTACATCTGCCACCCAAAACATTAACGCTATTGCACATCTTGCTGCAAAAACCGCAAACTTTATTTACCCGAGAGCAACTCGAACGAGCGTTGTGGGGTGAAGTACAAGACACAAGCGATGCACTGCGTTATCACCTTTCTCAATTACGCAAAGTACTCACACTGGCTGATGGGCATAGCCCAATCCAAACGATTCATGGTCGCGGCTATATGCTTGTGCCGCATGAGGCGCAGTCATGCAAAGAATGAGTTTGCGTCGGCGAATTTCTTTCGCGTTTTCGTTGCTGATTTGTAGCGCTCTCATTGCGCTGGCCTTCGCAATATTAACTGCCACGCAAGAGCAGGAAGAGGAGTTGATTGATGAAATCGTCAATGCCACGCTCAATCAGATTCAAACACGTTGGCCGATTCAAGGTGAATTACTGCTGCCGAAAAACCTGTATTTTTATCACGCTCCGCTTGGTCAAGTTGCCGCAAAATTGCCAGCAGAAATCAATCAGTTTGGCTTGGGTAATACCGAATACTATGAGCAAGGGCGCGAATATCATGTGGGCGTGCGTGAATATCGTGGCGAGCGACTGTATGTACTCTACGATACCCAAGATCACGAGTTGCGCTTAACTGCCACCTATATTGGTGTCATTTGGGCGGTTGTGTTGCTAAGTATTTTAGCCTTGCTCGTTGGGTATTTTTTCGCTGGGAGCATCTTGCGGCAGTTTAATGCGCTAACAGCCGCGGTTGAGTTTGATCTGCCAATTGATGTTTCGCAGGTACGTGACCGAGAGCTTGGAGTCTTGGCGCAAGCTATTTCCGAGTCTCGCGAGCAAAAAGCACAACTGTTGCTGCGTGAGCGTGAATTTACTGCGCATGTGGGGCACGAACTTCGCACTCCGCTGACTCGCATCCGCACTAGCGCCGAGCTAATCCGAGAATTGGGGGCGCTGAGCAAGTCCGATCAAGAACGTGCTATGCAGATTGAAGCTGCCGCTGATGAAATGGAGCAAAGGTTAAGCGCCTTGCTATTTTTAGCGCGCGACTTGCGATCAATAAATCTGGCACAAATCAATTTGCGCCAGGCTTTAGAGACCTCTTTGCAGCAAGTTGCCGAGCAAAAGCCACAAATACAGCGCTTGCTTAATGTGGATGCCGCGGTGTGGATTCTGGCTGATCCACAATTATTGAAGATGTTGATTGATAATTTGCTCAGCAATGCATTGCGTTATACCCAGGCAGGGCAAATCCGTTTGGATTGGCTCCAAGGCCAGCTAATTCTGAGTGATACTGGGCAGGGAATGGCAGAGCAAGATTTGCACCGAGTAACGCTGCCATTTGAGCGTGCTAGTTCATTGCCTGACGGAAGTGGCTTGGGTTTGGCGATTGTGATGCGAATTTGTGATGCCTTGGGTTGGCAATTACAGATTCAAAGTCGGCTGGAGCATGGTACGAAAATTAGCATCCAGATGCTGAAAGTCTAAGGATTTTCCCCTCACAAAATACTCACACAAACCTTCGTTTCTACTCACACTGTGCTTGTTACAGTGTGCGCCATTGTTTCTTTTTTTGCTGCATGCTATGGCGCAACACTCTCTTCGGTTTTACTGCAGCCACATTTTACTTCCGCTTGTTGCTGGTGCGGCATTGCTTTGGCTCTATCCACAAACGCAATGGGATGTAACACTCACTAGCTGGTTTTATGATCCAAATCGGCATGTTTTTCCGCTAAAAAATCATTTTTTCCTTGATGCAGTTATGCATACCGGGCTAAAGAGTGCACTGTGGTTTATTCCGATTACCTTGCTCTCTGCTTTGATTTGGTCCCGATTTGCTAGCGACTTTGTCGTTCATCGGCGGCGCATCATTTGGATGCTGCTGGGGTTATTGCTCTCTACAGCACTGATTCAAGTAATGAAACGCCACAGCATTCATGCCTGCCCATGGGATTTGCAACTCTTTGGCGGCCAAGCCCCGCTATTGCCTTTATTGGGCCGTTTACCGCTCGGAGTTAGCCCTGGACGCTGTTTTCCAGGCGGCCATGCTTCGGGTGGTTTTGCGCTACTCGTTTTTTACTTTGCACTGCGTGATGACGCGCGAAAATATGCTTGGATTGGCTTTGCCATCGCCATTGGTTTGGGCTTTGCGATGGGCTGGTCGCAAATGATGCGCGGGGCCCATTTTCTTTCACACAATTTATGGACGCTGTGGTGGGTATGGATAATTCTCGTATTGCTATATATTGTGTGGCCGCCAGTTTTGTGTCAGAAAATAGTCAAATGATGGGTGGATTTTAATATGGTCTTACGTAGCGAACGGCTCACCGCCTTATTTGTTCTATTTTTGCTCAGTGCCTGCAATATGGTGTTTTGGCAAAAATTTATCGCCTTGCAGCAACCCAATACTTTTGCGGCATGGATGTTTATTGCAATTGGCTTTGTTTTTTTATTTTTGGTGTTTAACGCCATTTTGACGCTGATTGCGGTGCCCTATGTGCTCAAACCCACGTTCACGGCCATCCTTCTAGTTACCCCATTTATTGTGTATTTCATGAGCCAATACGGGGTAATGATTAATGCGGAAATGGTACAAAACGCATTTGAAACCAATCACGGCGAGGCGCGCGATCTGCTCACCTTCAAAATGCTGCTGTATGTATTGCTGCTTGGTATAGTCCCTATCGTCTTGCTATGGCGTGCGCAAATTGAGTTTCGACCTTTTAAACACGAGGCCAAAGTGAAATCTTTGGTGATCTTGGGGTCCGTTCTGCTGCTGGGTACGATTGCTGCCGGTTACTATAAAGACTTTGCATCCGTATTTCGTAATCACCGCGAATTGCGCTATTTGCTAACGCCGAGTAATTACATTCAAGCCACCTCAAAATACTTGCGCAATAGCGCGGCATTAACGCCGGTTGAGGTTAAGCCGATTGGTGAGGATGCCAAGTTGGGGGCGAGCTGGCAAAAAGTAACCCGTCCGTCATTGACCGTCTTGGTGGTCGGCGAAACGGCGCGTGCTGCCAATTTTTCGCTCAATGGGTATGAACGCGACACTAATGCTGAATTAAAGAAAATTCCAGCGCTGATCAATTTTAGTCAGTTCAGCTCCTGTGGTACCGATACCGCAGTGTCGGTGCCCTGTATGTTTTCGATGTTTGAACGTAGCGATTACAGCGATAAGCTGGGTAAAAGCCACCAGGGCTTGCTCGATATATTGCAAAGAGTGGGTTTGGCGGTGAACTGGCGGGATAATCAGTCTGGCTGTAAAGGCGCCTGTGACCGTGTGCCGAATGAATCGACTGCGGCTGAGTCCGATCCTGCTTTATGCCGCGACGGTGAGTGTTGGGATGAAATCTTGCTGCAAAAAATTCCGGCGCAATTGGCGGAGCTGGAAAAGGGTAAGCAATCCGCGGTACTGGTGTTGCACATGATGGGTAGCCATGGACCTGCCTACTACAAACGCTACCCTGCGCAATTTGCACAATTCAAACCGTATTGCCAAACCAATCAGCTTGATAAATGTAGCCAGGCCGAAATTTTAAATAGCTATGACAATACGCTGCGCTATACCGATCACGTATTGGCGAGCTTGATAAAGATGCTGCAAGAAAAACAAGATGTCGTAGATACTGCTATGGTGTATGTGTCTGATCATGGCGAATCAATTGGGGAAAGGGGGTTATACCTGCATGGTTCGCCCTATGTGATTGCGCCAGATTATCAAACACATATTCCTGCAATCATGTGGTTTTCGCCGCAGTATCAGCAAAGCCGGGGTTTGAATGCTGCGTGTTTAAAGCAAAAAGCAGCTCAAGCGTATTCACACGACAATCTATTTCATTCGATGCTCGGTTTGCTGGATGTGCAAACCACGGCCTATCAGCGCAAGCTTGATTTATTTGCCGCTTGTCAGCCGCGGTCGTAATTGAGCAAAGGCGTGCATCAGCGCGCCTGCGCCTTGCAGTGAAATCACATCGCGACCCCAAGGTTTGCGTTGCTTGGGCAGATGGCGCAGCCAAGCCAGACTATGGCCGCTGTTTTTGATTAAAGCTTGAACTTCAGTACTATCTTGCCCAACAAAATGGGCAAAACGCTCAGTCAAAACCTGCAGCTCGAGCTGCATTAGGTAAACGGTTGAATGGATAAACAGCAGCCAATCTCGCGTTTGCGCCTGTGCCAAGCTCAGTACCTCGAGCGGATCGTCTTCAAAATCGATGAAAATGATTTCTCCATCGTGGAGGTGGATATTGCGTGCAAAGGCTTGGCTTAAGGTTTGCCCTTTACGATGCGTATCCAAAATTGCGGCTAATGCTTTGTCCCAGGTCGCTAACTGCGGCTCTGTGCTACGCGTGAGTAAATAGTCGATCGATGTTTCGCCGGCATCACTGATGGCAATCCAGTCCGAGCCTGTGTGCAGTACTTCGGGTACTGCAACTGCCGCATCTTTGAGTTGGCGCAGGCGACGCACTTCAGTGGCTTGGCCTTTTGCTCCGCCATAGGCGGGCACTGCGCATAAAATCGGCTGCTGTAATATTTTCGCCGCTAAGTTAAGCGCGCTGTAGCCAAACGGGCGGGCGCGGCTTTCTTGCCGTTTAACGATGACACGTTGGCGATCTAACTCGACGACCACGACCCGCCCGCTGCGCGTGGTTAGGGCTTGTTCAATGGTGTGAAGGTGTGCGGCAGACAGCATACTGAGCTCAATCATCAAAGTGGCGCAATTATAGCCTTGAATGAAATGTTCACTGACGAAAATGACAGTGGAAAATTATCGCTTAAGTACCCAATCAATTAAGGGTTGCCACTCGGCTTGGTCGCGCTCGATTTTACTGGCGGGTAGGTCGAATAAAGTCATGCCGCGTTGGATGGTTTGGTTGTACAGCTGCGTATCGCGGATGCTGGTGATCAATGGAATGTCGAATTTTCTTAAAAATTCAGGAAGTTGATGGGCTGCTTGCGTGCGCGAATTAACCCGCATCCCCACCGCGCCAACTTGTACATTTTCATGGCGCACAGCTTTCATTTCAGCCAATTCTTCAAAAAAATCAGCGCTGGCCCATAAATCGAACGCCGATGGCAATAAGGGCACGATGACATGATCGACGATTTTTAATACTTTTTTGAGTTTGCCACCGCTAAAACACGCTGGGGTGTCGAGGACGGCAACTTGGCAACCTTTTGGGGGACGAGCGATGTGATCGTCACCGATTTCCCAGCGATTGATTTGCGGCAGCGTTTCAGGTCGTAAATCCAGCCAATGGTGGCTAGAGTGCTGTCGATCTAGATCGCCCAACATGACTTTCGCTTCTTGCCAGGCAAACCAGCTGGCCAGATGGGTAGAGAGGGTGGACTTGCCACTGCCCCCTTTGGGATTGACGATCAGAATCTTGCGCATAAAGCTAAAAACCAAAACAAAAAGCGAGATTGATTATGGCAGAGATTGTCAGCTTTAATGTGACAAATTTGTTAAATTATTACTAATTTTTTAAATTTTTGTGAATATCTCAAAGATTGGTGTAAGTGATGCCCGTGTTTTTTGCGGGGTATGAGTCTATAGCTATTGTTGAAAAAGGCTTTGATGCTTACACATTGGGTGGGTATAAAAAAGCCCCGCTCTAGGCGGGGCTGGTGTTGGGCTAAACTAAATTATTTAGTCAGTTCCAACAATTTGGCAAAGGCTTCGTCAAATTGCTTCAAGCCATCAACCTGCAATTGCTCGCCAGCGAGGTTGTAGTTGATACCCAATTCGCGCACTTTCACCAAAGTTTGTACTGCTGCATCTGTGCCAGTTTCCAGCGTATTTGCTGCATTGCCGTGGTCGCGGAACAACGCCAAAGTCGCGTCAGGTACGGTGTTCACAGTTTCTGGTCCGATCAAATCTTCCACGTACATCACGTCGTTGTACGCTTTGTTTTTCGTACCCGTTGATGCCCACAGCAGACGTTGTGGGTTTGCGCCTTTGGCTTTCAACGCCGCAAAACGGCTACCGTGGAATAGCGCTTTGTAGTGCTGGTAAGCCACTTTAACGAATGACTTAGCTACTGTGCCGCGCAATGCGAGTGCTTCTGGGGTGCCGATCGCTTCGAGTTGTGGGTCGATCAGGCTATCCACGCGTGACAAGAAGACTGACGCGACAGCTTGTACTTTATCCACTGGCAGGCCAGCCGCAGCACGCGCTTCCAAACCGCGGATGTAGGCGGTCAATACGTTATCAACGTGTTTCAGGTTGAACATCAGTGTGATGTTTACATTGATGCCAGAAGCGATCAATTCTTCAAACGCCACCACGCCAGCGTCAGTGGCTGGTACTTTGATCATTGCGTTAGGGCGGTTGATTTCAGCCCACAGACGTTTCGCGTTGTCGATGGTGCCTTGTGCGTCGTTAGCCAGTGTTGGTGATACTTCCAAGCTTACATAGCCGTCTTGGCCATTGGTCGCGTCGTACATTGCGCGCGTTAAATCGCACGTTGCTTGAATATCAGGCACAACCAGCGCTTCGTAGCGTTGTTCAGCAGTCAGGTCTTGCTTTTTCAGCTCAGCCAAGTCGCCAGTGTAGAGCGGATCAGACGAAATTGATTTGTAGAAAATCGCAGGGTTAGAAGTCACACCAGCGATGTCGTCTTCTGCGATCAGGCGAGCCAATTCGCCAGATTCCAACAGACCACGGGAAAGATTGTCCAACCAAATACGTTGACCGAAAGGTTTAATTGCGGCGATTCTGCTCATGGTAATGACCTCATTTTCTGTGAAGTAGGCAATTCATTTCTGCACGATGTGCGCGTCGGTTTAAACCTGTGCGCCACGCATTTCAATGACATGGGGCATTATCAACGAAAGCCAAGAGCTTTGCCTTTGCGCAGACGCAAAAAAACCGCAATTGCGGCATTTGCAGCGCAAAAAAGGCGGCAAATGCCGATTTGGACTACTCGATCATGCGCGTGGCTGGAAATTTCACTGCAAATTCACTGCCTTTGCCTAATTCCGAAGAAATCAACATTTGCGCTTGATGGCGGTGCAGAATGTGTTTGACGATTGCTAGTCCCAAGCCCGTGCCACCGGTATTGCGTGAGCGGCCGCGATCAACCCGGTAAAACCGCTCGGTCAGGCGTGGAATGTGTTCGGGCGCGATGCCAATGCCGGTGTCACGGCAGGTAAAGCAGACGCTATCGTCGCGTTTTTCCCAGCCCAGCGTAATTTTGCCGCCCGGCGGCGTGTAGCGAATCGCGTTCGAGACTAAATTGCCCAGCGCGGAATGCAGTTCATCGTGATTGCCAATCAAGCGTGGGCGATCAAGTTGACCAATCTCCACCGTATGGCGCCCTTGCGAGAGTCCATTGGCTTCGGTGCGCAGTAATTGCATCAGCTGCGGGATATCGACTTCTTCTTCACGCACCTGCGCGCCACTCTCAAGTTTAGAAAGCGTCAGCAAGTCTTCTACCAAGCGCTGCATGCGCTGTGTTTGTTCGTACATCAGTTGTAAATGCGTTTCGCGCGTTTTCGCGTCAGACGATGGCATATCGATCATCGTTTCGATAAACCCTCCCACGACAGTGAGCGGGGTACGCAATTCGTGCGAGACATTGGCGACAAAATCACGGTGCACAGTTTGCACGCGTTCAAGCTGGGTAATATCACGGCTAAGCAATAATTTACGCGTTGAATCAAACGGTACCACTTGAGCCGAGAGCGTTTGCTCGGTGGGGCGGGTAATGCGAATGATGACGGGATGACTAAAATCTTGCTCTTTCAAATAATCGCGTAGGCTAGGGTAGCGCAGTAAATGCGTAATGGGCTGCCCCATATCGAGCTTGCGATTCAGGCTTAAATGCTCGCACGAGGCCGGGTTGCACCATTCAATGCGATCATTGTCGTCCAGAATCACCACGCCATCGGGTAACGCTTCGGCGGCTGATAAAAAGCGATCCAATGTGCCGGCCAAACGCTCTTTGGCTTTTTTCTGTTTACGCACCTCGGCGTAAATTTGATCGAATACTTCCTGCCACAGCATAAAGCTGCCCGGCACATTATCGACTTGCGGGTTTTGCAACCAAGCGTGCAGGCGGTGCAGGTTATAAATATGAAACAAACAAGCGATCGCAACGACGCCCAGTGCGAAAGACAGCCCCCAGACCACGCCGCCGATGGCGCTAATGGCCAAGGTAATTAGCGCAACAAAAAAATAATAAACAATCGATCTAAACCAAAGCATGGGCTGCCTTTCAATCCGTTCTAAACAAAAAGGGTAATGCAGTGCATTACCCCCGTCGGTGAAAAAAGCGCACTTAGTTCACAGACAGTCGGTAGCCTGAGCCACGCACGGTTTGAATCAGATTATCGTGACCAGTTCCCTCTAGTGATGAGCGTAGTCGACGAATGTGTACATCAACAGTGCGTTCTTCAACAAACACATGGTCACCCCAGACTTGATCGAGTAGGTGGGCGCGGGTATGAACACGTTCGGTGTGCGTCATAAAGAAATGGAGCAGGCGAAACTCGGTCGGGCCCAGTTCCAGTGGCTGGCCATTACCTGAAACGCGATGCGTAACTGGATCGAGACGCAGCCCATGAATCTCAACGGGGTCGTCCGTCGCCTGTGGCGCACGGCGGCGCAGTACCGCTTTGATGCGCGCTTGCAATTCACGTGGGCTAAATGGTTTGGTGATGTAATCGTCCGCACCCGTTTCCAAGCCGGCAATTTTGTCTTGTTCGTCTGAGCGCGCGGTCAGCATGATCAGTGGGATCGAGCGCGTGCGCTCATCTCCGCGCAGTTTGCGCGCAAAATCAATGCCCGACATGCCTGGGAGCATCCAATCGAGCAAAATTAAATCGGGTAGGGCATTGCGAACAATCCCTTGTGCGCTTTCGACCGAATCGGCGCGCATCACATGATGACCTGCCTGCGACAGATTAAAAGCAATCAGTTCTTGAATGGCTGGTTCATCTTCGACCAGCAGAATGTTGGCGGCCATAGATCGCTCCTCGCGGAAAAAGTTCAATTATTTGATTGCGAGAATAAGGCTTAAGTGTGAACTTAATATTACAAGTCTGCAAATTAGCGATTTATTTTTCATGTTTTGAAAGCTTTACTGTCGCCAATGGCGCGGATTCGTGACGCTAGTAACTATTTATTAGGCTAAGTGAGTGAAACTTGCCCGCAGTTTGCCATGCTGCGCAGGTGGTCGCTAAACCGTAAGCGCGGTATCATTAGCACAATTTTCATCTAGGCACATCAACGTTTATGGCTGGCCTTCAAGCAGACACTCCGCATCCAACCGAAGTTACCTTGCATCAAGCGTCGCGCGTGCTCGAAATCGCCTTTGCCGATGGCGCACGTTTTCAATTGCCGTGTGAGTATTTGCGCGTCCTGAGCCCATCGGCCGAAGTGCGCGGACACGGCGTGGGCAATGAAGTGCTGCAAGTGGGCAAAATCAACGTCAATATCAAGGCGATTGAGCCCGTTGGGCATTATGCACTCAAGCTGGTATTTGACGATGACCATGATTCAGGCTTGTTTTCATGGCAATACCTCTATGAATTGGGTGCAAACTATTCAGCCTACTGGCAAAAATATCTCAATGAACTCGAGGCGGCCGGCGCGTCGCGCGAACCACTTTAAAAAGGCAGAACGCAATGAGCGATTCAAAAACCCATTTCGGTTTTAGCACCGTCAACGAGTCGGAAAAAGCGCAAAAAGTCGCCGAAGTGTTTCACTCGGTGGCGCAAAAATACGATGTGATGAATGACTTGATGTCGGCCGGTTTACACCGCGCATGGAAGTTTTTCACCATCGAAACCAGCGGCGCAAAAGCGGGTGACCGCATCTTGGATATCGCCGGTGGCACGGGCGATTTATCAAAAGCGTTTTGCAAAAAAGTGGGTAAGACCGGCCAAGTGTGGCTGACCGATATTAATAGCTCGATGCTCGGCGTAGGTCGTGATCGTTTGCTCGATGCCGGATACCCCCTGCCAGTAGCTCAGTGTGATGCAGAAAAACTGCCGTTCCCAGATGGATACTTCGATATCGTGACCGTGGCGTTTGGCTTGCGCAATATGACGCACAAAGATGCTGCGCTCAAAGAAATGCACCGCGTCCTCAAACCGGGTGGCCGTTTGCTGGTGCTGGAGTTTTCTAAAGTTTGGGCGCCGCTTAAACCGGCTTACGATTTGTATTCATTTAAATTGCTGCCGTTTATGGGCAAGCTGGTGGCCAATGATGCGGATTCATACCAATATTTGGCCGAATCCATCCGCATGCACCCTGATCAAGAAACGCTAAAGCAAATGATGCTCGACGCAGGTTTTGGCCGCGCCGATTTTCACAATATGACCGGCGGCGTCGTGGCGTTGCATAAAGGGACGAAATTCTAATGTCGCTCGGGCAATGGGGTTTGTCGGCGGTACTGAATCATTTATTGCAGCAAGCGCCAGCGGTGCAAGCTGATTTGGCGCGCGTCGCTGGGCGTACCTTTGCGATTCAAATGCCCTTGTTGGCTGCGAATGTGGTGGTGATGCCCGATGGCTTGTTAGCCCACTCCGAAGCACCATCGGAGGCGAGCCTGCAACTGCCATTGTCCTTCTTTAGCATGCGACTCACCGACCCACAGGCCGCTTCGCGCCAAGTGATATTGGCGGGCGATCCGGATTTTGCGGCGAAGATTGGCGCGGCCTTGGGCGCGCTGTCATGGGATGCCGCCGAAGATTTATCGCGTCTGGTTGGCGACATCGCCGCGCATCGCATCACCACGGCAGGACAAAGCTTGGCCAAAATGCCGCTGGCGTTTGGTCAGCGCTTTGGCGAAACCGTGGTGGAGTATGTGCGTGATGAAGATCGGCTATTGCCGCGCAAAGAAGCGGTCGCTGCGTTTTGCGACGATGTCGATACGCTGCGCAATGATTTAGCGCGTTTGGAAAAACGGCTGGTGCAACTTGAAGCCCATTTTGGCGCAGCCAGCAAAGAATAAAGGCGGCTATGTTTCGTTTTTTTAAAATCGCCTACGTGGTGGTGCATTTCGGCTTAGACGAATTTTTACTTGGCCATGAACGTGTGCACGGCTTGCGCAAGCTAATTGGCGCACTGTTTTTCTGGCGCAAACTCGATCAGCCGCGCGCAGTGCGTCTGCGTTTGGCACTCGAATCACTTGGCCCTGTTTTCGTTAAATTCGGCCAAGTGCTCTCCACACGGCGCGATTTAATGCCGCCCGATTTGGCGGATGAACTCGCCAAACTGCAAGACAAAGTGCCGCCGTTTGATTCGCAAACGGCGATCAACCAGATTGAAAAAAGTTTGGGCAAATCGATTGCCGAGCTATTTGCTGAGTTTGACCCGCAACCCGTCGCGTCGGCGTCCGTCGCGCAAGTGCACCGCGCGCGCCTGCATCCAATAAATGGTGAAACGGGGCACGAAGTGGCGGTTAAAGTATTGCGCCCAAATATCTTGCCGGTGATTGAAGGCGATTTGGCGCTGATGCGCGTACTGGCAGTGTGCGTCGAAAAACTATTTGCCGATGGCCCGCGCCTGAAGCCGCGTGAAGTCGTGGCCGAATTTGATCGCTATTTGCATGACGAGCTCGATTTAATGCACGAGGCGGCGAACGCCAGCCAGTTGCGCCGCAATTTTAAAAATTCAGATCAATTGATCGTGCCCGAAGTGTATTACGACTTCTGCGCGCGCGAAGTGCTGGTGCTCGAGTGGATGAACGGTATTCCGATCGGCAAAATTGACGAGCTGAAAGCCGCCGGTATGGATTTGAAAAAGCTCAGCCGCTTTGGTGTGGAAATCTTTTTCAGCCAAGTATTTCGGCACGGTTTCTTTCATGCCGATATGCATCCGGGCAATATTTTCGTGGCGCCAGATAATAGGTATATCGCGCTAGACTTTGGTATTGTTGGTTCGCTGAGCGATACGGATAAGCAGTATCTGGCGATTAACTTTTTGGCGTTTTTTAACCGCGATTATCATCGCGTTGCGACTGCGCACATTGAGTGCGGTTGGGTGCCAAAAGACACGCGCGTTGAAGAACTCGAAGCAGCGGTGCGTACTGTGTGCGAGCCGTTCTTTAATAAGCCGCTGAGCCAAATTTCGTTTGGCTTTGTGTTGCTGCGCCTGTTTGAAACCTCGCGTCGCTTTAATGTCGAAATCCAGCCACAGCTGGTGCTGCTACAAAAAACGCTGCTCAATATCGAAGGTTTGGGTCGCCAACTCGACCCTGATCTCGATCTATGGCAAACGGCGAAGCCATTTCTGGAGCGCTGGATGAATGAGCAAATTGGCTGGCGCGGCCTGATTGCAACGCTGAAACACGAGGCGCCGCAATGGGCGACTTTGTTGCCAACGCTGCCGCGTAAACTGAATGAAGTGCTCAACCAAAACCACACCGAGCTATTGCTGCAGGGCTACAAAGGCCTGATGTGGGAACAAAAAAAGCGCAATTATCTACTGGCGGTGATTGCCACCTTGCTGGGGGCCTTAGTATTTAGCATTTGGTTTAGATAGTGCCCCACCTTGTGATTGTTGAAATTAGAAAGAAAACAAAAAAGCCACCTGACTGGGTGGCTTTTTTGTTTTGCTAGTCCATTTCCGCTGAGCATTTGCGGCTTGCTATTCCTCGAATTTGATCTGTATTGATAGTTATTGTTGTTTAAAAAAGGCGCATCAGGCGCTCGAATAAAAGAACAAGCAATAACTCCGAGGAGTATGAATGATGAGCAAATATCTCTGTACCCTGACCATTTTTGCCGCTTTAGCGCAGCACACTACAGCCGCACCTTTGCCGCAGGTTGTTGAAAAGCTGTTACAAAATAGCCCGGATATTTTGACCGATGTTGGGCAGCGACGGGCCAGTGACGCTGCGGTGGATAAAGCCAAGAGTGGCTATTATCCGCAAATTGATTTATCCGTAGGCGCTGGCCGGGAGTACACCAACGATCTGTCGACGCGAACTAATTTTGGTGGTGGTACTGATTACAATCGTCAAGAAGCTCAGGCGCTGTTGACGCAAATGTTGTTCGATGGCATGGGAACACAAAATGAAGTGGCCCGACAACGTGCACGGCAGCAAGGGGCGGCTCATCGCTTAGCGAATACTTCAGAAGATATTGCGCTGAAAACGACCGAGGCGTATCTAGAAGTATTGCGCCAGCAAGAGTTGGTGAAACTTACCCAAGAAAATTTAGAGTCTCATTTAAGCACGGCCGATCAGGTTAAATTGCGGACTTCCGGTGGTTTTGGGCGCAAATCTGATGATGAGCAAATTGATGCGCGTGTTTCATTGGCAAAAGCCAATTTATCCGCCGCTCAATCCAGCTTGAACGAGGCCAAGATTGCATATATGCGCTTGGTGGGCGAAATGCCTGAGGATCTTGTTCAACCCACATCACCCGCTAATTTGCCTGCGTCAATGGAGGAGGCCGCCGATTGGGCGGTGGCGTCCAACCGCTTATTGCAGGCAGCCAAAGCGGATGTGGATGGGGCCAATGCCCAGCATGGCTTGGCGCAATCGCAAATGTATCCGCGCATTAATTTAGAGGCTGGGGCGGTTTATACCAATTCACTGGATGGTAAAGCCGTCGAGGATTCAACCCGCTATTACGGCATGCTGCGGATGCGCTATGCCTTTAAAAGCGGTGGCGATAAGGCGTATGTTGCTGAAACTAAGCAACTAGCCTATTCCGCTGCTGAGGTGGCGCGGCGGGTAGAGCGTCAAGTGCGTCAAAATGCGGCGCTGTCATGGAATGCCATGACCATTGCCGCCGAACGCGTGCCAGTGTTAACGCAATACGCCGATTCTAGTAAATCGGCTCGTGATGAATACAGCAAGCAATTCTCCCTTGGTCAGCGCTCATTACTCGATTTGCTCGATAGTGAAAATGAGTATTTCACCGCCCGTCGTGATTTAGTTGGTGGGCAATATGATGAGCTGCGTGCTCGTTTTCGCCTGCTAGCCGATGGCAACCAATTGCTGAACAACTTAAGTGTTCAACCATTGGTTGAAACTGAGCTGGTGAATCAATAGTTTTTTCTGACCTAAAGAGGCGGCCATGTCCGCCTCTTTTTTTGCCCAGACAAAAGCGCAAGCGTGTTTTTTTTCAACTAGGATCAAAACAAGTCGTATGAAATAGGATGATATCAACCGTGAGCTCTAGTTCTGCGCTTCCACATCACGAAACGGCCATTCCACACTCGGCCTTTGTGCCCGATGATCCATTAACCACGTGTTTGCTGCAGCTCACACGTTTTTTTCATCGCCCCTGTTCGGTGCAAACACTCACTAGTGGATTACCACTCAATGGCAATCGGCTCGATGCGATGCTTTTTCCTCGAGCTGCGGCCAGAGCGGGGCTGAATGCTAAATTGCAACGGCGCAGCTTAGACGATATTCCTGAATTATCGTTACCCGTAGTCCTGCTGCTCAAAGAGGGCGGAGCCTGCGTTGCGATTGAAAAATCGGGCAGTGATTGGTTAATTCTTGAGGCCAGCTCAGGCGGCGGACAGCAGCGCCTTAGTACTGAGGCGCTAGAACAGCTATTTTGTGGCTTTGTTATTTTTGTTAAACCGAGTTTTCAATTTGATGCGCGTACTCACAGTGACTACATCCCCAAAGCGGAGCATTGGTTTTGGAGTAGCGTACAGCTGTGCTATCCAATGTACGGTCACGTTTTACTTGCGGCGTGTTTGATCAACGTTTTTGCGCTTGCTTTACCGCTCTTTACGATGAATGTGTACGACCGTGTGGTCCCCAATCAAATTTATGACACGCTGTGGGTGTTATCGATTGGCGTAATCTTGCTCCTGCTTTTTGATATGCTCATTAAGGCATTGCGTGCGTATTACATTGATTTGGCGGGTAAGCGCATTGATGTGATGTTGTCGGCGCAAATTTTCGAGCGAGTGCTGGGCTTAAAAGTTGCATCACGCCCCCAGTCTGTGGGATCCATGGTCAGCCATTTTCAGGAGTTTGAAGGTTTTCGCGAATTTATCACCTCCGCGACGGTGACGGCGATTGTGGATATTCCATTTGTCGCATTGTTTTTGCTGGTGATTTTTTGGTTAGGCGGTTGGTTGGTTGTAATTCCTTTAGTTTGTATCCCACTCATTATTGTCATTAGCCTCTTATTGCAGCGCCCGCTTGGGGATTTGATTCAACAAAGCTTTCGTGTCGCCTCACAAAAGCAATCGGGCCTGATAGAAACCCTCAGTGGTATTGATACTTTAAAGGCCTGTACGGCAGAGAGCTTTGCTCAGCGTCGCTGGGAAAAAATCATCGGTGAGTTTGGCAAGCTGGCTGTTCGCACGCGAGGCTTATCCAGCATGATTGTTATTCAGGCCGGGTTTATTCAGCAGTTAGCCACGGTGATTATGGTGATCGGTGGGGTGTATTTGATCGGCTTGCACGAGCTCACTGTGGGGGGCTTGATTGCCTGTAATTTATTGCTCGGTAGAACGCTAGGCCCGTTTGCCCAAGTGGCAAGTTTAATTAGCCGCTATCATCAGGCTCGTGCCGGTTTGCAGGGGATGGAGCAAATCATGTCATTGCCTGTGGAGCGAGAAAAAGGGCAAGATTTTGTGCAACGGCCTAATTTTCGCGGAGAGATTGAGTTTCGCGATGTGAGTTTTAGTTATCCAGGCCAAGATACCCTAGCCTTAGATAAAGTCTCGTTCCGAATTAATGCCGGTGAGCGGGTCGGTATTATTGGCCGTATTGGCTCGGGTAAAAGTACGCTTGAGAAATTGATTTTAGGATTCCAGCAGCCGAGCGCGGGGGCGGTTTGGATTGATGGCGTGGATGTGCGCCAAATCGACCCTGCTCAATTACGTCACAATATTGGTTATGTACCGGAAGACGTGTTTTTGTTTTATGGCTCGGTACGCGATAACTTAGTCCTTTCTGCGCCGTATATCGACGATGCCGCCATGCTTGATGCCGCTGAAATTGCAGGGGTCAGTGAGTTTGTTAATCGGCACCCAAAAGGCTTTGACATGATGGTGGGCGAGCGCGGGGCGGGCTTGTCGGGTGGGCAAAAACAAACCTTAGGTATTGCGCGAGCGCTATTACTGAATCCGCCCATTTATGTGTTTGACGAAGTGACCAGCGCGCTAGATAACCGCAGTGAAGAACAATTCAAGCAACGCTTTGCGCGGCGTTTAAATGCAAATCACACCTTATTGCTGATTACCCACCGCATGTCGATGCTCACCTTGGTTGATCGTTTGTTGGTGCTGGATAACGGCCGTCTGATCGCGGATGGACCAAAAGAAGAAGTGATGAATTTGCTTGCGGGAGGAAAACTCCATGCTGCCAAATAAGCCTATTAAGCAAGAAGACCTCAATTTTCTTGGCGATGGTGCCGCCGCGATATATGGCGGAACGACGCAGCGAGCCAATAGCCTACTGTATGCCTGTGCTGCGCTGTTGGTCGTGGGAGCGCTTTGGGCGTGTTTTGCCGAAATTGATGAGGTCACCGTTGCGGAAGGTAAAGTGATTCCATCCAGCCAAGTGCAGGTGATTCAAAATTTGGAAGGCGGAATTGTGGCCAATATTCCGGTGAAAGTCGGCGAAGTGGTAAAAAAAGGCCAAATTTTAATGAAGTTGGATGAGAAACGGTTTTCGTCATCATTGGATGAAAGTAATGTGAAGCAAGACGCACTAGCTGCCAAAATAGCCCGCCTAAGTGCCGAAGCCAATGGCACTGCCTTTGTGCCTCCACCACAAATTATGAAACGCAACCCAGCATTGATCGACGCGGAGCAGCAATTATTTAATTCACGTAAACGGGAAATCGAATCGTCTGTCGCCATTTTACAAAGTGAAGCGGCGCAACGAAATCATGATATTGCGGCGATGCGTGCCAAATTGGCCAAGCTCGAATCGGGCTTGAAGCTGGCGCAAGAAGAATATGCAATGAGCAAACCATTGGCCGAGAAAAACGTGATTTCGCAAATTGATTTTATGCATTTGCAACGGCAAATGAGCGATCTAAGCGGCGAGATTAATGAAACGCGCTCAGCTATCCCCAGTTTGCAAAGTAGTTTGTCTGAAACCAATGGCAAGATTGCCGGGGTGTATGCCAAAGCCAAAGCCGATGCTGCCAATGAATTATCCACGGCGCAGGCCGAGCTGGATGCCACCTCTGCGACCACTGTCGCGCTGAGCGATCGATTTGAGCGCACCACCATCCGCGCCCCGCTAGCAGGGATAGTTAAGCTGATCAAAGTAAATACCGTTGGCGGTGTCTTGCAGCCTGGGATGGATGTGATGGAGATTGTGCCGTTAGAAGATAATTTACTGGTTGAAGCCAAAATCAGGCCTTCTGACATCGGTTTTTTACGCCCCAAACAAGAAGCGATGGTCAAACTCACGGCGTATGATTTTTCGATCTACGGTGGCCTGCAGGCTGATGTAGAAACCATTACCGCCGATTCGATTGTTGATGAAGCCAAAAAAGAAAGTTATTACCTCGTTCGCGTGCGGACGCGCTCGAATCACCTCGGGGATAAACAACACAACCTACCCATTATTCCGGGCATGTTATCGACCGTGCATATTAAAACCGGCAAAAAAACAGTGATGCAGTATTTGCTCAAACCCATCGTTAAAGCCAAGAACGAAGCCATGCGAGAACGCTAACTGGGTATGTGCTGGTGAGTTATTTCTCTCTTTGCGTACAATAAAATACCCAGCCAAGTATGGCTGGGTATTGTTATATTCACCTCAGATCAATGACTCGTTTTAATTTCGCCGTTATCGAGTAAGGTGTTGAGCAAGGTGCTTGGATCGGTTGTGCCCATGCCTGTTAGTGTAGCAACTTGGACTGCTGCACCAGCACCTGTGCCATCAGCGTCAAACATCACATTCACATCGCCGATATTACTGCCCTCAGTAAATTGTAAGAACGCACCTTCATTACCCGAGAACGCGCCGCCGTCATTGGATAGATTAGCTCCGCTCAGTAGATCGGTAATGTCCAGGACATCTCCACCAGTTGTAACTGTTTTGACTGTAAAGTCTTGAATGAGATCAGCTCCATTGTTGCTGAGGTTGTTGAAAACAAAGGTATCTGAACCGTTACCGCCATTCAGAATATCGTTGCCTCCCCCGCCTTTGAGTAGATCATTGCCGTCGCCTCCGACGAGAATATTGTCATTACTATCCCCATTGAGTACATCATTGCCTGCATAACCAAAGACATATGGGTGAGCAGGGGTAGAACCGGACGCTGTGTTTGCAGTCAGTGTGTCACCGCTGCTTGTCCCTTCGAGCGTGTTCGCTACAGGGTATAAGCTGGCAAGCAAATTGCTGCTAATGCTATCTCCATCGGAATCTTTACCAATAATTCCATAATTTAGATCAATAGGGATATTTGTCGGATTAGTCTGAATAGTGAATAAGCCAAGGGCAAAGGTATCCGTACCTGTTGCTCCGTCAATTTGTAAGGCATTAAATGGAGTTGAGGAGCTAACGGTAAATGTCCAGTCATCTGCAAGACCTGTGAGGGTAACAAGCCCACCATTTTCAGTTACATGTCCTGTATTGCTGACGATGGCATTGGTGGCATCCCTAATGACGATATCATTGATCGATAGAGCAATTGAAGTATCGCCTGTATCGCCAATAAATTGATTATCATTATCGGAATTAATGGCGCTTAGCGTGAAGCTTGCAACGCCCTTGCCATTAATGCTGATGATTTGAGTGAAGCTGCTGATGCTCATATGACTGGTATAGCTCGGTCCGGTGGAGCTCACGGTACTGGCTAGATCTTTAATAAAGTCATAACGGAGGTGTTCACCAGCCTCAATTGTTTGCCCTTGGTCGACGCCTATATCACTGTTGCTTGTATTGGCGGTATGCCCGACTCCTGCTGATAGGAGTACATCGAGTGTGGAGCCAGAAACGTTGACCATGGTTTTATATTCAGAATTGCCGCCACCCACAGTGGATAATGTACTCGACGTGGCCGAAATGGTTTCGCTATTACTTACCACCCCTGCTCCCAAGGTGAGAGTGTACTGATTCGTATTGGGGTCGATATCAATACGGAATGCTTCCGTTCCACCTGTGCTGGCTGACGTGGTTGCCTTCAAGACTGAATGATCACTTCCCTCATAGTGCAGATAGAGTTTTTCGGCCCCCAAATAAAGCTGATTGCCATTTGTATCTGTCGCAAATACCGGGTTAGCCAGCGTGCTTTCTACGAATGTGAATGTCACTGATCCTATTCCATCAGCACCAGGGAAGAAATTCAATCCGCCTGTAAATGAGTCAACACCACTTGTATGATCAACAATGTTTGTTATTTCTGGTGCTAGTCTGAAAGGCGCATCATCGTTGATAGTGATGCTTATGTTTGCGCTATTACTCAATGTGCCATCAGAAACTGAAATTGTGACCACTTCGTCAAAACTGGTTGATGCAGGCGTCGTATTCAAAACGGACTGCTTCAGTTCATAGGTATAAGTAAACACACCATTTGCACTATCATTTTCACTGATACTTAGTGTGCCGTGAGGGGTATCTATAGATTTACCCACCAAATCGCTAAGCGAATTGATATGTACTTCACCAACTCCTGCCACGCCAAACGTAAACACTTTCCCACCAATGGTGATAGAGCGGATATCATCTAACCCATCTTGATCGCCTAGGCTAAAGCTTCCTTCTGCGGTCCTAGTATTAATGCTACCCAGATGTGAGCCCGTGCTCAGCCAAGCTTCCGCCACGATATCCGCACTGTTTCCAATATTAGTTGTAATTGTGGGCCTATCATTGGTGCCGTTGATGGTCACGACCACATTGACGCTAGCGCCATCCACGCTGACGACCGTAAAGGTTTCGCTGAGTGTCTCATCATCATCGAGCCTTTGAATGACAGCTTGGCTATTGTCGGCCGTATAGTGCCAAGTACCATCACTATCAACGCTAAATGAGCCATACCCATTGGCATGAGTCGTGTTGGTTTGAGGGATGAACACCGATTCATCCGTATCGGCGTCGCTAATCGTTAGTTGACCACCGACGCTGATTTGCCCCTCGACCACATTGACATCTTCTTTGACACTGCCTTCGTCATCGCCCCCAATCACTGCGCCATCGTTGGTGCCGGTAATGGTGATCGTGAGCGTACTGGCGACGGTTTCTGTGCCATCGGTGACCGTGTAGGGCACATTTAAGGTGAGTTTTTCTCCTGCTTTCAGGTAGTCATATGCACTGTTGCTAGGGTCGAAGCTAAAGCTGCCATTGTTGTTGATGACAAGCCCTGCAACGGGGGCTTCACTGGCTAACGCAAAAGTCAGTGTTTCGATATCCACATCCGTTGCAATTAGCTGGCCCGTGGCTAGACTGCCACCCTCTGTGACTTGCAAGGTGGCGGCAGTGGGGACTGGTGCGTCATTGGTGCCGTTGATGGTTATTACGACTTCGACGCTAGCGCCATCCACGCTGACGACCGTAAAGGTTTCGCTGAGTGTCTCATCATCATCGAGCCTTTGAATGACTGCTTGGCTATTGTCGGCCGTATAGCGCCAAGTGCCATCACTATCAACGCTAAATGAGCCATACCCATTGGCATGAGTCGTGTTGGTTTGAGGGATGAACACCGATTCATCCGTATCGGCGTCGCTAATCGTTAGTTGACCACCGACGCTGATTTGCCCCTCGACCACATTGACATCTTCTTTGACACTGCCTTCGTCATCGCCCCCAATCACTGCGCCATCGTTGGTGCCGGTAATGGTGATCGTGAGCGTACTGGCGACGGTTTCTGTGCCATCGGTGACCGTGTAGGGCACATTTAAGGTGAGTTTTTCTCCTGCTTTCAGGTAGTCATATGCACTGTTGCTAGGGTCGAAGCTAAAGCTGCCATTGTTGTTGATGACAAGCCCTGCAACGGGGGCTTCACTGGCTAACGCAAAAGTCAGTGTTTCGATATCCACATCCGTTGCAATTAGCTGGCCCGTGGCTAGACTGCCACCCTCTGTGACTTGCAAGGTGGCGGCAGTGGGGACTGGTGCGTCATTGGTGCCGTTGATGGTTATTACGACTTCGACGCTAGCGCCATCCACGCTGACGACCGTAAAGGTTTCGCTGAGTGTCTCATCATCATCGAGCCTTTGAATGACTGCTTGGCTATTGTCGGCCGTATAGCGCCAAGTGCCATCACTATCAACGCTAAATGAGCCATACCCATTGGCATGAGTCGTGTTGGTTTGAGGGATGAACACCGATTCATCCGTATCGGCGTCGCTAATCGTTAGTTGACCACCGACGCTGATTTGCCCCTCGACCACATTGACATCTTCTTTGACACTGCCTTCGTCATCGCCCCCAATCACTGCGCCATCGTTGGTGCCGGTAATGGTGATCGTGAGCGTACTGGCGACGGTTTCTGTGCCATCGGTGACCGTGTAGGGCACATTTAAGGTGAGTTTTTCTCCTGCTTTCAGGTAGTCATATGCACTGTTGCTAGGGTCGAAGCTAAAGCTGCCATTGTTGTTGATGACAAGCCCTGCAACGGGGGCTTCACTGGCTAACGCAAAAGTCAGTGTTTCGATATCCACATCCGTTGCAATTAGCTGGCCCGTGGCTAGACTGCCACCCTCTGTGACTTGCAAGGTGGCGGCAGTGGGGACTGGTGCGTCATTGGTGCCGTTGATGGTTATTACGACTTCGACGCTAGCGCCATCCACGCTGACGACCGTAAAGGTTTCGCTGAGTGTCTCATCATCATCGAGCCTTTGAATGACTGCTTGGCTATTGTCGGCCGTATAGCGCCAAGTGCCATCACTATCAACGCTAAATGAGCCATACCCATTGGCATGAGTCGTGTTGGTTTGAGGGATGAACACCGATTCATCCGTATCGGCGTCGCTAATCGTTAGTTGACCACCGACGCTGATTTGCCCCTCGACCACATTGACATCTTCTTTGACACTGCCTTCGTCATCGCCCCCAATCACTGCGCCATCGTTGGTGCCGGTAATGGTGATCGTGAGCGTACTGGCGACGGTTTCTGTGCCATCGGTGACCGTGTAGGGCACATTTAAGGTGAGTTTTTCTCCTGCTTTCAGGTAGTCATATGCACTGTTGCTAGGGTCGAAGCTAAAGCTGCCATTGTTGTTGATGACAAGCCCTGCAACGGGGGCTTCACTGGCTAACGCAAAAGTCAGTGTTTCGATATCCACATCCGTTGCAATTAGCTGGCCCGTGGCTAGACTGCCACCCTCTGTGACTTGCAAGGTGGCGGCAGTGGGGACTGGTGCGTCATTGGTGCCGTTGATGGTTATTACGACTTCGACGCTAGCGCCATCCACGCTGACGACCGTAAAGGTTTCGCTGAGTGTCTCATCATCATCGAGCCTTTGAATGACTGCTTGGCTATTGTCGGCCGTATAGCGCCAAGTGCCATCACTATCAACGCTAAATGAGCCATACCCATTGGCATGAGTCGTGTTGGTTTGAGGGATGAACACCGATTCATCCGTATCGGCGTCGCTAATCGTTAGTTGACCACCGACGCTGATTTGCCCCTCGACCACATTGACATCTTCTTTGACACTGCCTTCGTCATCGCCCCCAATCACTGCGCCATCGTTGGTGCCGGTAATGGTGATCGTGAGCGTACTGGCGACGGTTTCTGTGCCATCGGTGACCGTGTAGGGCACATTTAAGGTGAGTTTTTCTCCTGCTTTCAGGTAGTCATATGCACTGTTGCTAGGGTCGAAGCTAAAGCTGCCATTGTTGTTGATGACAAGCCCTGCAACGGGGGCTTCACTGGCTAACGCAAAAGTCAGTGTTTCGATATCCACATCCGTTGCAATTAGCTGGCCCGTGGCTAGACTGCCACCCTCTGTGACTTGCAAGGTGGCGGCAGTGGGGACTGGTGCGTCATTGGTGCCGTTGATGGTTATTACGACTTCGACGCTAGCGCCATCCACGCTGACGACCGTAAAGGTTTCGCTGAGTGTCTCATCATCATCGAGCCTTTGAATGACTGCTTGGCTATTGTCGGCCGTATAGCGCCAAGTGCCATCACTATCAACGCTAAATGAGCCATACCCATTGGCATGAGTCGTGTTGGTTTGAGGGATGAACACCGATTCATCCGTATCGGCGTCGCTAATCGTTAGTTGACCACCGACGCTGATTTGCCCCTCGACCACATTGACATCTTCTTTGACACTGCCTTCGTCATCGCCCCCAATCACTGCGCCATCGTTGGTGCCGGTAATGGTGATCGTGAGCGTACTGGCGACGGTTTCTGTGCCATCGGTGACCGTGTAGGGCACATTTAAGGTGAGTTTTTCTCCTGCTTTCAGGTAGTCATATGCACTGTTGCTAGGGTCGAAGCTAAAGCTGCCATTGTTGTTGATGACAAGCCCTGCAACGGGGGCTTCACTGGCTAACGCAAAAGTCAGTGTTTCGATATCCACATCCGTTGCAATTAGCTGGCCCGTGGCTAGACTGCCACCCTCTGTGACTTGCAAGGTGGCGGCAGTGGGGACTGGTGCGTCATTGGTGCCGTTGATGGTTATTACGACTTCGACGCTAGCGCCATCCACGCTGACGACCGTAAAGGTTTCGCTGAGTGTCTCATCATCATCGAGCCTTTGAATGACTGCTTGGCTATTGTCGGCCGTATAGCGCCAAGTGCCATCACTATCAACGCTAAATGAGCCATACCCATTGGCATGAGTCGTGTTGGTTTGAGGGATGAACACCGATTCATCCGTATCGGCGTCGCTAATCGTTAGTTGACCACCGACGCTGATTTGCCCCTCGACCACATTGACATCTTCTTTGACACTGCCTTCGTCATCGCCCCCAATCACTGCGCCATCGTTGGTGCCGGTAATGGTGATCGTGAGCGTACTGGCGACGGTTTCTGTGCCATCGGTGACCGTGTAGGGCACATTTAAGGTGAGTTTTTCTCCTGCTTTCAGGTAGTCATATGCACTGTTGCTAGGGTCGAAGCTAAAGCTGCCATTGTTGTTGATGACAAGCCCTGCAACGGGGGCTTCACTGGCTAACGCAAAAGTCAGTGTTTCGATATCCACATCCGTTGCAATTAGCTGGCCCGTGGCTAGACTGCCACCCTCTGTGACTTGCAAGGTGGCGGCAGTGGGGACTGGTGCGTCATTGGTGCCGTTGATGGTTATTACGACTTCGACGCTAGCGCCATCCACGCTGACGACCGTAAAGGTTTCGCTGAGTGTCTCATCATCATCGAGCCTTTGAATGACTGCTTGGCTATTGTCGGCCGTATAGCGCCAAGTGCCATCACTATCAACGCTAAATGAGCCATACCCATTGGCATGAGTCGTGTTGGTTTGAGGGATGAACACCGATTCATCCGTATCGGCGTCGCTAATCGTTAGTTGACCACCGACGCTGATTTGCCCCTCGACCACATTGACATCTTCTTTGACACTGCCTTCGTCATCGCCTGCAATGATTGCTGCGTCACTCATTGGAGTTACGTTGATATTAACACTCGCAGTATCGGAACCCCCTTTACCGTCATCGACGGTGTAAGTGAAGCTGGCGGGGCCGTTGTAGTCTTTCGCTGGGGTAAAGACAATCTGTCCATCGACCAAGGCCACCGTCCCATTTACGGCACCTTGTACGCTGGTGATGGTCAATGTATCGCCATCGGGGTCGACATCATTGGCTAGCAGCGTTGCTGGGCTGATATTCAGCGCGATGTCTTCCTTCGTGGTCAAGGCGTCATTTGCCGCATCAGTACTATTGTCATTTTTGGCATCCGGCACATCATTGACTGGCGTGACCGTGATATTCACAGTTGCGGTATCAGTGCCACCATTGCCGTCATCGACGGTGTAAGTGAAGCTGGCGGGGCCGTTGTAGTCTTTCACTGGGGTAAAGACAATCTGTCCATCGACCAAGGCCACCGTCCCATTGACCGCACCTTGTACGCTGGTGATGGTCAATGTATCGCCATCAGGGTCGACATCATTGGCTAGCAGCGTTGCTGGGCTGATATTCAGCGCGATGTCTTCCTTCGTGGTCAAGGCGTCATTTGCCGCATCAGTACTATTGTCATTTTTGGCATCCGGCACATCATTGACTGGTGTGACCGTGATATTCACAGTTGCGGTATCGGTGCCACCATTGCCGTCATCAACGGTGTAAGTGAAGCTGGCTGGGCCGTTGTAGTCTTTCGCGGGGGTAAAGACAATTTCTCCATTGACCAAGGCCACCATCCCATTGACAGCTCCTTGTACGCTGGTGATGGTCAATGTATCGCCATCGGGGTCGACATCATTGGCCAGCAGCGTTGCTGGGATGATATTCAGCGCGGTATCTTCCTTGGTGGTCAAGGCGTCATTTGCAGCGTCAGTGCTATTGTCATTTTTGGCATCCGGCACATCATTGACTGGCGTGACCGTGATATTCACAGTTGCGGTATCAGTGCCACCATTGCCGTCATCGACGGTGTAAGTGAAGCTGGCGGGGCCGTTGTAGTCTTTCACTGGGGTAAAGACAATCTGTCCATCGACCAAGGCCACCGTCCCATTGACCGCACCTTGTACGCTGGTGATGGTCAATGTATCGCCATCAGGGTCGACATCATTGGCTAGCAGCGTTGCTGGGCTGATATTCAGCGCGATGTCTTCCTTCGTGGTCAAGGCGTCATTTGCCGCATCAGTACTATTGTCATTTTTGGCATCCGGCACATCATTGACTGGTGTGACCGTGATATTCACAGTTGCGGTATCGGTGCCACCATTGCCGTCATCAACGGTGTAAGTGAAGCTGGCTGGGCCGTTGTAGTCTTTCGCGGGGGTAAAGACAATTTCTCCATTGACCAAGGCCACCATCCCATTGACAGCTCCTTGTACGCTGGTGATGGTCAATGTATCGCCATCGGGGTCGACATCATTGGCCAGCAGCGTTGCTGGGATGATATTCAGCGCGGTATCTTCCTTGGTGGTCAAGGCGTCATTTGCAGCGTCAGTGCTATTGTCATTTTTGGCATCCGGTACATCATTGACTGGTGTGACCGTGATATTCACAGTTGCGGTATCGGTGCCACCATTGCCGTCATCAACGGTGTAAGTGAAGCTGGCTGGGCCGTTGTAATCAGGGTTGGGGGTAAAGATCACTTGCCCGTTGATCAGCGCAACGGTGCCATTGATGGCGTCTTGTACGCTGGTAATGGTCAGTGGGTCACCATCCACATCGACATCATTGCCCAATAAGGTGGCTGGATTAATAGTTAAGACGCTGTCTTCATTGGTGCTAAGTCCATCATCGGCGGCACCGGTGCTGTTGTCATTGATTGCGGCTGGAGGGGTATTGGCTACCACATCGCTCTGTGGCGGCTCTGCCAGCGTTAACGTGGCCCCAGTATCGATACCGGTTGTGTCAATGCCAGTTGGGATATCTACCCGTGATTGTGGGGTATCAAGTACCACGAAGCTGTGCCCACCATCCTCTGTGCCCCCTGCTCCCGCGGCGGTAGCGGCGGCAATTTGGGTTGGGTCTGCACCTTGGGCGATCAATTCTTGAATTCGTGCAGCATCATCGGCGGCACTAGTGGCCGGTTTTATTAGTTCGGCTAAAACTTGCTCGCTGAGGAGCAAAGAATCGGCGTGGCCAAGACTGATTTGTGAGCCATTATCAAAAGTGATGGAGACGGCGCCATCGGCGCCAGTTTGAATCGTGTCTCCAGGATTGAGCTTATCGCCAACGCGTAAAACGCGCTCTTCGCCATTGGCGGCAATCACTTTGACTTCGCCGATTACTTGGGATGCGACGCCTTTTTGGCTGATTGCATTCGCGCCATTGCTAACGGCTTTCGTGGTGGTGTTTGCTACGGCCATGATATGTACTCCTGATCAGAAGGCGAAGGCGCTGGTTTTTAACTTCGCAAGCACCTAAGCTGGTTTGCACAGCGGTACACAATGCCGCCACGCACGAATTGGCTGAATGATTCATTGTATGAATTGCGGGTCAAACTGAAATCAGCCTGATGGACTACAGCAAATACCTTATGGGCCTTGGTTGGCGGGGATAATCGCGTATGCTGGCAGAGTTTGTTTTGGCTTCGAGTGATCAGGCGCTGATCCAGCGATGGCAATCGCTGGCTGTGCCTTGCCAGCGCTTTATCGTGTGCGCTGATTATCAACAATTGGCACTGCTCGCTTGGCCCGCACCCAGTTGCTGTGTGCTTGATGTGGAGATGGGCGCCGAGCTTGAGCATCATGAACAATGGCGCCATTTAAGTCGCGAAGTGAGTCTTTGCTTATTTGCACCAGCGTTCACAATTGAAGCCGAATTGCATTGGCTCTCGAGCGGTATTCGCGCATGTTGCACACCCGATTTGGACGATGAGCGTTTAAAAACCATTGTTGAAGTCACTGCACAAGGCGGAATTTGGGTTTCTCAGCACGCTTTGCCGCAGTTAATGCAAGGACTACAGCGTTACTCGCAGGAGTCTCATCTCCAAGCTGGCGCAAAAACCGCGATGTCGAGTTTAAGCGTGCTGACCCCGCAAGAGCGCAAAATTGCCCAGTTGGTCGGGCAAGGGGAGAGCAATAAATTAATTGCCCGCGCTCTCAATATTTCCGATCACACAGTTAAAACTCATTTAAGTGCCATTTTTAGCAAGCTGCATTTGAGTGATCGGGTGCATCTGGCCTTGCTCGTTAATCAAGACCCGGAAAATCGACCTTGAGCTTTTGGCCCATGCTGCATATACCAAAATGTTAACTGAATGAGCTTTGCTAATGATGCTGGGGCATTTTCCATTTCGCTCTAATTTGTTTTGCCGATGCGCCTTAGTCGCCGCCTTGGGCTTGGCCGCCTGCTCATCAACGCCCACTGTGGGTGAAAATCCATATAAGTTGAAAAATGACACCTTAGATCGCGCCGAAACCAAGTACGGCCCCGAGGCCAGAAAACGCTTAAGCAGTTGGCAAGACTTGTTGGGCGCAGGGCCAAAGGGCGACGAAGTGGCTAGGCTTAATGCGGTGAATAATTTCTTTAATGAACGCATGATTTTTGCTCCCGATCGCCAAGTGTGGGGGGTGGAAGATTATTGGGCGACGCCAGTTGAGTTTTTAGGGCGCGGCGCAGGCGATTGTGAAGACTTTGCGATTGCTAAATATTTTTCTCTTTTAGCGCTCGGAGTGCCCGAGAGTAAATTGCGCATCACCTACGTTCAGGCCACGGGTTATGGCCCGGCCAATTTGGCGCATATGGTGTTGACCTATTACCCCACGCCATCCGCGGTGCCGCTGGTGTTGGATAATTTAATTCCCGATATCAAGCCGGCGTCGAAACGGCCTGATTTGACGCCCGTGTATGGTTTTAACGGGCAAGGTTTGTGGTTAGCCAAAGATCGTAGCAGCGGGAATGCTGCGCCGCGGCAAAATAAAATTGGTTTGTGGGATCAACTCAAAGCGCGCCAAGGGCGGGAGTTTGAATAAGTAACTGACCAAAAATTTTGGCCCTAGGCCACCCCGTCGCCAAGGCGGCAAAGCCAAAGATAGTACTGTGCTACAGCTAGGCGTGGCAACGATGGGCGGAATTTTGGCTGCCTACTTAATCGCCGTGCATTGGCCTCAAGGAGGACAACATGACCTTACTGAAACAGCTTATTCTTTTAATTGTCACGCTGTTTGTTTTTTTGTTTTGCGGCACCGTTTATCTGAATGCGGAAAATTCCCGCGCTTTTTTGACCGAGCAGCTCACAACGATTGCGCAAGATTCAGCCACATCGCTGGGCATGCAAATTTCCCCACTGATTTTGGATAAAAATAATCAAGTGATTGTCGAGCGCATGGTCGATGCGGTGTTTGATAGCGGCTATTACCGTGAAATTCAAATCGCAGATATGGAAGGTAAAGCGCTGATTAGCAAGAAAGCCGGTACACAGGTTAATAAAGTGCCCGATTGGTTTATTCGGTTATTTCCGATCGAAACCCCGTTAGGCGAAGCGTTGATGACCAGCGGTTGGCAGCAAGCGGGTACAGTTAAAATCGCCGCGAATCCCGGGATTGCCTACGCCTCGCTATGGGCGAGCAGCATCAATGCCTTGTACTGGTTTCTGGGCGCTTCAGTGCTGACACTGCTGGTGGGGCTGTTTGTTTTGCATTTTGTGTTGCGTCCGCTGCGCGATGTGGAGATGCAAGCCTTGGCCATTTGCAACCGCGAATATCCAGAGCCCGCGAAATTGCCGTGGACTTTGGATTTACGCAGTGTCGTGCAGGCCATGAACCGCATGACGCAAAAAGTGAAAGAAATGTTTGCCGAGCAGGCGGCCAGTATCGAGCGCATGCGCGCAGAAGCTTATCTGGATTCCTTAACGGGTCTTGCCAATCGGCGCTATTTTGATATGCACGTGAAGCAGCTCTTGAGTGCGGAGGAGCCACTTAGTCATGGCGCATTGATGTTTTTAGAAATCAGCCATCTGAAGGAAATCAACGATCAAAAAGGTTTTCGCGTTGTCGATCAACTGTTGATTGACACAGCCGTATTAATGAAAACCTTGGTTGATGAATCTGGCTGCGCCGAGGCATTTGCTGCGCGGATGAGCGGTAATACCTTCGCCGGTTTTTTTGCCGATTTGGATCAAGAAAAAGCCCAGCAACTGGCCAATACCCTGGCGCATAAAATCAGTAGCCTGCACGAACGCGGCTTAACGCCATTGGCCGATGTTGGGCATATCGGTGTGGCGATGTTTCATGGGCAGAAAATTCCCGCTTGGTTGTCTGAAGTTGATATGGCTTTACGCACCGCGCAAACCGCAGGGCCGAATGCGGTTCATGTTTATGCGCCGCAAGTTGAAAGTGTGCACGGTACTTTAAGTGCCAGCCAATGGAAGGGCTTATTGCTCGAAGCGTTGAATTCGCAGCGGATTGAACTTTACACTCAGGTGGTCAATACGGTGGACAGCGAGCTGATTCATCGTGAGGTGTTTATCCGTTTACGCGATGAATTGGGTGAGCAAATCCCGGCGGGGTTGTTTGTGCCCATGGCTAAACGCCATGGCTTAATCCAAGAGTTTGATCGTGTGGTAATTAATTTGTGTTTTAAAGAATTACTGAAAGATCAAAGCCTAAAATTGGCGATTAATTTATTTCCCGCGTCGATTTTGCACCCCGAGTTTGTCGCATGGCTGGTCAAAAAACTGGAAGACAATCCAAGCATCGCCAGCCAAATTAGCTTTGAATTGCCAGAGCAAGAAGCATTAAACGAGCTGGATGTCTTGCGCAGTTTTATTAATCAGGTTGCTCGTTTGGGCGTGAAAGTCGGGCTCGATAATTTTGGTCGCGGTTTTAGCTCATTTGCTTATCTGAGTAGTTTAAAAGTGGATTACCTGAAGGTGGATGGCTCATTTAGCAAAGACATCGATCAAAATCGGGAGAACCAATTTTTTATGGATGCCATCGTTAAGATTGCGCATGGCCTCGATTTGCTAGTGATCGCAAAATCCGTCGAAACGCCCGCCGAGCAGGCCATGCTCGAGAGTTTACGCGTCGATGGTGAACAGGGCTTTGGCGTGGGGGGTACGGAGCTGTGGAAAAAAGCGCCTAGCTTGTAATTGATGAGTATTGCCATGTAGCTAATTATTTATATGGCTTGTGTGGCAATACCCAGATCTTTACTTGTCGAGCAATTGGCGGTCGATTTTAATGACTACTTTGCGAATCTGCTGCGACTGGTTCAGGCTACGACAGGGCTTATGTAGCTCGCCAGGAAAGAAAATCGCAAACATCCCCGCGCTTAATACCAGTTTGCTTTCATTTTCAATCGGATGAACGAAGGCAATATCGCGTTCCGTCAATTGATCAGTCGCCAAGGGCAAATCCGGTTGGGCAATGCTAAAACCAATTACTTCTTCGCCTTCCAATAAATATTGAATATCCAGATAGCGTTGGTGAAACTCGGGCATGCCGGTTTCCCATGGTTGCGTTTGCGGGTTTTGCACAATCGCGATCATTTGATCGCCTTCAATTGGATAACGGCCAGGGGCTAATTGGCTAAAATCGGTCGATTTTAAGTAGGCAAGGCCACGCTCAATGGCTGCAGGTAAGGGGGCTTGCGGATGGTGTAGATGGCTTAAATACATAGTGATCTCAAGAGGCGCTTAGCTGGCTGCGGTGGTGTAAAACAAATTGTTTGAATTCTTCGGCAGGGATGGCAGGCGACCAGAAATAGCCCTGACCTTGCTCGCAGCCTAACTCGATCAGGCGGTTTAGGGTGGCCTGATCTTCAATCCCTTCAGCGATGAGTTGTAGCTTCAGGCTATTGGCAACCTGAATAATCGCACTAACGATGGCTTCATCATGCGCATCTTCAGTTAGGCGGCGAATAAAGGACTGGTCAATTTTCAGCCGTTCCACTTCAAAGTGTTTCAGATAACTTAGATTGGAATAACCGGTGCCAAAGTCGTCAATTGAAAAACTTAAACCCAAACTGCGTAGATTTTGTAGTATCACTTTGAGGTGATCAGAATCTTCAAGCAGGAGCGATTCAGTTAGCTCCAATTCGATTAATTCAGCTGGCAGGCCTGAGAGCCTCAGTGCATCGGCGACAAGTTTTTCCACATCGCCGCGGCGAAATTGGATGGGGGAAATATTAATACCAATGACAATACCTCCCAAACCCTCATCATGCCATTGCTTGGCTTGTCGGCAAGCCTCCTGCACAATCCATTCGCCCATTTCAACAATTAAGCCTGAATTCTCAGCCACCGGGATAAATTTACCCGGTGGTACCAGCCCAAGCTCGGGGTGGCGCCAGCGCACCAAGGCCTCGGCGCCAATAATTTGCCCACTTTTTAGATCAAATTGCGGTTGGTAATGCAGAGTAAATTCAGATTTACTCAAGGCGGTGCGCATTTTAGACGCCAAATGCAATTGCTCTGCCGCCTTGGTATTCATGCTTTCATCGTAAATACGCATCGCATTGCGTCCGGCGGCTTTGGCGCGATACATGGCCATATCGGCCTGCTGCAATAGGGTGTCAAAATCATCGGCATTCCGATTTGATACTGCAATGCCGATCGAGCAGGTCGCCGTGATTTGTAAATGCTTGAGTGTTATTGGTTGGGCAAGGGTGCGGATCACCTTATTAGCAATTTCTGTGCAGATTGCGGCGTCTTGAATCTGATCCAAAATAATCAAAAATTCATCGCCACCTTGGCGAGCGACGGTGTCGGATTGGCGCACACAGCTCTTTAAGCGCCGTGCCATTTCCACCAATAATCGATCCCCGGCATCGTGCCCGAGTGAGTCATTAATCGTTTTGAAATTATCTAGATCAATGTAGAAAACTGCGGTTTTTTGTTGATTGCGCCGACTGATTTCTAAGGCATGGGCGCAGCGATCTCGTGCTAGAACACGATTCGGTAAGTGGGTTAAGGCGTCATGAGTGGCAAGAAATTCGACCTCTTTTTGCGATTTGCTCACACGCATATTTTCGGCTTGCAGTGACAAAACAGCTTGGCGAAAGTCTTTCATAATGAGCGCGACCCCTGCTGTTACGATGCTCATAATCAAGATGGTGTCGAGCCAATAGGGTAGCCCAGGTGGTGCTATGGGGGAAATTCGCCAGCCTTGAGCTTCGGCTAAAATCAAAAAGCTTAGATTGATCACGATCACGATAAATTGCAGAATAAATAGCCATGGGGCACACAATAAGCCGGTAAAAATAATCAAAGCTGGATACATCAGCATCCCCGGGTCATAAATACCGGAGTCGCTCCAATGAATAATGACCATCATGGTCGTGAGGCTGAGGGTAAATAGGCTTGCTGCGGATTCAAGTCGTTTATACTGGGCCAAACCGAAGGAAATCGAGGTTGCAAGCAGGCCACCAAAGAAAATCAATGCGTCGAGGGTTTTGCCAAAAAACAGATTTTGCAGCGTGGTGAGTATCAAACCGATCAGGGTCAACTTGATTAAGTCGACCAAGCGGTGATGACGGATTGCTTTCATGCTGGCATCGTTTTTCAGAAAACAAAGATTCATGGTGTTTGCAGATCCAAGCCGAGCGTGGACGGGGCTTTTATCATAGTCATACATTTGGCAATTGCAGGTGGTTCTGCTGTTGTTTAGTCCGTTTGCCAGAATGCGCGAATCAAAAAAAGCGGCCCGGAGGCCGCTTTGTCATCTTACTGCAATTTAGCTAACTGAGCATTCAGTTTGGCCAGTTTGTCGTCGAGTTCCGCCAGTTGCGCGCGGTCTTTCTCAACCAGATGCGCTGGTGCTTTGTCGGTGTAACCCGGTTTTTCCAGCTTCGCCATCAGCTTCTCGCGGGCATCGGTGGTTTTGCCGATTTCTTTGCTCACGCGCGCGGTTTCTGCCGCTTTATCGACTTCAACGACCAACATCATCCGCGTCGTGCCCAAGGCGCTTGCTGCGACTGCGACTGGTGCGTCACCCGCTGGCAGCGCGGCCACGATATTCACTTCCGACAATTTCGCCAATGGCTTCAGGTACGGTGCGAACTCGGCCATTTCTGGCGAGCCTTCCAAGAACATTGGCACTTTCACCGCAGGCGACAGGCCCATTTCACCGCGCAGATTACGCGCTGCAAAGGCCAAGGCTTTCAGCGTTTCAACTTTGGTGTTCGCTTCCGCGTTCACTTTGCTCAAATCTGCTACTGGCCATTTCGCCGTCATCAGCGAATCGCTGTCTTTCTTGCCGGCAAGCGGTGCAACGGTTTGCCACAGCTCTTCGGTAATAAAAGGCATGATCGGATGCGCTAGGCGCAGGATGGTTTCGAGTACGCGAATCAGAGTGCGACGCGCTGCGCGCTGCTGGGTATCTGTCCCAAATTGAGTAGATACCTTGGCTAGCTCGATATACCAGTCGCAGTATTCGTTCCACACGAATTCGTAGATTGCTTGTGCAGCCAAGTCGAAACGGAAAGTGTCGAGCGCTTGCGTGATCGTGGCTTCTGCTTCTTGCAGGCGACCAATAATCCACAAATCAGGGAAGCTGTATTCGAGCTCTGCGCCGTCTTCTAGACCGCAATCTTTGCCTTCGACGTTCATCATCACGAAACGCGTGGCGTTCCAGATTTTGTTGCAGAAGTTGCGATAGCCATCGCAGCGTTTCTGGTCGAAGTTGATCGAGCGGCCCAAAGACGCCAATGACGCAAAGGTGAAGCGCAGCGCATCCACACCGTAGGCTGGAATACCGTCCGGGAATTCTTTCGCCGTTTTTGCCGCGACTTTTGGTGCGTTTTCTGGGCGACGCAGACCGGTGGTGCGTTTTTCCAGCAAAGGCTCTAGCGCGATACCGTCGATCAAATCGACCGGATCGAGCACATTGCCTTCGGATTTCGACATCTTATTGCCTTCGGCATCGCGCACCAGACCGTGGATGTAAACGTGTTTGAACGGCACTTTGCCGGTGAAGTGCTTGGTCATCATAATCATCCGGGCCACCCAGAAGAAAATAATGTCGTAGCCAGTCACCAGTACCGATGAAGGCAAGAACGCTTGCAGATCAGGCGTTTCGTTCGGCCAGCCGTGGCTAGAGAATGGCACCATTGCTGAGCTAAACCACGTGTCGAGCACGTCGTTATCGCGCGTTACTGCTTTGCCGCTGGCTTTGGCAACGGCTTCGGCTTCGGTGCGCGCTACATAAACTTGGCCGTCTTCGTCGTACCAAGCTGGGATTTGATGGCCCCACCACAATTGGCGTGAAATACACCAATCTTGGATATTGTTCAGCCACGCGTTATAGGTATTCACCCAGTCGCCCGGTACAAATTGCACTTCGCCTCTGTGAACGGCTTCAAGCGCTTTATCGGTAATGCTTTGGCCGTTTTCGTCGGCCTTGCTCATCGCCATAAACCATTGGTCAGTCAGCAATGGCTCGATCACCGTGCCAGTACGGTCGCCGCGTGGCACCATCAGTTTGTGCGGTTTGGTCTCCAGCAACAGGCCTTGCGCTTCCAAGTCCGCGAGCATTGCTTTACGCGCTTGTGCTGTTGTCAAACCGGCGTACGCCGCTGGCAATTCAACGCTACCCAAGCTCGCGCCGTCAAAGCTGAATACTTGCGCTTTAGCCAGAATCGTCGCTTGCAAGCTCATCACATTGATCAGTTGCGTGTTGTGACGTTTACCAACTTGGTAGTCATTAAAGTCGTGCGCTGGCGTGATTTTTACAAAACCAGTACCGAATTCTTTATCGACGTATTCGTCGGCAATCACGGGAATGGTACGGCCAGTCAGCGGTAGCTCAACTTGCTTGCCAACGAGGTGCAGGAAGCGCTCGTCGTCCGGCGCAATCGCCACCGCCACGTCGCCGAGAAGTGTTTCTGGCCGCGTCGTTGCGACGGTGATGAATTCATCCGAGCCCACAACTGGGTATTTGATATGCCACATATGGCCGTTTTCTTCTTCGGAAATTACTTCCAAGTCAGAAATCGCGGTGCCCAGTTTGGCGTCCCAGTTCGACAGGCGTTTGCCACGGTAGATCAGGCCTTCTTCGTACAGACGTACAAAGGCTTCGATGACTGCGGTCGACATTTTGTCGTCCATCGTGAAGTATTCACGGCTCCAATCGACCGACGAGCCCATGCGGCGCATCTGGCTGGTGATCGTGTCGCCCGATTCTTTTTTCCATTCCCACACTTTTTCGAGGAAGGCGCTGCGACCCAAATCGTGGCGGCTTACACCTTGCGCGTCGAGTTTGCGCTCAACGACGATTTGCGTCGCGATACCGGCGTGGTCAGTACCTGGCAACCATAAAGTGTTGTCGCCGCGCATACGGTGGTAGCGCGTCAGGCCGTCCATAATCGTTTGATTGAACGCATGGCCCATGTGCAAAGTGCCGGTGACGTTCGGCGGTGGCAACTGGATACAAAAGGCCTCGCGGGCGAGGTCCATACTTGGCTGGAAATAACCCTGGCTTTCCCAGAACGGGTACCAGCGGGATTCAATATTCTGTGGCTCGAAGCTCTTGGCGAGTTCCATGGCGGCGTGCTCGAATTAAACGCGAAACCGCAGATTATAAACGAGAAAGGGGGGCTCTGTGCGAATGGCGCAGCTGAGCTTGAGCTGGCCAATCGCACTGGTCGTCCGTACTGCGCAGCTTAATCTAGCAATTTTTTGCTGCGCAATTCCGCTTCGACTAATTCGGCAATCCGGGGGGCGAGTCGCTCTTCCAGATCGCGGCTGATCTCTTCGGTGAGTTTGCGCAAGGTTTCGGCATAAAACTGATTCATTAGCGTACTGAAATGCTGTTTGGTCAGTTGCTCGATTTCCAGTGCGACATCAATCGCGAGGTGAGCACCAACGCTAGCGGTGATTTCTTCTATCGTTGCGTTGGTAATTTTGTTGGGTATTGCTTCAGGAGTTAAGATGGTGCTTGTTTCTAGAGTAATACATTGTGGTTCGGGTGTGGGTGTAGCTAAAATTTCTGCTTCTGCTTCTGCTTCTGCTTCTGCTTCTGCTTCTGCTTCTGCTTCTGCTTCTGCTTCTGCTTCTGCTTCTGCTTCTGCTTCTGCTTCGATTTTTACCTCGGACTCTGCCTCTGTCGTCGCCACGCCTGCAATATCGTGCAAGCTGATTGTCGTGCCATCCGTGTAATGCGTTTCCAGCTCTGATGATAGGGCTGTGTTGTCGTCTAAATTAATGGACGCGGCTTCAATGGGCTCGGCGCTGTAAACGACCAGCTCTGGCTCATCATCCCAAATCAGTGTGGTCGGCGCGCTGTTGACGAGCACTTGGCGTAGCGTCTCATCTTGCCGCAAGGTCTGTTCGATATTGTCGTTGCTGTGCAGAACGTGTTGAGCTAACTCAGCTTCGCTGCTGTCCTCGACGAACAGGGTGTGTTCGACCTGGGGTGCGAGTGCCTGCTCGACGATCAGGTCATCTAGCGTGATTTCGTACTCGCCTTGCGCTAAGGTCGGGGTGGGGGTTGCCAGTAATATCTGATCTTGGCTTAGCGTGAAAGTGTCGACGCTGATTTCATCGGATAGCGCACTGGATTCAGATAAATTGAACTCGGCGTCCAGCTGAGACAGTGCTTGATCGTCGCTAATCAGTAAAGGTGCTTGCGCCAAAGTATCCAATAGTTGGGTGTTAGCGGGCGCGGTATTTTGTGTTTCCGGCGTATCTAGAAACTCAGGGGCCGCTACTTTGGGGGCCGCTATGCTCGACTCTGGAACGATCGAAGGCGCGAGATCACTGGGGGGGATGCTTAAGATGGCATCCAAATCAAGGTGAGGTACTTCGTCGGCGGCAAGGCTCGTTTCGGCCAGAATTTGTGAAAAATCGATGGTACTTGGCGCGTTGCTCTGGTTGATGTCTTCTAAGGGTAAGACTAAATCAGTCGCGATAAAGTGTTCGGTTGGAGTGGGGGGCTCCATATCCCGGGGTGCACTAATGCTAAGTAATGGCAGGTCGAGATATTCTGGCGTTGGGGCTCGCGTCAACTCGTCTAAATCCAGCATCGGTAAGTTCATAAACTCCGATGTTGGCTTGGGGGCTGCACTCTTGACTTCCGCCGCTTGCGGTACTTGCAGGATAAATCCTTCCGCTTGCGGTGCTGGAATAGCCGTTTTGCTCGCCGGCTCGAGCCCCCGCGTTTTCACTGCTTGTGCCAGTTCGGCGGTTTTTTGAAATGGCAGCGGGTCTATGGCGAGCGAATCGGCTTTGGCCTGTTGTTGGGTAATGATTTCTTGATCTAAATGACTAATGTCAGGTTCATGGTGATCAATGCCCCAAGCGATCTCTAGGCTGGCAATCTTATCAGCTAAATTGGGCTCGACCACGTCAGTGAGTGCGGGAATATCGTCGATTGCATCAAAGAGACTGGGGATCGCCTTCGGCGCCACGTCGGTGAGCACCGGAATATCATCCAAGCTGGCGGCAGGACCATTGCGATGGCGCGCCATCAGGGCATCCATTTTATTGAATAGTGGATTGACCGAGTCATTATTCGGCATAGGTTTTTGATCATTCTGATCGGCCACGATTCAATCGCTCCTGCTGGCAGTAAGTAAAGTCATATCGGTTGCCGTGGGGGTGTAGCCCAATTGCTTATAAGCCGCCCAACGCTGCCGGGCGGCTAAACGCAACTCTTCATCGGTATCGACAATTTCAATCAAGCGGCCAAACTCGCTAAAGCGGGGCGCAACATGATCGGTCCAATTAAACAGCACATCGCGCGGCTGGAGTAGCTCTACGCGATGATCGAGAATAATTGGGGTCTGAGTGGACTGCGCCGAGTCAGCGCTGCAATGGGGCAGAAACCCGGTTGCCGGCACTTCCCACAACAGGCGATCAAGCGCCTGCGTTGCGGCTTCGGACCCGCTAAGGATGCAGATGCGTTTGCCAGCCGCTAGCGCTTTGCCCGCGAGTTGGCACAAAGCCGTTTCGCGGGAACGCACATTAAAATAAAACGAAATCTCAGTCATATCTTGTGGGTATGCGCCTAAGGCCTAATTAATGAATAATTCCTAGGTGTATACCCTATGAGTTATAGCTTGGATAAATATTGCAATAACAGCGGAACAGGTCGGCCGGTTGCACCTTTGGCTGCGCCCGATTTCCACGCGGTGCCAGCGATGTCCAAGTGCGCCCATTTTTGCTCTTTGACAAAGCGCGATAGGAAAGCCGCCGCAGTAATTGAGCCCGCTGGACGACCGCCAATATTGGCCATGTCGGCAAAGTTGGATTTAAGCTGTTCTTGGTATTCGTCAAACAGCGGCATGCGCCATGCTTTGTCGTCCGATTCTTTTGACGCAGCTAACAACGCATCGGCCAAGTCGTCGTCGTTGGCGTACAAACCAGTCGTTGTGTGACCGAGTGCAATAATACACGCACCAGTTAATGTCGCGATATCGATCACGGCGGCTGGCTCAAAGCGCTGCACATACGTCAACGCGTCGCACAAGATCAAACGGCCTTCGGCGTCGGTGTTCAAAATCTCAATCGTTTGACCGCTCATGCTGGTCACGATGTCGCCCGGTTTCACCGCGTTACCGTTTGGCATGTTTTCGCAGGCGGGGATAATGCCGACCAGATTGATTTTCAAATCAAGCTCAGCTACCGCACGGAAGACGCCCAGTACGGTCGCAGCGCCGCACATATCGTATTTCATCTCGTCCATGCCTTCGCCTGGCTTCAGAGAAATACCGCCCGAATCGAAAGTAATGCCTTTGCCGACCAGCGCGACCGGTTTTTGCTTCTTATCGGCGTTGCGATATTCCATCACGATGAATTTCGGTGGCACGATAGAGCCGCGCGCAACCGACAGGAACGAACCCATTTTCAGCGTTTCGAGTTCTTCTTGCTCGAGTACGTGGCAAGAAAAGTCGTAGGTATGCGCCAAATGCTGCGCAGTCGCGGCAAGGTAATCTGGCGTGCACACATTCGGCGGCAAATTGCCCAAATCGCGTGTCAAGTTCATGCCGTGGCCGAGCGCCAAGCCATACACCAAACCGGCTTCGATTTCGTCGATATCACCTTTTTTCGGCGCCAGCAGGCTGACTAATTCCAGTTTGATCGCAGGCGCTGCTTCTGATTTGAATTGGTCAAAGCGATATACTTCGAGCATCAGCGCGTTAACAATTTCTTGCGCCGTTGCTTTTTGGTCTTGTTTTTTATAGCCAGCGAGCGACAGTGCAACGCAAGCGGTTTGGTTTTGGCTGGCCACCAATACTTTGGCGAGCGCGCGCGTGCTATCGCGAACGATTTTCTCGCTTGGCTCTTTGCTTAATTGCACCAAAACGACGCGTTTAAAGCCTAAACCGGCTGGCAAGCCCAAGGCGATTACTGAGGCAGCTTTAGCGGCTAATTCGCCATCTTTAATCGCTTGGCTTAAAATGCCGCCGCAAGCGGTATCGAGCTCTTTGCCTTGTGCGGGCAATTTTTCACCCAAAACTGGTAATACTAAGCAGTCTGCCGACTCGGGGGCTGGGGAAACTATGGTAAATTCCATGTTGAGCTCCAAGAAAATATTTTATAAATTTTAAGCGATTATTCTCTTACCCTAGTCTCAAGTCAAAAGACAAATTTACTGATGCTTTTTCGTAAAACCCTAATTCATGAAATGACTTGGATGGCCTTTGGCCTCTTTATCGTTTTATTGCTGATCGTGATGACCTCGCAAGTGGTGCGCTTGCTTGGCGAAGCGGCCCTGGGCGCACTGGCTTCCTCCGCTGTTTGGGCGGTGATGGGCTTTACCGCGGTGCGTTATTTGCCCACTTTATTCTCGTTGATGCTGTTTATTACGATTTTGTCGGTGATTACGCGGCTGTGGAAAGATCATGAGATGTTTGTCTGGTTTTCCGCTGGCCGCTCAATTTACAGCTTTATCACGCCGGTATTGATGATGGGCTTGCCAGTGGTGCTGCTGATCGGTGCATTATCACTAGGCGTGTCGCCATGGGCGCAATTGAAAGGCAAAGAATATCGCGAGGCTAGCTTGAAAAGCCAAGAAGTCACGCAGGTTGCGCCTGGTGTGTTTCGTGAATCGAAAGGGGCTGATCGCGTTTATTTTATTGAGAATTTTTCACCCGAGCGTGGTTTTGGCGAAAACGTCTTTATGCAAATTCGGCAAGATGGCAAGGTCAGCACCATTTTGGCTAATCAGGGTGGGATTGAGGTCGATGAAAATGGTGACCGCTGGTTGTGGTTAAAGCAGGCGAAAGCGTATCAAGGGATTCCTGGCGCTGCGCAATACGACATATTGCGCTTTGAGGAAGGGCGAATTCGCATTGATGATCCCTCAGCCCCAATAATCCAGCCCGCAACGGAAGCGACTAAAACTCGCGATTTGATCAAGGATTTAAACCCGCAGCGTTGGGCCGAGTTGCACTGGCGAATGGCCTTGCCGATACAGGCGCTGATATTAATGTTGGCAGCGATCCCGCTGGCGTTTGCTAATCCGCGTGGTGGGCGCTCATTTAATATTTTGTTTGCCGCGATTTTGGCGTTTGGGTATTACAACGCGATCAATGTGCTGCAAGCATGGATCGCGGCAGAGAAAATCCCAGGTGTAATTGGGATGTGGCCGTTGCATATATTAATGGCATTGCTGACGGCAGGGCTGTTTGTTTGGCGTAGCAAGGTGAGGGCTTAATCATGAATCGCCTTGGTCGCTATGTATTGCGCTCGGTGGCTTGGCATGTCGTTTTGACTTTGCTGGTCTTATTGGGCTTATTTGTCTTTTTTGATTTGATCGCTGAATTACGTGATGTTGGTAAAGACGGCTATCGCCTGCATCATGCGCTGATTTACGTGCTGCTCGAGTCACCATCGCGAATATATGATTTGCTACCGGTATCATTATTAATTGGCAGTATTTTTGCCCTGTCGGGATTGGCGGATAGCTCGCAAATTACCGTAATGCGTGCGGCAGGCGTCTCGATTTTGCGTTTTTGTGGCTGGTTAACGGTGGGGGGCGTGATTTTTGGCGCACTCACCTTTGCTATCGGCGAGTATTTGGCCCCACAGGCGAACGATGCCGCGACACGTTATCAAGTGGCAGCGAAGCAATCGGTGATGTTTGGTCGTTTTCGCTCGGGCGTGTGGATTAAAAACGGGGATCAAATTATTAATATATCTGCCATGCAGCCCGATTACAGTTTGCAAGGGGTGCGGGTCTATGTCCACGATCATGGGCATCAGCTGTTAAAAACAATGGAAGCGGAAAAGGCCACTTATCAAGGAGATGGGGAATGGGTGCTGACTAACGTGACGCAAACCCGTTTTTTTGTCGATTCAGTGAAAGTGACGCATGCGGCGCAAGCGCAATGGCAGGCGCAAGTCGAGCCGAAAATGCTGGCGGTGCTGATGATTAAGCCCAAAGACATGTCAGTCAGTGCGCTGGCACAATATATTCAGCATTTGAAAGACAATAAACAAAGTACCACGCGCTATCAATTGGCGTTTTGGAGCAAAATTTTCTATCCACTGGCCTGTTTGTCGATGATGCTGATCGCCTTGCCATTTGCCTTGGGGCAGCGCCGTAGCGGCAATGTGGGTGTGAAGATCTTCCTAGGTATTTTGCTGGGCGTGTCGTTCAATTTCATTAATCAAATGATGGGTTATATCGGCGAGTTGTATCGTTTACCGCCGATGCTGGCCGCCGCGCTGCCAACTTTGGCCTTATCTGCGCTGGCGGCGTTTTTCCTGTGGCGACAAGAAAATAGTTAATGATTCATTTCGCGTCGGTATTGTGCTGGCGCGAGCATAATTCTCAACTTGGATACCTATTGTATGTATGTCTTGCTAACTGGCGGTGCAGGTTATATTGGTTCACATACCTATATAGAATTATTAAGTTCAGGCTTTGTGCCGGTGATCTTTGATAATTTTTATAATTCGAATCCAGAAGTGCTCAATCGCATCAAAACCATTACTGGCCAAGAAGTGCTGTGCATTGAAGGTGATATTCGCGATTCAGCAGCAATGGATGCCGCGCTGGCGCAATATCCATTTTCTGCGGTGGTGCATTTTGCTGGCTGGAAAGCAGTTGGCGAATCGGTGGCTAAGCCACTGGAATACTACGATAACAACGTCGTAGGTACGCTGCGCTTGCTCGATGCGATGAAAAAAGCCGGCGTTAAAAATCTGGTGTTTTCATCCAGCGCAACTGTATATGGCGACCCGCATACGGTGCCGATTTTGGAGCATTTCCCACTCTCGGCGACCAATCCGTACGGCCGTAGCAAATTGATGATCGAAGACATGCTGCGCGATCTGCGCGTGGCCGATCCAAGCTGGAATATTGCGCTGTTGCGCTACTTTAATCCGGTGGGCGCGCACGAAAGTGGCCTGATCGGTGAAGACCCGCAAGGCATTCCGAATAATCTGATGCCGTTTGTCACGCAAGTGGCGGTGGGCAAGCGCGAAAAATTGTCGGTATTCGGCGGTGATTACCCAACGCCAGATGGTACGGGCGTACGTGATTATATTCACGTGGTGGATTTGGCCAAAGGTCACGTTAAAGCACTGCAAAAGCTGGCTACCAATCCGGGCAATGTCACTGTCAATCTGGGCACGGGCGTGGGTTATTCGGTGCTCGATATGGTCAAAGCGTTCGAATCTGCCTCTGCGCGTCCCGTGCCATACCAGATTGTTGACCGTCGTCCTGGCGACATTGCCGCGTGCTATGCCGACCCAAAGGCCGCGTTGGAACAATTGGGCTGGCGCGCAGAAAAAACCTTGCAAGATATGTGCAACGACAGCTGGCGCTGGCAAAGCGGTAACCCGAACGGCTACGCGGCATAACTTTAATAGCATTACTCCAATGATGTTGGCCAACTCAGCCTTGAGTTGGTTCGCCTAGCCAGCTATATCTCAAGAGCAATCCAATCTTATATAAGCCAATACGCAGAGTATTGGCTTGTAGCTTTTATAACGATTGATCTTGAGGGTGATACGGCATGGTGTATGGCGAAGGCCAAGCTCGGTTCAAACAATGTGGCGCGGTTGTGTTGCTGCTAATGTTGATACTGACGGTGGGAGTGGCCTCGCTATTGCTTACGCGATTACCAACGCGAAATCTTGAACAACAGCGACGAGAACAAAGTGTAGTTGTGCTTGAAGCAGCACGCCAAGCGCTATTGGCGTGGTCATTAACGCGCGATGGCACGGGCGGCAGTGGCAATTGCTCTGGATCTACAGGCCGAGCCTGCGCACCGCTTGAGCTACCTTGCCCCGCCAATCCCAATGAAACCGCGATCAATACCATTGGCACATCGATCACCAGCTGCAATAGCGCCAACAATCCTAGCTCACGCATTGGTTGGCTGCCGTGGAAAACGCTAGGCATTCCAAAACTCGTTGATGCCTATGGCGAGCCGCTGTGGTATGCAGTGGATTATGGATTTGTTGTGCGCACGCAGGACACTGAAGCGCGCAAAATCAATAGCGATAGTCTGAGTATGTTGCAGTTGCTGCGCATTTCGCAAAATATTGCGGGAGATGGCGAAAATCCTGCTGCAATTATCATTGCTCCAGGCCCACCATTAGCGGGGCAAATTAGAACGACTCCATTGGCCGTCGCGCAATTTTTAGAGGCAAAGGGCAGCGCAAATAATGCGTTAGCAACCGGTCCATTTGTCAGTGCGCCACAAAGTGATGCGTTTAACGATTTAATGCGCGTCATTACTGGCCATGAGCTGATTGTGGCAGCGCAGCCGCGTTTGGGGGCGGTGATTGCTAATCAGTTAGCGCAGTATTGGCAGGCCTATCAAACAAGTAATCCAACCATGGCGCAGGCCAAACAATGGGGTACTGTGCCGCAAAAAGCCACAGCCGCTGCTGCGCCCGATTGTGCTCCTGCATGGAGTGCTAGCGTTAGCTATCAAGTCGGGGAGCTGGTTAGTGCTAGTTCTGCTGGTGGCGCTACTTGGCGAAACTATATGGCTCAGTCATCTTCTATTGGCGCCGCGCCACCAGACTACCCCGCTGTTTGGTTGGTCGCAGCGCTTTGTTCGGCACCCACACCCAGTGCTGAACCCAGTGTGACTACAACCCCATCGCCTGTATCGAGCTCCACGCCTTATTCGGAAGATCATCCAGAGGTATACCCATATCCTGCTGATTTAGTCGGCGATGCTAAATGCCGCGATAATGTGATTTATTCAGCAAATGCGGGCTGTCGTAGTCAAAGTAATTTGTGCTGCGGCATCTTGCCACGTGCTATTGATGATTGGACAGGGCTGGGCAAATTAGCGATCCCTGCGGCCAGCCAGTTGCCAACATGGTTCCACCAAAATATCTGGCATCGTGCAGTGCTGTACGCCGTGCGGCAAGGCGCCAGCTGCAGTGGCATGTTTTATCTGGATGGCGTGGCTGAACCCAATATTGATGCGCTGTTTATCTTGCCCAGCGCACCACGTATCGCGCGCGCAGATAATTTAAAAACCGCAGCCGCGGCGAGCAGTGATTTAAGCCTGTATTTAGAAGATGCTGGTAATCAAAATAAATGGCTAAACCCCAATGATCGCCATTTTGTCAGCCCGAGTTGTGCGAGTAACGATCAGCTTTATATCTGCCAGCAAGGGGTCTGCACGGCAAGGGAGAAGGCATGTTAAGACATAAAAAATGGCCGCGACAAAGCGGTTTTTCCCTCGTAGAAATGGCGATTGTATTGCTGATCATTGGCATCTTGCTCGCATCCGGCTTGGGCGCGCTGACAGGGCAAATGGCGGCACAGCGCTATGCTGATACGAAGAAAATGCTGGAGCAGGCCAATGAAGCATTGCTGGGCTTTGCGCTCGCCAATAATCACTTGCCTTGCCCGGCTGATCCCGCGCTACTGAATGCCGACGCCAACGCGGGGACTGAAGAACGCCAAAGCGCCGGCAGTGCCAACGCTTACCGCTGCGTACGCAGTTATGGCGATCTACCTTGGCGAGATTTAGGTCTGCCCGAGCTGGACTCATGGGGGCGTCGCCTCAAATACGCCGTGGTCACCAATCCCACCGGTGGAACCGCCAGCTACGCCGGAGATTTTGCCGGATCAAACCCTACAGCAGGCACCACGTGCGGCCTGCCGACCAATAAACCCTGCTTCACACTCCAAAGCACCGCCAACCTCACCATTCGCTCTGCTACTCGCCGCGACGGAGTGGCGGTGACCTCGCGCGTGCTAGTGAGCAATGCAGTGGTGGTGGTTTTTTCGGAAGGGGAAAAAGGCGCTCTTGGCACGACAGACGAAAACGAAAACAGGAATGGAGATATTAACTTCCGAGCCGATGCCCCAGTTACTGAATTTGATGACTTGATAATCTGGCTTCACAGTAATCAATTGCGCTATCAACTCACCCAGGCCCGAAAATTACCATAGTGCGTGCTTTTCTGTGGGGGGAAACACAAAAAGCGCATTAGGACTAGCGTCTTCATATGTGCTCTAGTAGGCTTTGCTAATTCGGGATCAAGCGTAGGATTGGCAGATGAACAAGGCACTTACAGAGCTAGACGTCCGTTTAGCAAATCGAACCGTGGTAGTTGGCATATATGGCTTGGGTTATGTTGGGTTGCCGTTAGCATTAAGATTTGCCGAGGTGGGTGTTAAGGTTATTGGTTTTGATATTGATCAAAACAAAGTGGAACTGATTGGCCGGGGGCAAAGTTACATTGAGCGGATCACTCCGTTGGAAATTACTGCTGCACAAAAGCATGGACTGGAAGCCACAACCGACTTTAGCCGCACTGTAGAAGCCGATGCGTTGATAATTTGTGTGCCAACCCCGTTGGATCGTCATCATGCCCCTGATCTAAGTTATGTAACCGATACAGTTGACGCGCTATTGCCTTTTTTTCGAGATGGGCAGCTATTGAGCTTGGAAAGCACCACCTACCCAGGGACTACAGAAGAGGTGTTAGCCCCAAGATTGTTGGCAAGGGGGTTCACCCCAGGCGTAAATTGCGCACTGCTGTTTTCCCCTGAGCGCGAAGACCCAGGGAATCCAAATTTCACGACTAAAGATATTCCAAAGGTTGTGGGAGGCATGACGCCAGCCTGCCTTGAGTTGGGTAAAAAATTATATTCCCTTGCAATTGATCAGGTGGTGCCTGTGAGTAGCCCACGCGTCGCAGAAATGAGTAAATTGCTGGAAAATATCCATCGAGCTGTAAATATCGGTCTTGTAAATGAAATGAAAATTGTGGCGGATAAGATGGGTATTGATATTTTTGAAGTAATCCGCGCGGCAGCCACCAAACCATTTGGCTTTGTTCCATATTACCCAGGACCAGGGTTGGGCGGGCATTGCATCCCGATTGACCCATTCTATCTTACGTGGAAAGCAAAAGAATATGGTGTGAATACACGATTTATCGAGCTAGCAGGTGAAGTTAATCACTATATGCCTAAATATGTCGTTGAGAAAATAACCGAGGCGTTGAATAATCGAGGTAAGGCGCTTAAAAACAGCAAAATACTAATTTTGGGCATTGCATATAAAAAAAATATCGATGACACGAGGGAATCTCCTTCCATCGAGATAATGGATCTTTTGGTGCAACGAGGCTGCTTCATTGCGTATTCTGACCCACATGTATCTTCATTTCCAATTAAGCGAGATTACCGATTTGATTTACAGTCAGTACCGATTAATGAAGCATCTCTCAATGATTTTGACTGTGTAGTACTGGCAACAGATCATGATGCATTCGAGTACGAATTAATAATGAATCAAGCAAGGCTAATTATTGATTGTCGTGGTCGATTCGTTAAAGGTATCAATGTTGTTGCTGCGTGAATAAGAGTCAGCTAAAGGTGTCATTGATGCATGCGCTGCATTTTTTGCCCAGCTTTAAGTCTTGGGACATGATTAAATTGGCCTACTAGGCTCTCCCAGTCTTGGCTGGCTTCAGTTCGAAATTTAAATTGATTTTGAGTGACTATACATGCTGTCTACTCGCCCTCGTATTTTACACATGACCCGTAATTTGCCTCCGCTTGTTGGTGGTATGGAGCGATTGAACTGGCATATTGCTGATGAATTAGCCAATTATGCTGATGTTCATGTCATGGGGCCTGATGGGTCTTACAATTCAAAGCCTAAGCAAGTCCAGTTGTCGGAGATTTCATTACGACCACTATGGAAGTTTTTATTGCTTGCGAAGATATATGGGGTTTTTCTTGCTAAAAAATTTAAGCCAGATATTGTTCTAGCTGGAAGTGGGTTGATGGCTCCTGCAGCATTGTTCGCCGCTCGCATTACCGGCGCTCGTGCATGTGTCTATGTCCATGGATTAGATGTCGCTGTTATGCATCCAATTTATCGCGCCCTATGGCACCCGGCTATTCGCCACATGGATGCGGTGATTGCCAATAGCTTGCCTACAGCCGAACTAGCTCAAGAGATTGGTGTTAACCCAAAGAAAATCAATATCGTGCATCCAGGCGTAGATATTCCGAAATCACGGCAAGCCATGGCAGCATTGCAGGCTTTTCGACTACAGCATGGTTTGGGAAACGCTCGAATTTTATTGTCAATTGGACGTCTAACCACTAGAAAAGGGTTGCGTGAGTTCGTGTTGGAGGCATTGCCTGCAATTGTCAAGGTGGAGCCACATACCTTGCTAGTTGTAATTGGTGATGCCCCAAGTGATGCTTTGCGTGCAGGGGCACAGTCTCGCGAAAGTATTCAAGCAGCTGCTGCTACAGTTGGTGTGAGTCAGAATTTGCGTTTCTTGGGCGTTGTTACCGACCCGATAGAATTGGCGCTTGCCTATGAAAGTGCTGAATTGCATGTATTCCCAGTGCGCACACTTCCCGGTGACCCTGAGGGTTTTGGAATGGTTGCGATCGAAGCGGCAGCTCACGGTTTGCCAACTGTTGCATTTGCTTCAGGAGGGGTTATTGAGGCTGTTGCCAATGAACGTTCCGGTGTTCTGGTACCCCCTGGAGATTATCCCGCATTTGCTCAGGCTGTTTTAAACGTACTCGCTGCAGATAAGGCAGTATTTTCTCGCTCAGCTTCTGATTTCGCTAAGGAGTTTGCCTGGCCTGAATTTGGTAGTAAGCTATTTCCGTTGTTGCAAAATCAAATCTAAATTAGCATTTGCAACAAGTTTCTTTTCTTGTTGATTGTGACAATCAACTAACCTTTTGGAAAGAATGGTCATTTTTAGGATTTAAAAACCACGTGCAGATCAATGGTTTACATTTCCAATAAATGAAGCTACTTTCTAAAAGATTAGTAAGCCAAACTTTGAGCCCGTGTGGCTATAGAACGCTCATCATGAAGCTTGAACGCGCACTGGTGTCTCAGCTGGCTGGGCTATAGCTTACGGACTCAAGCTGAATGAGAAGTGCGAGGAAAACTATATTGAATTCGAAACCAATCACTTGCACGATAGAATTAGTATCCCTCCTTGAGATAAGGTTACTAACCTTTTGACAAGCAGAGTCATTTTTATTGAGAAAGGTCCCTTGTAGATCGGGGGACTACATTTTAGAAAAATGAATCTACTTTTGCAGAGATTAGTACGTTGTCTAATTTTTCTGAATTTGAATGCGCTAAAAAAGTTAAACACACTCGACGTTAAAGTTCTGACGTTTGCATTGAAAAATTGTTCAAAGGGTCATAGAGCATGAAGATCTCTCAATTTAGCGGGAAAAAAGTTTTAATTACTGGTGGTCTTGGTTTTATTGGCTCGAGTCTGGCTATGAGGCTTGTTGAGTTGGGAGCGGAAGTTTTACTGGTAGATAGTCTTATACCCGAATATGGTGGCAATTTATGGAATGTTGAATCGGTTAAAAATAATTTGCGAATTAATATCTCTGATGTACGCGATCCACATTCTTTGAAGTATTTAATAAAGGGGCAGGATTATTTGTTTAACTTGGCTGGTCAAACTAGTCATGTTGACTCAATGCAGAATCCTTTTATAGATCTCGATATAAATGCACACTCTCAGCTTTCAATACTAGAGGCGTGTCGACAACATAATCCAGATGTTAAAGTTGTTTTTGCTAGCACAAGGCAGTTATATGGAGCCCCAAAATATTTACCCGTGGATGAAAACCATCCACTTCACCCTGTTGATGTAAATGGGATTAATAAAATGGCTGGTGAAGGATATCACCTGCTATACAATCAGATCTATGGCATACGTTCTGTAATATTGCGATTAACGAATACATACGGTCCTAGAATGCGTGTTAAAGATGCTCGACAAACTTTTTTAGGAATATGGATTAAGAAGATACTATGTGGCGAGGCATTCCAAGTTTTTGGCGATGGATTGCAATTGCGTGATTTTAACTATGTAGATGATGTGACTGATGCTATGTTACTCTCCGCCTTGTCAGAAGATGCGAATGGACAAATTTTTAATCTTGGCGATTCAAATCCCGTAAATCTTATCGCGTTAGCAGAATGTCTTTGTCGCTTAGAGCCTGCCGGTCGTTTTGAATTAATACCATTTCCACCGGAAAGAAAGGCAATTGATATTGGTGATTATTATGCAAATTACCAGCTCATTCAGCATAAGTTAGGCTGGGAGCCACAATGCCATCTAGAAGAAGGCTTGAATAAGACGCTGAATTTTTATCGTGAATTTGGTCTTCATTATTGGGATTAACTTTTATGAATATGATTCCTGTTGCCAATCCACAAGCTCAGGTGAGTGCTCTACGTACCGAAATTGATAAGGCAATATCAAAATTTTTATCAGGTAATGTCTACATTTTGGGATCTGAGGTATCTGCTTTCGAGCAGGAGTTTGCTTCATACCTTGGGGCATTATTTGCTTGTGGGGTCGCGAATGGAACTGATGCAATTCGTCTTGCATTAATGGCGGTTGGCGTACAAGCCGGAGATGAAGTGATCACTGTTTCTCATTCAGCAGTAGCAACAGTAGCTGCGATTGTAGAAGTTGGCGCTGTTCCGGTTATGGTGGACATAGATCCGCAAACCTATTGTATTGATATTGCTGCAATTAGGTCTGCTATTACGCCAAAAACACGAGCAATTGTTCCGGTGCATATTTATGGGCATCCTGCAGATATGCTTTCTATTATGCAGTTAGCGAAAGAATTCAATTTAAAAGTTGTGGAAGATTGTGCTCAGGCACATGGTGCATCAATACTTGGAAAGAAAATTGGCACTTTTGGTGATGCTGCGGCATTTAGTTTTTATCCCACTAAAAATTTGGGGGCTCTGGGTGATGGTGGTGCTGTTGTGTGCCAAGATCCAATTATCAACGAGCGTGTAAAAAATTTAAGACAGTACGGTTGGAAAACCCGTTATATCAGCGATTGTCATGGGATTAATTCTCGTCTTGATGAAATACAAGCTGCAATATTAAGGGTGAAATTGAAGTATTTAGAAACTGGTAATCAGCGGCGTAGGGAAATCGGAGCTCAATATTCTGCTGCGTTAAGCAATAGTGGTGTCATTGCTCCCTATACTTGTGAAGGCGTAAAGCATGCAATGCATTTATATGTAGTACAAAGCAAAAATCGTGATGCATTATCTGTCTATCTAAGAGAGGAAGGTATTGCTACGGCGCTTCATTATCCAGCGGCAATTCATCAGCAGGCGGCATATCGCATTGAAGCATCGTTAGTGCAAACGGAGTCCATATATAAAAATATATTGAGTCTTCCTATGTTTCCTGAGTTGAGTGAAGCGCAAGTCGAATATATCTGTCAGGTATTGCGGGTTTGGGATAAGGACTGAAGTTATCTAGAAGGAAAGCTGCTCATTCAAGATGCTTTGAACTAATTAGTATGTAGAAAGATTGAGCAATATCCCGCCATGTTTGAGTTTTACAGGTATATGAGTAATGGTTTTCTAATGAATCAATTATTTTTTGATTGGCATTTTTATCATCGTTTAAATCTAGTAGCAACGATTGCTGATCGTTGAGAATCCATTCAATCGACTTTGTTCTAGAGCACAAAATTCGCCGATTACAACTAAGAGCTTCATATATTTTAACAGGAGATGCATAGCTACCAAAAGAATCTTCTTTGTTAAGACAAAGAACTATATTGCATGCATTAATTAATTGCGGGATTTTCTCTGAAGCAATGTAGCCTAAATTGGTAATTTTTGCATGTGTGGTTAATTGACGGTCTAATTTTCGTCCGCTTATAAATATTTGAATATCGTTTCGATCTATGATGTGATCTGCAAGTTTTAATAAAAAAGGTTGATTTCTGTGCTTGTCAATAGACCCAAAGTGTCCAATTATTTTTATTGAAGGGTCAATATTAAAGTGGTGTCGACATTTTTTTAGGTCTAGTGGTACAAAGTTTGGATCAGCTGCCATTGGAATTACTTTCGACAATCCAGTGAAACTTGAATTTTTCAGTAAAAGGTTAAGCAGTGGAGTCGAAGAAGCTGTTAAATAATCTGCTTGGTGGCATGCCTTGCGCCATGCATAATGCAAAGGTTTGAAATAAGGAGTATAGGATTCGTAGTTGTCATATGCATCAATGAGTAGTTTACACTTGGCTTCTTTTGCGATTGAGGCAGCTAAAATGCCAATCCATGAGTCAGAAAAACTAACAATTATGTCGATTTTTTTATTTCTTACGATGTCAAGCAAATTTTTTTTTAAATGCAAATTAGGGCGGAACACATAATGACTATTATGTTTTAAACTATTACTCTGCATCGATATATCGATATATACATTAGTGACTTGTGCGGATGTTTCGTTTTGGATAAAGTCTGGAATGTAGTGAAACCTACCATATGGCGAGTTGACAAGATCTCTGCCTTGAGTGTAACGCTTGCAAAGAAATAGAATATTCATAATTTAAATTGGTGATAAAGGTTTAATTGCTTAACATGTCTATAGATTCCGACAATGAGCCCGGCAAGAGAACCTAGAAGACCCAGTGACTTGCGCTGTGGCTCTAGAATTATATTCTGCTCTTTAAGCTCTGAAATCGTTCTTCTTAGATCTCTAAAATATAAAGAGTAAACATAATTTAATGTTGGTGCTGGAATCCAATTGCCACTCCTTACTATATAACGTTCACTCAGTCTTACATCATGGAAGTGATAAAGTACAGCCTCTGAGTGTGGATAACGCATTGCATTCCAAGGTGCTTGAGTTAACTCGGGCTTTGATAAAACATGCACTTGGCTTGGATAGTCAGTTGGCCATGTATCTAAATATTTTTGGTCACCAAATCGACCATTTTCCGCTCGTGCATAACACCATTCTATGCATTGCTGCTGCCAAATATCTAAAATTTCCTTACTGCCCTCTCGCTTGAAAATCATAAATTGAACACAGAAATAACCATTTTCTGAGGATTTGTCATAAGCAGAATAAAATCCATGTTGTGTTATAAGTACAGATTTATTTGATTTTTCGAATTCGGTGTGAATAATTTCTAAATCTTTCAAGAAGTACAAATCTGCATCAATGTATGTAACTTCATTGATGTCAGGGTTCAAATCAAATATAAATTGTGGGCAAAAGGGAGTTAATGTCCAACAATACTCGCCTTTAGTTCTTGTTTTTTTTACTTCTACTAATTGTTGATTTTCTACTGTGCTTAGTAGAATGGGTCTCAGGTCTGGTCGCGATTTGAAGGAGATGAAATCAAATGTAATTTGATCAATACAAATGACCCACAGAGTAAAGTTTTTCGAATGTTTGGCTAAAGAGTAATACAGTGTAAGACCTTGTGGAAGATAATTTTTATCAAATAGCGTGACGTAATTACGCATGATTTATCCTTTGCGCAACAATGACCTGATCTAGAAATATCGAGTCAGGCATAGAAAAGAATTTAAATATTAATGAGAGAGGATTTAGTGTAAAGCTTGCTGCTATCAGCAAAATTAATCGAAGTGGCCTCGGTAGGTTTTTGCTACTGTCATATATAGAGCTTAAAATTGTCTGTAGTATTGTATTTGGGCTATTGCCAACTTTAGTCTGAGAGATAATTGAAAGCCTATTATCATTGAGTAATTTACTAATGCCAAATGATGTGTAGCGTGCATAGTCATGAGGTTGCTCATGTTCTGCCCAGAAAAAAGGGATTGTAATTATGATTTTGGCACTAGGTTTTGCAACGCGGGTTAACTCTGATAAAAATTCATCAGGTTCAAAAATATGCTCAAGTACTTGACTAATTAATATTGTATCAAAAGTATTATCGGAGAATGGAAGGTGGCTGCCATTGTAATAAATATCGGCCGTGGAATTTTGATTCTTAGTGGGGAATTTTTCAATTCCAATATAAGTGCAAGTTTTAAAAATCTCTTGATATGGCTTTGATCCACAACCCAAATCAAGCAGAAAACCTTTTGCATGATGGGACTGTGCTTTCACCGAGTGATATAAACCCGCTCTCGCAATGTAAAAAGGGTTTGTTAAGAGTGAGTATATATTAGGTTCAAATCCTATTTTTCTTTTTTGCGATGATGTTAACATACCTTATTTCCAATCCTGTATATGTACTATGCGATGTAGATTCAAATTCTATGGTGGTAACGGTGTAAAATTTTTCAATTTTGGACAAAAGTAAAGAAAGTGAAAATACCCAGATAGGGTAACTTGCTTCGTAAATGTTGCTTGGAACTTTTTGTACGAAGCAACGCTGAATACTTAATTCAGCAGTTGGTAGCATTCTGAAAAATAATATTTGATGCTCTTGGTGGTTAATTACTTTATCAAGTAACTCCATTGGAGATTCGATGTATTGAAGGCTATTCGAAAAAATAAGTGCTGTAGAGTTCTCCAGTTCATCGTGGATGCTTCTATGAAAATATATATGTGATGGAAAGTTGAGTTGTTTTGCTGCGGCAATAAACTTGGGTTGCTCAATTATGTGCCATTCTAAATTAACTTTTGTGTGCAGTATTTCCTTGTGGCGAAAATACAAAGAAGCTAACCCTCCCCCAAAGTCAATTATTCTTGAGTTTTTTGGCAAATCTGAGAGAAAATTCGCAACAATCGGTTCATTTGCCGGCGAATGGAATAAACGTGAATCTCGTTCATACACCGCAATTCCGTCAATTACTTGCTTGGTGCTTTCTAGCGTTTTATTGATTATGTTGTCACTGTCATAGCCTGTGGAGTTATCAAGTGCTTTACTCCAAGATTCATAAGGACCATTGAATGAGATTTTTCGAGCATGTGCTATATTGTAAGTCCATTTTCTTATTTTCATCCAAATTGAGTTGTAATTGTGAAATAAAAATAGATAGCAATGATCAAATTTTGACGAATTCTTCTTAAAAAAACTACTAAATTGATTGTATGCGGCTGCTGAATGCTCTGGCAGAGGTGTTTCGTGTGGTACAAAGTCCGCAATTTCAGTGCAATAGATGTCACTTTTCTTTGAATGCGTGCCAGATGCATCATTTCCAATATTTTTTATGAATGATAATTTTGAATAGAGTGTAAGTTTATTCTGTAAAACAGCGCTTGCATGCCAGCGTATAGCCCATGACTGACTTTGATTTTTAACGACCTTTTTGAGTAGTCTGCTGAATGGCGCTTTTCCATTATAATCAAAATAATTAAGCTGATCAGTTTTTACTAGTTCCTCATACAACGCTTTAGCGTTAGGATTGAATAACTGCCAGCCTCGTTTCCAGGTGCCCCATCCCCAGCAATCTGCACCTTTTAGAAAAAATACATCAGGTAACTCATTGTGAATTGGGTAGCTGTAGGCGTGTATACTTAATACATCATGAGCATCCTTATAGTAATTCAGGTATTTATTCATGAATTCGAGAAAGTATTCGCTGCAAATTAAGTCGTCCTCTAGAATAATTGCCTGTTCATGAGTTTCAAATATTTTATTAAGCGAGTTAATAATGCTGGTGGATAACCCTTGATTGCTTTGGCTGTAGTGTCTTGTTAGTGATTTGAAAAAAAAATCCTGGTCATTAATTATGGATCTACATGCTTCAACATTTTTGATGTCTTGGTCTGATTTTGGCCCATCCGAGAAAACAATTAGATCTGTTTCTATAGCAAGCTTATTTTTTTTAAGGCTGTTAATTACAGCCGACAAATGTGCTGGGCGATTATAAATAAAAAGTATTACTGGCGCTACGTGCATGTCACTACTCATCTTGTGTCAGCTCAGAAATTGCAACTAGATTTTGGTAGGCATAGATGTTCTGGAGATATGCGGCACTCGGTAATGGAGTTAAGCCTTTTGGAAGCATACGGTATAATTTATAATTTGGTAGTGCAGTAATTATGTCTTGCATTGTTATCTTCGATATGTAGTTTATTTCATTGAATTCGAATTGAATGCAGGTGATTTTTCCTGCTTTTATAAGAGAGTTTGCACCATGTAGCGCATCTAGCTCATTTCCTTCGAGGTCAAGTTTGAGAAAATCAATGTGTTCTATCCCTTGTTGCATGCAAAATGCATCTAGTGTAGTACATTCAATTTGAATTTGATTCACAGCGCCATGCTCTAAACGATAAAGTGAACTATGGCTGCTGCCTGGATTGTTGGTGGGTTCGAATAGAATTGACTGCTTGCATTCTGCACCAAGAGCCTTGTTTATAGCTTGAAAATTATCTTTAATATTAATTAGCTGGCGGAAGGCTGTGGGATTGGGCTCAAATGCATAGATTTGTGCCTTGGGAAAAAATTTCTTTAAAAGAGACTCGGAGTAGCTTCCAATGTTGGCTCCTCCATCGATAAATACTAAATTGGCTTTTTTTCTGACTATTTTTTTTAGTTCCTGTTTAATAAAGAAATGCTCTCCGCTCTGTAGGTGGTTTGAATAATTTAATATGCCTATTGATCTAAGGTGGAATCTGATCGCTGCATGGTTGAATTTTTGGAACGATACTCTTCCGAATATATATAGGTAGATTTTTAGTGTCATGTTAAATATAAGTTGCTTCATTTTATGCCCAGTGATTTTATTTGTAGAATGAAAGATTCTTTTGCCCATATGTAGTTTGCAAAAAAAGCGGCAAAGCTTTGTGCTAAGCTTGCGACAATTGCTGCAGATACAAGCCCAAAATGTGGAGTTAACAATAGATTCAATGTTATGCTGAGTATTGCGGTTGCTATTGTTCCATATAGACGCACCAGAGGTTTTTGGTTGGAAAGGATCCAAAGGCTATGTGCCACCCCCATAAAAACGAAAAAATTGCTAATAGTTAATGTTTTTAGTATTAATGCAGATGCTTGGAATTTTTCCCCGTATGCTAAATTTATAATAGAATCTGCACATAATAATATAAAGATCGATGATGCAAGGGCGGCTTTGTTAAATTTAATGAATAATGCAACAAATTTTTCATTGCTTATTTTTTCATTGTTTTTTTGTAAGGAAAGAAATGAAGCTGCATGACTGTTATATAGTGCAACTGGAATGAAATTAAAAAAGCTGATTATCTGCGTGGCAGCAACATATATTCCTAACTGTTGTTCGCCAAGGCTTCTGGCAATGATAATTTGATCTACTCTGGTGTAAGCTGCAATTCCTAATGCGGAAACCCAAAGGGGCATCGATTCAGTAATTATACTTTTAAATGATGACAAAAAAGGTAGGGAGATTAGCTTTCTGTTCCTATTTTTTTTGGCGAGCATGAATATGCAAGCATTAGTGATGCATGGTTCTGCTGCATAAGTGATGAGTAATAAATTAAGAGGTAATTGATGAAATATGATTACGGCTTTAACTATGGCGATAAAGGAACAGCAGAATATTTTTATTTTTGCTAAGGACATTTGTTGATTGTTACTTAATAATTCAACCTCGAATAATTCTAGGCAGGTGAACGGAATATATAGTAAAAGTAACAGATAGAGAAAATGCTCAGATGGCTGGATTAATGGCCAGCACATTAGTGAAATTAGCGTGGCGAATAGGCAGGCTGCTATTTTTATTTCTAGAAAAGAATTGAGGTGGTTGATTCTGTCTTTTAGGGAAAGCTGCCTAAGTAGAGGTCCTTCTAGGCCGAGCGATAAAAATATAGAAGCTAAGGCTAGATTTGTAGTAATAAAAGCTAATAGCCCATATTCTGCAGGTCCATATGTTCGAGCAATCAGAGAGGCAAGTATAATCGAAATCAAAGACCTATAGATTTTCTCGGCTACAAGAAATGATGCTCTGATGTTTTCAATTGGAAAGGCTAGCTTTATTTTCATTTAAACTACTGGCTGACCGAAATAATATTGTTATTAGATCTGTTTGTTGATTTTCAGATCGTGGTTTGAGTTTCTTGGTGCTTCATGGCCGCAAGGCTGAAATAAGTAGCGTTGAGTAACAACATGTAGTATATACTAATCTACTTGCGTAGATGCCGCTTGGTTAATGGCTTTTCCATGGCATTGACTCTGAGTTTTTCCATTCGGTTGCAACCTAAGACTTAGTTTTATTTTTTATACATTAATTGTGTGATTTGTTCTGAAATTAGACCCAATAAAAAAGTCATAACTGAGCCGGTATACAGCAACGCGCTCATATTAGTGAAACGTTGCTCATGCCACCAAGTCCATCCGTACCAGCTGCTTGCAATTAAAAACATAGTAAAGGCAACTGGGGCAAATATTTTTAAAGGTGAAAATAGTGTTCCAACTTTAAATATAATCAGGAAGAAGCGAACGCCATCTTTCCATATGTTGATATGGCTTTTTCCTGTGCGTTTAGGTGCGTGTATTGGTAAGTATGCCACCGAATATCCAGAGCGAAAAAAACTCATAGTAATTGTTGTTGGGTAGGAAAAACCATTAGGGAGGAGGGGTAAAAATTCCTTAAATTTTTCTGTTTTAACCGCACGAAATCCTGAGGTTAAGTCATAGATTTTATGTCCTACCATCCAGCCTGAAAAAAGGTTGTAAAATCCGTTGGCAAGAGAGCGATGTGCTCCCGCTTGTGAGGCACGACTTCGTGCGCCAACCGCCATATCATACCCCTCTGCTAATTTTGCAAGGAGGTGTTGAATGTCATCAGCTTGATGTTGCCCATCTGCATCCATTGTGATCAATATATCACCTTGAGCTATTCTTGCTCCTGACTTGATCGCCGCTCCATTTCCTTTGCTATAGGGGTGGGTGATTATCTTGTGATTTGAACCTGCAAAGGCAGAACTGGTGCCATCCGTAGAGCCATCATCAATAATGATTATTTCGGCAGATGGGTGGAGGGTGTGAATTTGGGGTATTAGAGTCTTTAGGCTCTCGAGTTCATTTTTTGCAGGTATTATGATTGAAATGTTTACCATTGTTTTTCGGAACACTTTTGAATTTTGTCTAGAATTATTTGGCTATAGATAGCATTGTTTTTACTTGAATTAAGGTATTGCTTTGCCTTTCTCGTTGTCTGGCAAGAGTCAGTATAGTGTCCAGCGAGTCCTTGCCAATTGGCGATAATAATCAATAGTTCGATATTTTTGTTCAGGTCGAAGCTTTTTCCCATGTGGCTGATTGCGTTACTTGAATCCCCGTTCGCATGTAGCAACATTGCTTTCATGAAATGCAGGCGATCCTTTTCTATTTTAGCTGGATTAATGAGTAGCGCATCAACCACTTGATTGGAGAAAGATCTAATTGTATCAGGGCAATGCCCATCGATTGTGGCTTCTACTAGCTCTTGGAGCGAGTTTTCAATGTATCTAAATTGAGTGGCGGTTTTAAATCTCTGGACGATTTCTTCCGAGTTCTCAAATGTTACGCGATCATCCATGCATTTTAATCTGGCGAGTGAAAGCCATGGCGAAAGCTCGTTGATATTTCGTAGTGCTGATGCAGTTACGATTTCTGCTGCATTGAGCACATATCCTTTATTCGCTAGAATGACGACAGCGTATTCCTGAGCGCGCAACGAATTAGGTTTTGATTTTGCCCAGAGTAAAGCCTGTTTTGTGGGGTCTGACCAAGTCAGTGCTTGGGTATAAAGTACTCCGGCAAGGAGGGCGATATACACTAAAGTAATTGTTGAAATTAATTTTGAGTTAAGATCAACAACCTTAATTAGTGAGTTTAGAGAGTTTGCTAGAAGAAAGATTGGCCCAAGCATGGGTAGATAATTACGGTGGTCGAAGTATAGCTCAAGACCTATGGTTGTTGATTCCAGGCTGTGGCCAAGGAAAAACCAAAGGCAAGAGAATGCGAATATTGGATATTTTTTCTTTAAGGCTATTGCAGCTAAAATTAGTCCAATTATGATTGTTGTTGCAAATAATGTGCTTAATGGTTTGAGGATGCTGCGGGAGACAAGATAGTCATCATAAAATAAATGCAAATTGCTTGATGATGGAATTAAAATTTTGTAGAGGTATTCAATTAATATTCTGGCTTCTGTGATGAGTCTTTCCACTGGCGTGAAGTCACGGTTGGGCCAGTTTGAAAAGATGAGTGAGTAGATTAAATATGCAAAGAAAATGTAAACAAGAGTGTGTGTAGTGAAAACCACAATTCTATTGAGGGTGCAATTGTGCTGATTTGGAATTGTTATTTGCATGCAGAAAATATATAGCAAAAGCAATCCGCCGGACTCTTTTGATAAGATTGCAAGCATCCCTGCAGCTATGACAGCTACAAGGTAAAGGATACTAGACTTTAAGTTCTTTTCGATGTTGATAGCATCGAAATATTTTAAATATAGAATGCACCCCACTAGGACAAAAGTGGAGGACAGCGTGGTCATGCGCTGGATAATATATAGCACGCTTGAGGCATTAATCGGGTGGATCAACCAAATTGTTGAGACTACAAAAGGAATCCAGCGATGGTTTGAGTTGGTGTCTGCAAGTTTATTCGCTAATTTGCTGATGAAAATATAGACTAGCGCGCCATTAAGTAAGTGAATCATAATTCCGATGTGTCGGAAATTTTCTGGCTGGGATGGCCAGGAGTCACGTTGTAAATAAAATGTGAATAGACTAATCGGGCGCCCTAATGGGCCGGCGATTCCCTGTTGAACAAGGAAAGTATATAGGTCCGATAAGCTGAATTTGGAGTTTGTATTGGCGAGTAATTCCAAATTTGCGGCATCATCTAATACAAAACCGCCAGGTAATCCTTGGCGGTAAATGAAATAAGCTAGTGGCAAGATTAGAAATAGAAAAATTAGGTCGTAATTTGTAAGTCTTTTTTTCATCGGTGCCAATTTAAGCCTTGCTGATTAATTGCAGCCTGAAGGTTTGATATTTTGATCTAAATCGGAAGTGCACGCCCAATATTTACTTGTGGTGATGTAAGTAAAGGTTATTTTTCGGCCAATTAGTTTTCCAGACACGCTTCCCGCACCCTTGAAGTTTGCCTCCAATCCAAGAGCGCCAGACTTAGTAATTGCGCTGACGTATTTGCCAGTAGTTACTGCACCACTTGGAACTGTGAATATCCCGGTTTCAGAGTATTCTTGAGTTGCAGAGCTTTTTAGGGCTCCCAAAAGTTCAATTGCTTCGGATGCTTGAGCTTTGGCAGTGTATTGTTGGTAGGCTGGGATTGCTATTGCAGATAAAACCCCAATGATGGCGACAACAATCATTAGCTCGATTAAAGTAAACCCTAGGTTTTTATACATGGCGTTTACCCTTTAAGCGATATCAGGAGGATTGAAAAAGGCGACTTCCTTGCAATAGGAAGTCGCCTTGATTTCATTAAATTACGAACATACTTTTGGTTTTACTGATGTATCCAAGGTAGAGGTACAAACCCATTTGCCATCTGCTGTTGTGTAAGTAAATGTGATTGTTTTGCCAGCCAATTTTGCATTCACACTACCCGCGCCTTTAAAGGTTGCAACAAATGCATTGGCGCCGCTTTTTGCAATCGAAGCAACGTACTTGCCGCTAGTAACAGCACCTGTTGGCAGTGTTACAACGCCTGAGTCAGCGTAGGCTTCAGAAACTGGTGTTTTTAGGCCACCTAGCAAATTCATGCCCTCAGTAGCTTGACCGCGTGCAGTGTAGTCTGAGTAAGCTGGAATCGCCACTGCAGCTAAAATACCGATAATCGCTACAACGATCATCAACTCGATCAGGGTGAAGCCTTGCTGTACTTTTTTCATTGACATGGTAATTCTCCATTGTGTAATTGAATGGCTTATCGCCTGAGCTTGATAAAGCAAACATCATGCCAATTTAATCTAGCGCAGGGGGCGCTTCTTCCCGTTCATGGCCAATTCATGCAGTTTCTGATTACTTGATCCCCGCCATGCTAAGGTTATAGCTTTGTCATGTTCGTAGCGCCCATCGATTACCACGTCCACATATTCAAGCAATGTCAGCTCTCGCACTTCTTCGTACAAATATCCAGTCCACAGCCAGATATTCTTATCTGGAAATCGTGTTTTGAAGGCTTTACAGAGTTCCAATATTGCTTCGCGATTGGCGGGGTGAAGTGGATCACCTCCGGATAGGCTCAGGCCATCGTGGCCTTCGCTGGCGTCGAGTAGTTCTTGCTGGATTTGTGCCGTAAATGGTAAGCCTGATTTTCTATCCCATGTTGATTGGTTGTAGCAGCCGGGGCAGGCGTGGGTGCATCCGGTGACAAAAAGTGTCACGCGAATGCCGGGGCCGTTGACGAGGTCGTGGGTGTAGTAGCGGTCGTAGTTCATAGTACGGTTGATAATTCTTGGGTATTGCTCTGTAGTTCTTTTACTGTTTGATTTTTAGACTTATACCCATTGCTGTATCTGACTTGAGCAAAATGTTTAACGCGGCGCATTACTTCTTTTTGTTTGCCGGCATTAAATGGCCGAGCATTTGGGCTGCCGAGGTAGCCGCAAACTCGGCGGGTGACGGAAAGTGTCGCACTGTCGTGATTGCCGCATTCTGGGCAGGTGAAACCATTAGCTGTCGCTAATGTTTCGCCCATAAAGCCGCATTTTCCGCAGGCATCCACCGGTGTATTACTGCCAAAATACGGCACTTTTGTAATGGCGTAGTCCCAGATGCGTTCCAGCGCCAGCAGGTTGTGCTTCATATTTGGCAATTCAACGTAGGTAATGTGCCCACCGCTGGCTAGCTCCGCGTAGCCCGCTTCAAAGTCGATTTTTTCAAATGGATTGACCTTGTGCAGTACATCGAGGTGGAAAGAGTTGGTGTAATAGCCCTTGTCGGTCACTTCGGCAATATCGCCAAAGCGTTCTTGGTCGAGTTTGCAAAAACGATGGCATAGCGATTCGCTGGGTGTGGAATACAGTGAATAGCCAAATCCTGTTTCGGCTTTCCAGCGTTTGGCGGTGTCGCTCATCGTTTGGACGATTTGGTGTAAAAACGCTTGTGCGTCTTTGCTGTGCGCTGGATGTTCGCCAAACATTAATACGCCAACTTCATGTAGACCGATGTAGCCCAGCGAAATAGACGCGCGGCCATTGTTAAAAATGTTGATGATGTCGTCGTCCGGTTGCAGGCGAATGCCAAACGCACCTTCGGTATATAAAATCGGCGCGACATTGGCTTTAACGCCTTTTAACCGTTCGATGCGCAGTTGCAAGGCGCGAAAGCAAACTTCGAGTCGGCTATTGAGTAGCTCGTTAAATTTGGCTTTATCACCTTGGGCTTCAATCGCAATGCGCGGCAAGTTCAAACTCACCACACCAAGGTTATTGCGGCCATCGAGCTCTTCATTGCCGTTGTTATCATGCCACGCCGATAAAAAGCTGCGGCAACCCATTGGTGAAACCGGAACGCTAGAGCCGGTAATCTGGCGATTGAGCTTGGCCGAAATAATATCGGGATACATGCGTTTCGATGTGCATTCGAGCGCGAGCTGCTTAATATCGTAATTGGGGTCGGCGGGTTTCAGGTTGATGCCTTCGTCGATAAAGAACACCAGTTTTGGGAAAACCGGCGTCGTGCCTTCTTTGCCCAAGCCTTTAATGCGTACGCGCAATATCGATTGCTGAATAATCCGCTCTGCCCAGCTGGTGCCCATGCCGAATGAGAAAGTCACAAACGGTTGCTGGCCGTTTGAACTGAACAGCGTGTTGATTTCGTATTCACACGCTTGAATGCCGTCGTACGCTTCTTTTTCGGTGCGCTCTTTGGCGTAGCGCTCGGCGTCGGGAATTTGGTATTCAGCGGCGATCGCGAGGTTTTTCTCGTAGGTTTTTAGTACATACGGCGCGAGCGTTAGGTCGATATTGGGAATCGTCGTGCCGCCGTATTGATGGCTGGCCACTTGCGCAATGATTTGCGCGGTGACGGCACACGCGACGCCGACTGATTTTGGGCTTTCAATTTTGGCATTGCCAAGGCGGAAGCCATTTTGCAGCATGCCTTTTAGGTCGACCAAGCAGCAATTGGTAAAGGGCAGGAAGGGCGAGTAATCCAAGTCATGGAAGTGGATGTCACCGCTGTTGTGCGCCTCCAGAATATCTTTTGGCAAAAAGGTGCTGGCAAATTGTTTGGACACAATGCCGGCCATTAGGTCGCGCATCACGGGAAAAACATTCGCGTCTTTGTTGGCATTTTCAGTGGTGGCGTCGATGTCGGTTTTATTGACTAAGCCCATCAACTTGGCGTGCAGCTCCGAGCCTTGTGCGCGAATCCGGTCGCGATCCGAGCGGTATTGAATATACACACGCGCGACTTCGGGGTATTGCTGCATCAACGCGTCTTCGACTAGGGCTTGTATCGTCGGAATGTCGAGTTGCAATGGTGTTTTATTAAATAAGTCGGCCTCGGTGAGTTTGCGACATTCGTCTTCAACGTAAACGGTGATTTCTTCGGCGAGCAGATCCGGCTCTGGGTATTTGGCTGCCGCGGCAGCACGACGACAAGCTTCGAAGATTTTTGCGCCATCGTAGGCGGCTTTGGCACCATCGCGTTTGATGACTTTCAGCATGACGTCCTATGTCCTTTGTGTGAAAAAGTGAGTAGGTTTTCGTGTGGTCAATTTTCATGGCAAAAAGTGGGCGAGCAAAATTGCTCGCCCCAAGTGGCTCATGATTGTATCTTGCTCAAATTCAACCCCTGCCTTGTATGGCGCAACATACCATGTAGGGTATGTTGTTAGCTTACATGCTAAGGTCTATCATTGCGGAGGGGTGAGTTCAAAACACAATATATTGTGTTGGTGTCTTCTTGTCTTCGCTAAATGTGTGGTTTTTGATGGTGGTCAATTTCTGACTTATATTTTCTTTGTGTGAAAGCTTTGGTGGGTGAGGGGGTTGTTGCTATGATTCAAAACCTGCGATTGAAATCAATTTAGGTCACAAATTTTGCTGTGTTTCCAAGCTGAAAATGAAGCGTTGAAGCAAGTTTTTGGCTTGCGAGTTGAGGTGGGTAAATTGAGCGCCTGTGCGGATAGTTTTAATGCCATTTTTCAAAATCAATTCAGACTGGCTGCCAATTGATAAGTCGCAATGAAAGATGCCGAAATGTGCGAGCTCAATTCGGCACCCTCGAAGGATTTGCCCAGCTTGAAGGTCAAGATCAGGGCTGAATCCAAGTAGGCCTAGGCCACCGTAGCCAATATCAACGATTGCAAAACGAGATTCGCTCAAAGCGTCGATGGGGCGGATAAAACAAGAGCACGGCAGTGCAGGGCTAATCGCCAAGCGAAGACTGTCACGGCGTTGCATCTGCGTACTCCTTAAAATAGCAGCTCTTTAATTTCGCCTAATGGCTGAGCTTGGCTATCATCGCTGCTTGCTCCACCACCTAAGCCCAATTCGCTGTTGGTATTTGGAAACTCTTGTAAATAATATTCTGTAACGGTTCCACGTTCGGTTTCAATGCTTTTGCTGATTAAGCCATCTGGGATGGGCATTGGTGTTTCCGGCACATTATCGAGTGCGCTGGACATAAATTTCACCCAGACCGGAAGTGCTGCAGCGCCACCGGTTTCGCGTGCGCCTAATGAACGCGGTTGATCGAAGCCAATCCAAGTAACCGCGACTAAATTAGAATTATAGCCAGCAAACCATGCATCAAATGCATCGTTGGTGGTACCTGTTTTACCCGCTAGATCGTTGCGACCAAGGGCTTTGGCTTTGGTCGCAGTACCCATTTTGATTACATCGCCCATCATGCTGGTCATGATAAACGCATTGCGCGGGTCAAGTGTGCGTGGTGCATTTTGGCCTGCCACTTCGGGTTGGGTTTTTGCAATAATATTGCCTCGTGGATCTTCAATGCGGTCAATGTAGTATGACCTCACTCGATAGCCACTATTGGCAAATACTGCATAGCCTTCAGCCATTTGTAATGGTGTTACGCTGCCTGCGCCTAGGGCCATCGTTAGGTAGGCAGGATGGTTTTTGGGTGAAAAGCCAAAGCGTGTTAAGTGCTGCTGGGTGTAGTCGGTGCCAATTGCCTGCAAGATTCGAATTGAAACTAGGTTTCTTGATAAAGTTAAAGCACGGCGAACACTCATCATTCCGGAGAAGGTGCCGTCGTAGTTTTTAGGCTCCCAGCGCTGACCGTTGACGCTGCTAGGATCCACCACTAATGGTGCATCGTTAATTTGGGTTGATGGTGTTACGCCCCGCTCAAGGGCTGCTGAGTAGATGAAGGGTTTAAAAGTTGAGCCCGGTTGGCGCCATGCTTGAGTGACATGATTGAAATTGTTGCGATTAAAGTCAAATCCACCAACTAGGGCCTGAATTGCACCTTGTTGCGGGTTGAGGGCAATGAGCGCTCCTTCAACTTGAGGTAGTTGGCTGATCGTCCATCCTTGATCACTAGCACGAACACGAATAATTGCACCTGGTCGGATGCGTTTTGCAGGGGCAATTTTTTCCGATAGTGCAGAGCGTGCGAAGCGAAGACCGTTGCCTTGAATTGTGATTTTCTCTTCGCCTTTAAGGTAGGCGGTAACGACTTTGTTACTTACTTGTGTAACAACGGCAATCCGTAAATCATCTGTATCTTTTACATTATTCAATGCATCGTCAAGCTGCTCTTCCTCACCGGACGTCAGTAGGTTGGGGTCAATAAAACCCTCGGGGCCCCGATACCCATGGCGTACATCATAGTCAATTAATCCGCTGCGCAATGCTTCGTAGGCTGCTTGTTGGGTTTTGCTGTCGAGGGTCGTGTAAACCTGATAGCCGTCGGTGTAAATTGCCTCTTTGTAGCGTTCATACATCATCTGACGAACCATTTCTGCGACAAATTCGGCGTGAACAGGGAATTGTTGCGCAGATTTATTAATTGCTAATTGTTCGGTTTGAGCGTGTGCATATTCGGCATCACTGATGCTCTTGAGTTCATGCATGCGCCGTAAAACATACATTTGACGCAGTTTTGCCCGTTTTGGATTTACTACGGGGTTGTAAGCTGATGGTGCTTTGGGTAAGCCTGCTAACATCGCCATTTCGGCAATACTCAATTTGTCTAGCGGCTTGCCATAGTATATTTGCGCGGCAGAGGCAAAGCCGTAAGCTCTCTGGCCAAGATAAATTTGGTTGATATAAAGCTCTAAAATTTGGTCTTTAGATAGATTATGTTCAATTTTAAAAGAGAGTAATGCTTCGTTAAATTTTCGCGTGAATGTTTTTTCGTTTGATAGATAAAAATTACGGGCTACCTGCATCGTAATTGTGCTGGCGCCTGAGCGTGCGTGTCCTGAGGTGAGGTTACCAGCGATGGCGCGCAGAACCCCAAGATAGTCAATTCCTCCATGCTCATAAAAGCGCTCGTCTTCTGCCGCCAATAGCGCATTGATCATTTGTTTTGGAACTTTATCAATAGGTGTGAATGCTCTGCGTTCTTCACCAAATTCACCAATTAATACTTTATCTTGAGTAAAAACCCTAAGTGGAACCTTTGGCTTATAGTCAGTTAATGCTTCCAGCGATGGAAGTTTAGGGTAAGTAATTGCTACGGCCATAGCCGATAAACAGACTGCTACTACAACTAAGCTGAAAATTATCGTAAAACAAATTAATAGGATTTTTTTTATCATTGCAGTTGTGTTTGTTTGTTTATAAAGTTCAAGCTAAGGTACTAATGTACTTGTTCTGACGCGTTGTTGCAAAATGCGAGTTTGTGACGGTGCTTTCTTTACACTGGATTGCGTCCGCTGATAGCATTTTTCAGATTACATATAAGGGGGCTATTGCGTTGAACCTCGATTTTTTAAAGCCATCAGCACCACCTCTCATTGGCGTGGATATCAGCGCGTCTGCGGTAAAAATGGTTGAGCTGAGCCAAATGGGGCGCAATTTTAGCTTAGACCGCTATGTAATTGAGCCTTTGCCAAAAGATGCTGTTACAGATAGCAATATTACAAATCCAGATGCCGTTGCCGAGGCCGTGTTGCGGGCTTGGAAGCTCATGGGTGGGAAAATTAAAAATGTAGCAATCGCATTGCCCGCTTCAGCTGTAATTACCAAGAAAATTTTGGTTGCGGCTGGTATGAGCGAGCGCGATTTAGAAATGCAAGTTGAAACAGAGGCAAATCAATACATTCCATTTTCGTTGGATGAAGTAAATCTTGATTTCCAAGTTCTTGGTCCTGCTGTTAATAATCCCGATGAAGAGGAAGTTCTCATTGCTGCGGCCAAAAAAACCAAGGTAGAAGAACGCGTTGCAGCCATTGAAGAGGCCGGCCTCAAGGCTGTGGTGTTGGACGTTGAATCTTATGCAACTCAAGCTGCATTTGAGCTGATGCGGCCACAGTTGCCAAATGGTGGAGAAAATCAGATTGTTGCAGTTGTTGATATCGGCGCAACAGCAATGCACATGAATATTTTCAAGGATGGTCAATCAATCTATAGCCGGGATCAGGGGTATGCTGGAAATCAGCTGACGCAAGAAATTCAGCGCAAATTTAATATGTCTTCTGAAGAGGCCGAGCAGGCGAAGCGTCAAGGCGGTTTGCCAGATAATTACGAGCCAGATGTTTTACAGCCATTTATGGACACCATGGCACTGGAAATATCGCGCTCACTGCAGTTTTTTTACACTTCAAGTAACTACACAACTGTCGATCACATCTTGCTAGCTGGTGGTTGCAGTGTTATTCATGGTTTGGATGAAGTTGTTTCGAGTCGTACACAAGTCGCTAGTACGATGCGTGCAAATCCATTCTTTAGCATGTCTACAGGCAAAGTGCGCGGCAAGCAAATTCAATTGGATGCGCCTTCGCTGCTTATTGCATGTGGATTGGCTATGCGGAGGTTTGACCCAGCATGATTAGAATTAATTTATTACCGCACCGCCAAGAAAAAAGAGCCGCTCGTCAGCGTCGCTTCGTAGCTATGCTCGCGTTTTCTTTTGTCGTGGCATGTGCCATTGTGGTTGCTGGATATTTAGTGCTTGCGGCAAAAATAGAAACGCAGTCCGAGCGCAATGAATTCTTAGCTTCTGAAAATGCAAAACTAGATCGTGAAATCGCTGAAATCGAGAAGCTTAAAGCAGAAAAACAGGCTTTGCTTGATCGCAAGCAAATTGTAGAACGTTTGCAATCTAATCGGACTGAAGTTGTTCACATGTTGGATCAGCTAACTCGACAGGTTCCAGAAGGGGTGTATCTGAAAGATGTTAAGCAAACAGACGATTTGCTAGTGTTAAACGGATATGCTCAATCAAATGCTCGAGTTTCAACGTTGATGCGTAATCTGAATGACTCTCAAACCTTTGAGCAGCCTTTATTGATTGAAACGAAAGCCGCTTCTGTGGGTAATCAGCGTCTATCTGACTTTACTCTAAATATAAAGTTAACTAGAGCTTCGCTTGAGGCCTCGGCAGTTGCAAGTCAACCAACTGCTCAAGGGAAATGATATGGCAATGACATTTGATGAATTCAGAAATTTAGATCCCAAAGATGCGGGCAACTGGCCAATTCCTGTTCAATTAGGTGCGATGTTCTTATTGTTGATCATCGTTGTAGCTGCTGGTGTGTTTTATTTTTGGCAGCCTCAATTTGATGAGTTGGAGGTTGGTACTCAACAAGAAGAACAATTAAAGCAGGAGTTTTTGGATAAGAAGAAAAGAGCAATTAATCTCGAAGCGTATCGTCAGCAGTTACTTGAGATTCAGCAATCTTTTGGTGCTTTACTGAAGCAACTGCCTAACAAGTCAGAAATGGAAACATTGCTAACAGAGATTAACCAAGCTGGTGTAGGTCGTGGCCTATTGTTTGAGTTGTTCAAGCCTGGTGCCGAAGTGAAAACTTCAGAATTTGCTGAAATGCCAATCCAAATTAAAGTAACAGGCTCATTTCATGATTTGTCTGCTTTTGTCAGCGATGTGGCTCAGTTGTCACGAATTGTGACTTTGAGCGATGTTAAGTTGTCTGTGCCAAAAGATCCTGCCATGTTAAATATGGAAGCAACGATTAAAACTTATCGTGCGTTAGATGAAGCAGAGCAGCAGGCAATTCGACAGGCTGAACTTGAAGCTCGTAAAAAGAATAGAAAGTAATGTTCTATCCGGGGAAAAACAATGAAAAGATGGATCTTACTTAGTTTGCTGCCAGTTGCGCTTACGGGATGTTTTGGTGAAGAAAATAGCGATCTAAAAGCATGGATGGCTGAACAGTCTGAAGGATTGCGTGGTCGCGTAGAGCCTTTGCCCGAAGTAAAGCCCTATCAACCATTTACTTATGATGCATTCGGTCTTCCTGATCCGTTTCGACCCAGTAAAATGGAGCTGGCAAAAAAGGCAGGCAACAGTGGCTTGGCACCAAACACCAATCGCGTCAAAGAAGTATTGGAAAACTACGATTTAGAAAAGTTACGCATGGTTGGCACTTTGCAGCAAGGCAAAACAATACAGGCTTTGATTAAAGCCCCTGATGGTAATCTTTACCGCGTCAAAAATGGTAGCTATATGGGGCAAGATTTCGGTATGGTAATGAACATTACTGAAACCGAGATCACTCTCAAAGAGATCGTGGAAGACAGTGGTGGTGATTGGGTTGAGCGTACAACAACTCTTGGCTTAGATGATGCGGAGCAAAAAAAATGAAAATGAAGAAACTACTGAGCTGGGCAACTCAAATAACCCTTTTGTTTGTTGCTCCGTTTGCCATTGCCGCAGATGTGGCTAGTATTACAGCTGTTGACGTAAGTAATGTTAGTGCCGAAAAACAGCTGGTTAAAATCACTTTTAATGGGACGCCGCCTACCCCTACAAGTTTTTCAGTGAACACCCCGCCTCGAATTGCTTTCGATTTCGCCAATACAAGCAATCAAGCGGGCAAAAACTCTGTTCAGGTTAATGGTGCAGCATTACGCTTAATTAATATTGCCGAAGGTACTGGTAGGACAAGGGTGGTTTTCAATCTTCAAAAACCTGCCTCATATGAAACCAAAGTAGAAAATAACAATTTATTAATTTCAATCGACGGTGCTGTTGCTGCTTCTACAGCCAAAAACAGCGCTCCAAGTAATACAAGTACCCAGTTTGCTGCAGCAAAACCAAGCGGAAAATCTGAAGGTATTCAAGATGTCGATTTTCGTCGCGGTACAGCAGGCGAGGGTAAAGTAGTAATTGATTTGACAAGTGCGAATGTTGGAATTGATATTCGACAGCAAGGAAAGAAATTATTAGTTGAATTTACCAAGGCTTCTCTCCCAAAAAATCTTGAACGAAGCTTAGATGTTTCCGACTTCGGTACTCCAATTCAGAAAGTGGATACTTTTTCGCAGGGTGACAAGGTCAAAATGCTGATTGAGCCCAAAGGAAATTGGGAATATTCAGCATATCAAACAGAGAATCGATTTGTCGTCGAAGTGCGTGATGCGTCTGATAGCAAAAATAAAACAGCACAATCGAAGCCAAATTATAAAGGTGAAAAACTCTCACTTAACTTCCAAAGCGTAGAGATTCGTACAGTTTTGCAGGTGATTGCTGAGTTTACTGGCTTAAATATCATTACAAGTGACACAGTTAGTGGTTCGCTAACCTTGCGTTTAAAGGATGTTCCTTGGGATCAAGCACTGGATATTATCTTGCAGGCCAAAGGCTTGGATCAGCGCAAATCTGGCAATGTTATGTGGATCGCACCCCGTGACGAATTAGCTTCTAAAGAAAAGCAAGAACTTGAATCAAAGAAGCAAATTGCTGAACTTGAGCCAACTCGCACTGAATATTTTGATTTGAAATACAGTAAAGCAGATGACTTTAAAAAGGTGCTAACTGACGAGAAGCAAAAATTATTATCTCCTCGTGGTAGTGCTGTAATTGTTCCACGTACTAATCAGCTTATTGTTCAAGATATTCCATCAAAACTTGAGCAAATTCGTGACATGATTGCCAAAACCGATATTCCTGTTCGTCAGGTCATGATCGAGGCTCGGATCGTAGAGGCCGAGGATGGCTTTAGTCGAAATTTGGGCGTGAAGTTTCACGGATTGTATTTGAATAAGGATGTAGGAGTTGCCGGTGGTTTAACCACTAAAGATTATAAACCTACAAATGGCGACTCTTATCCTGCTCCTGCCCTTGCTGGCGATAAGCCTTCCGTTAACTTACCTGCTGCAGCTATTGGTGGTTTTAATCCGGGCTCAATAGCCATGCTTTTGGCTGGTTCTGATGGCTTACTAGGTTTGGAATTGTCGGCTCTTGAGCAAGATGGTAAGGGTAAGATTGTTTCTAGTCCGCGTTTAGTTACCGCTGATCAAGTTGAAGCGGTTATTGAAGATGGTCAAGAAATTCCATATTCAGAATCGTCTCAAAATGGAGCAACTTCGGTTTCGTTCAAAAAAGCAACGTTATCGTTAAAGGTTACACCTCAGATCACTCCTGACGGTAATGTATTTATGGACGTAGCCGTTAATAAGGATAGCCGTGGCGAGAATACGATTAACGGACCAGCGATCAATACTAAGCAGATTAAAACTAAAGTGTTAGTTGAGAACGGCGGTACAGTGGTCATTGGTGGGATCTATATTGAAGATACAACCAATACCGTAACGCAAATTCCTCTGCTAGGTGATATCCCTGTAATGGGTAATTTGTTCAAAAATCGCTCAACTATAAAAGCCAAGCGTGAACTGTTGATTTTCTTAACGCCACGCGTTTTGCAATCTGATCTCACATTGCGATAATTAAAAAAGCTAGAGATTGAAGATCGCTAAGCTTCGTAGTTTCAAGTAAAATGCCTGGCATGAAAATGCCAGGCAATTTTTTTTTAGTCGGCCTCATGGGGGCTGGCAAGACGACAGTGGGTCGTGCCCTAGCCAAAGCTGCAGGCAAAACGTTTTATGATTCTGATCATGAAATTGAAGCCAAGACTGGTGCTCGTATTCCTACAATTTTTGAACTTGAAGGCGAGGCTGGCTTTCGGCAACGAGAGGCAGAGGCGATTGCTGAGCTAACACAATTGAAAAACATTGTGCTAGCTACTGGTGGCGGTGCTGTGCTTAATCCGATTAATCGTGCTCATCTACGAAGAAACGGTTACGTGATCTATCTATGCGCTTCGCCGGAAGAGCTATATCACCGCACCTGCCACGATAAAAATCGCCCTTTGCTGCAAACTGCTGATCCAAAGGCGCGATTGGCCGAGTTGTACGCTGTGCGCGATCCTTTGTATCGTGAGGTAGCCGACTTGGTAATGGATACTAGCCAGCAAAGTGTTAATTCTCTACTGCAATTACTTCTCAAAGAATTGGAACGCAAAACATGACCACTCACGTTGTTCGTGTCGACATTGACCACGCGCCATACGACATTTTGATCGGTAATAATCTGTTGTCATTGGGCGAAAAGATTGCAAGCCACTTGCCTCAACCGCGTGCTGCGATTGTCACGAACACAACGGTGGCGCCACTATATTTAGCCAAGCTAAAGGCGACGCTAGCGTCACAAGGAGTGGCCTGCCAAGAAATTATTTTACCCGATGGTGAAAAATATAAAACTTGGGATTCACTAAACCTGATTATGGATGCCTTGCTCGGTGAGCGCGCCGAACGTAAAACTACGCTAATCGCGTTAGGTGGTGGGGTTATTGGCGATATGACGGGGTTTGCCGCTGCGATTTATCAACGTGGCGTGCCCTTTATCCAAGTCCCAACTACCTTGCTTGCTCAGGTCGACTCTTCCGTCGGAGGTAAAACAGCGATCAATCACCCCTTGGGTAAAAATATGATCGGTGCTTTCTATCAGCCGCGCCTAGTTTTAGCCGATTTGGACACCCTTAAAACGCTGCCTGATCGTGAATTTTCTGCCGGTATGGCCGAGGTTATTAAATACGGCTTGATTGATGATCCCGAATTCTTGGTTTGGCTAGAGCAAAATATTGATGCACTCATGCTGCGTGATGAGTCCTTGCTTGCGCAGGCTATTGAGCGTTGCTGCCAAAATAAGGCCCGCATTGTCGCCGCCGATGAAAAAGAAACTGGTCAGCGTGCTTTACTCAATCTGGGCCATACCTTTGGCCATGCGATCGAAGCGGGCTTGGGTTATGGTGCATGGTTACATGGCGAGGCGGTAGCAGCGGGTATGGTGCTGGCTGCGTATGCTTCGAAAGAGCTCGGTCATCTGAATGACCAAGACCTCTCTAGGGTTATCCAGTTGTTAACAAAAGCAAAATTACCCGTTGTAGCTCCTCAGTTAGGGCCTGATTGCTATAAAACCTTAATGGCTCAAGATAAAAAAGTAGATGCTGGCCGAATTAAATTTATTCTGTTGCGCCAATTAGGCCAAGCTTATATTGGCGAGCTGCCAGAATCTGCGATTGACGCCGCATTGCTGGCAGGCTGCGCCGTCGCTAAGTAGTCTTGCAAGGTGATCTCAAGTGCGGCTTTCGCTTGGCCTAACGGACGAGCCAAGCCGCTTTTTTCATCGCTGCTCAGTGGGCTGACGATAAGTTCAAAAACTTGATCAAGCCGAATTTGACTCGCGCTGCAGGCCAGTAACCATTGTCCGTCACGGTTGGACTCAACCCAATCTCGTTCGGCCATCTCCTCTAGCAAACATTGCGTCGCATCGACCCCTAGGCCAACGCGCTTGCGCAGATCGTTGATGTGCAAAATTTGTGCATTTTGATGGGCGAGAGCCAGCTCTTTTAAGATGCACATCGCTTGTTCAAAGCGCGTGCCATGATGATCATTCCACTGCCAGCCATCGTTATGCCAATACGATAGTGTCGCCGATATCACTGCACCAGCCAGCACAATGACCCAGCACACATACAGCCACAATAGGAAAATAGGGAAGCTAGCAAAAGCGCCATAAACCAGTTTATAAGTACCAAATTGCTTTAAATACAGCGCAAACAGCCATTTCATTAATTCCAGAAAAACGCCCGTAATTAGTGCTGCTGTTAGTGCATGCTTACGTGGAACAAAACAATGTGGCAGCGCCAAATACAACAAACTCAAAGTGCCGATTACTAAGATCATTGGGCCAATTTTAATAATGTCGACGCCAATGCCGGTGAATTCCCCCGCTTGATTTGCTAGCCAATTGGTGAGCGACAAACTCAAACCAATGAGTAATGGCGCCAACGTTAACGTGGCCCAGTACGTCAGCGTGCGTGATAGCAATTTGCGCTGGCGACGTACCCGCCAGATATTGTTGACCGATTTTTCAATCGTCATCATTAATAAAATCGCAGTCGCCAACAAACCAATCATCCCGAACGCGGTGAGACGGTCGGCATTTTCTGCAAACTGGCGCATATATACGCCAACTACTTTGCCTGCCGCATCGGGAACTAGGTTTGTGATAATAAAAACACGAAATTTACTGCTGATGCCGCTGAACATCGGAAATGCCGAGATGACGGTGAGTGCAATGGTAAACAGCGGTACGACCGCCAGTAGCGTGGTGTAAGTCAAGCTCCCTGCAGTTTCGAGGCAGCGGTCTGCATATAAACGGCGGCCGACAAAGCGGGCGAAACCGATAATTCTGCGCCAAAGCGGCAAGGGAGAAGTCTCAGACATGTTTATTTCGCAGAGCTTGAATGCCTTTATAATACCGCAAACTTTGAATGAGCCTGATAATGACAGAGATATTGGTGTTGTATTACTCAACGCATGGCGCAACGCGGCAAATGGCGCAGCTGATTGCGCGTGGCATTGAATCTGTGCCAGGAGCAAAGGCACGGCTGCGCACTGTGCCGCGCATTTCCACTGTGTGTGAAGCGACTGAGGCGGTGATTCCTGAGGCTGGTGCGCCGTACGTTGAGTTGAAAGATCTGCAAGAATGCGCCGCTTTGGCGCTAGGTAGCCCCACTCGCTTTGGCAATATGGCCGCACCGATGAAGTATTTTTGGGATTCAACCATTGCTGAATGGTTGCAGGGCACGCTAATTGGAAAACCAGCTTCAGTATTTACCAGCTCGGGTACTTTGCACGGTGGCAATGAATCGACTTTGCTAACCATGATGTTGCCGCTGCTGCATCATGGCATGTTGATTGTTGGAACGCCGTATTCAGAAAATGCCCTGATGTCGACCACGACCGGTGGTACGCCATACGGCCCAAGCCACTGGGCGGGTACTGATTCTAAGCAGCCGATCTCCGAAGCCGAGCGCCAATTGTGTTTGGCACAAGGCAAGCGTTTGGCCGAGATTGCCTTGAAATTAAACGGAGCAGCAGCATGAATTTAAGCCCGAAACAATTGCCTTTGTGGCAATGGATTACCGTTGCTAGTTTGCTAGGCATGGTATTGCTTACCATGCTATGGGAGCTATGGCTTTCGCCGCTATACCCTGGTGGCTCATGGTTGGCGGCGAAAGCATTGATTATGCTATTGCCACTGCGAGGTTTGCTGCATGGCCGCCGCTATACCTTTCAGTGGTATACGATGTTTATTTTGCTCTGGTTGCTGGAAGGCATTATGCGCGCGTACGCCGAGCAGGGCATGGGGCGTTATCTGGCGTGTATCCAAGTTCTGTTAGTCGTCATTGGATATACGACGGCCAATTTATACGCCAAATATTCTGCGCCGTCGCGCTTGGCGCAAGCCAAGCAATAACTTTACGCGGTGGAAAAGCAGCATAAAAAAATCCCCTGCGAGCAGGGGATTTTTATTTGTTAACAATGAGCCGCTTATTTTGGATACGTATTCAAATACGCTTTATGGCCTTTGGCAAATGAATAGCCATTAGTTTTATCCCAGTTAATCGACCAAGTCATCACGCCGCGCAAATCAGGCTGCGCTGCAGTTGGTTTGTAAGTGCCGCAGTTTTGTAGCTTCATCAGGCAGTCGAGCGCTTTTTGCACTTCAGCATTATTCATGTAGCCACCTGAAGGAGCTGCTGCAGGAATCGAAGGCAGGCCGATGCCGACTTGGTCTGGGCGTAGCGGTGGGAAGAACTTGTTCGGGTCACGCCCCACGTTAAAGCCGGTCAGCAGCATATCCGTCATCGCCACTTGGAAGTCAACTGTACCTTGGGTGTAGGTTTTGTCGTCTTTGCCGGTGATGCCGCCTGAATTGTAGTGCTGAACGTGCAAGAGGTTCAGATCATCACGCAGGCCGTGGATAATTCCCAAGTAGCCACCCCAAATGCCGCCAGACACGCCGTAGCCACCCTGCACATAGGCGGTTTCTGGTGCCATGGTCAGGGTAAAGCCTGGGCCAAAGCGTTTTTTCAGCGCTTTAACGCCCGCAACCAGATTCACCACTTGTGGCGTGGTTGGGTTACGGAAGTCTTCGCCAGATGCAATCGATAGATTGTTTTCAATATCGATATCTACGCCGTTAAAACCATATTTAGCGATGATGTCGCCCAAGCTTTGGATGAACACGTCGCGCGCAGCTGGGCTGTCGATCACGATGGTGCCGTTAGCGCCACCAAGTGAGACTTGTACAATCTTGCCCTTAGCTTGTTTTTCTTTGATGTCGGCAATGAATTCAGCTTCGTTAAACAGCTTGTCCAGTACGAAAGTCGCTTTGCCCTTAGTCCATGGATCGCCTTCGACGAATGACACATTGATGATGTCGTATTCATCCGGCACGTCTTTAATGCGAATTACGCCTGAGCCATTGTCAAAATTGTGCCAATAACCAACAACAGCGTGTTTTGGCAATGTTGGGCAATCGCTAGTGCATGGCGTTGCTGTTGGTGCCGGTGTTGGCGTTGCTGTGACTACTGGAGTCGCCGTTGGTGTTGGGCTTGGCGAGACGCCAATACAATCACCACCCGGTGCAACTGGGCATGGCGTTGGCAATACAGGGGTTGCCGTAGGTGTTGGTGAGGCGGTTGGTGTTGGTGTAGCAGGCGTTCCGCTAACTAATTTCCAAGGTCCCCATTGATCCGCACCAGGTTGATTACCTTGCGTCCACCATTTGGCTTCGTAAACCGCGCCGTTATAGCTAACGCGTTGGCCGCCGTTATACACCGCAGTGCTGCTCCACGCGGCGACTCCAGAAACTGGCGTTGCGGTTGGGGCATTTGTTGGCGCAACTGTTGGCGTAGCGGTTGGTTTTGCGCTCACAGCAGGCGTTGCCGTTGGTGCGCTAGTTACGACAGGGGTAGCTGTTGGTGTAGTACTTGGCACAGGTGTTGTGCTGCTGGTGCCCGTTTCTTTCCACAGCGTTGGGGTTGCGGCAGGATTCCAGTTGGCGCCTACATAAGCGGTGTGGGTAACCAGCGCGCTGTAGGTTTTACCGTTGTAATCGACCACAGTACCTGCTGTGTAGGTATTGCCTTCTTGCCAAGTTGCTGCGCTCACGCTGGCTGCGAGCAGCAGGCCGCCAATGACAGCGGCAATACGGGTACGGCGCATCATGGTGCGTTGTTTCATCTTTCGTCTCCGACCAAATAGTTTGGGGTGCGGCTTTTTTGAATGCCGCTATTTTTTACTGCTCTATGGCAGCTCGTTGATCGTAAGGTATATGGCTTACAAAAACAACAGCGCTACAAGTGCTTGTTGCGAAAAAGAATTTATGCTTACATGGGGCTGATTTTTACTTCGTGAGCATGAGAAATATTCATGGGTAAATAGATTGTTTGGTGTTACCATTCATAAATTAACTGCTTTTGAGTTGTAAAAAATGACCTCCGGATTGCGCCCCATTAGTTTTGAATTTTTCCCACCTAAAACCGAAGAGGGCGCGGCCAAATTAGCGACTACGCGTCAGCAATTGGCGCAATTTAATCCTGAATTTTTCTCGGTCACCTTTGGTGCTGGCGGCACCACGCAAGAGGGCACTTTGCGTGCGGTGTTGTCGATCCGCGAAGCGGGTTTTGCCGCGGCGCCGCATCTTTCTTGCATTGGCTCAACGCGCGACAGCATTCGGCAAATTGTGCAGCAGTATAAAGACCATGGCATTCGCCATATTGTTGCGCTGCGCGGCGATATTCCATCGGGGATGGTTGGTTTGGGCGAGTTTCGTTATGCCAATGAGCTGGTCAGCTTTTTGCGCGCAGAATTTGGCGATTGGTTTCACATTGAAGTGGCCGCTTACCCCGAGTTTCACCCGCAATCGGAAAGCGCAGAAGCGGATATGCGCAACTTTGTGAACAAAGTGCGCGCCGGTGCTGATTCGGCGATCACGCAATATTTCTTTAACGCCGATGCTTATTTCCGCTTTGTCGATGAAGTGCTCGCGCGCGGGGTGAATATCCCTATCGTGCCGGGCATGATGCCGATTCAAAACTACAGCCAGTTACAACGTTTTTCTGATATGTGTGGCGCAGAAATTCCGCGTTGGTTGCGTCTGCGTTTGCAGTCTATGGGCGACGATACCGCATCGATTCGTGCGTTTGGTTTGGATTTTGTCACCGAGCTCTCTGATCGCTTACTTAGTGGTGGTGCGCCGGGCTTGCACTTTTACACGCTCAATTCCGCTGGCGCGGTATCAACGATTTGCCAGCGTTTAGGGTATTGATGGGTATTGCTTTTTTGCGCTTTTAAAATAATGGCTACAAGGCTATACCCTAGAGACTGTTCGTGGTTTTGGTGAGTGGCACCACGCGGGCTGTCACTCCATCAGTAATCACATCCACATGCTGACCCACGCTAAAGTTGAGGTCAGCATCTTGCACCACAACCAAGCGCTGCGCGTTATCCTTCATTAAAATCGTTAATTCTTTCGCTGGTTTGCGCGTGATATTGGTTTCGATTTTATTGCCCAGTAAGCCGCCTAAAATCGATCCAATCACGCCGCTCACCACTGCACCGCTGCCTTTGCCGATATGTGAAGACGCGCCAAGTCCGCCGATCACCGCACCTGCAATTGAGCCGATGCCTGTGCTGCTATCGTCCATTTTTACGTCGCGAATATTCTCAATCACACCCGCGCGTGCAGTGGTCAGCTGCTTCATCTCGTTTTTTTTATACACATTGGCCGAGTCGGCTGTAATGCATGCACTGAGCAGACTAGTACTCGCCAGGATGCAAGCCGTTAAAAACTGTTTGCCGCGCATAGGGCCTCCTTGCTTCGCTTTCTTCTCCTTAGTTTACGCTCGCAGCATTGAAAAAACTGTACCAAATGTCATCTTCTAGTGCCCACCGCGTCGATTATTTCAATAACCATAGATAAGTTTTTCGGCACGGCATGTCCCCTTAGTCGTAAGATTAAGGCATTGATACGCTGACTTATTTTCAAACGAAGTATTTCGTCTAAAATAAAGCCACAATCAATGTATGGGCTTTGGAATGAAGTATTTTTTTCTTTTGCTACTGAGCTTGTTTTTATCTGCAGGCAGCCACGCGGCAAAAATCGTGAAGGTGGGCGCGGCCGTATTTCCGCCTTATATCGTGGAACGCAACAATGGTGATTTGTACATTGAACTGTTAGATGTAATGAATGCCTTTCAAGATCAATATCAGTTTGTTGTCGTTGCCAGCAATCCTAGCCGACGCTTTATCGATTTTGATCGAGGCCTGTTTGATGTGTCTTTTTACGATAATCTAGCCTGGGGTTGGCAGGGGCGCTCGGTTGAGGCAAGCCCTATTTTTCTGCGGGGTTGTGAGCGCTATGTGGCGCTGAAAAAAGCGGGGCGAGATCAGTCATTTTTTGCAGAGTTTGATAAAAAACGCATGCTTGGTTTACGTGGGTATCACTACCAATTTGCCCAATACAATGCCGATCCGCAGTATCTACTCAAGCACTTTCGCATGATAGGCTCATTGAATCATGACGCCACGCTTAGGCAATTAAAAGCTGGGCGTGGTGATATTGCACTGTTAACCGAAGCGTATCTGCTGCAGAAACTAGCCAGTGAGCCTCAACTACAAGATCAATTACTGATCGGCACAGTCCCAGATCAGGTTTACCACCACACCGTTGTGGTCCGCAAAGGTACATCGCCTAGTGCCGCGGAAATTGGCGAATTGTTAGAAAAAATGGAACGCACCGGTGCCCTACAGCCGCTGTGGCAAAAGTATGGCACTGGCCATGCGTGCGAGAAAAAGCGTAATTAAATTCTAAACTGCGCGTCGCTTTGTTGTAGTTCGTTACGCTCAGCCAGTTTATGCACTCCATCTGCGATCACGGCAAAGCCACTGCCTTATTCGCTAGCCCATGCCGCTTCAATGGCGACATTGAGCGCCAGTAAAGTGGTTTGACCTGCACTGTCTTTAATGACCGCCACAACGCCCGAAATTTCGCGTGCTTTGTGGTCTTAGGCTTGAATTGTCTGCTTGTACGTTAAAGCTAATGTTTACATTGAAATACCCTGCCAGAGTATTTGGGGGCTTAAACTGGGCGGCGGCGATACCAACCTGTTAGCGAAAAGCGTTCGCGCTTGGCTGGTAACACTTCATGCTCAAAGCGGTTCGACATAAATACCGCCAGCGTGCCGCCGTAGGGCGTGACATCAACATGGCTGCCATCGTCCAGATAAATGCGCAATTGGCCGCCATCATCGGCATGCCATTCAGGATTCAGGTATTGCACCACGGTTACCACGCGTGTGTCTTGCTCGCGATGCTGATCCAAATGGCGTTGATAAAACGCCCCGACTGGATAGCTAGCAAAGTGCCATTCCAGCTCGTGTAGCCCCAAATACAGCGTACGATTCAGGTATTGCTGCAACAATGCCATACGCTCATTGGCGCTGCGCATCGCCGCATCGTCGTCTTCAACCCATAAAACCGAATCGCCGCGAATGTCGCTGCGGATTTGATGCCCCGCTTCGCGTCCCACGCCAGCGCGGTTAAATTGATCGCGCCGACTTTGTGCCAATTGCTGTAATTCGAGCACGGTGGCTGAGTCGAGAAAATGGGGAATCTCAATCCAACCAGGGCCGGCTAGGGCATCGCAAATTTGCTCGAGAATGTCATCGGCAATCAAGGGGCTATTCATTGGCTTTCTCAGGCTGAGCTTTCGGGGCAATAAAAAAGTCGATCGGGCGCTGCCAGAAGCGCTTCCACAACAAACCAACAATCGGCTGCAATTCGCGCAGGCGGCGTTTGCGTGAGCGCAATGCAACCCAGAGCGCCAACACAAAGCTGGTAATTAAATTGGTGGCACCAATCAGCGCCACGCCAAGGAAGGCCCAACCGATGGCCATCAGCGGCATTTCAAAGCCATTGCCCGCGAAGGCGTATGATAAATTGGCGGCCGAGAAGGTAATGTGACGAATATCAACCGGCAAGCCGAGCAGAATCCCAATGGTGCCGATGCTGCCCAGCATAAAGCCGAAATAAAAATTTCCCGCCAGCGCGCCCAAATTGTGCTCAATGTATTGACCGACTTTTTGCGCGCGATAATCGCCAATGATTTTACGCAGCATGGGTAGGGCGGCAATCCGCTCTGGAATGCGATTGTAGAGCGCTTTATTATCGTAATAACCTGAAATCAAACCTGCTAGGAATAAACACACCCCGGCAATCGCCGCGTGCGGAATGCCCATGCCGGCGATGGGCTGCAAGTCGCGTAATAGTGTTTCAGCTTTTTCCGGTCCGACCACGTGTTCGCCCAGTCTATCCCACCACAACCATGCAATCCCCAGCGCCACCGGCATAGCGAGCAAAACGTTGCCCATAATCGCGATAAATTGGGTGCGAACAACTTTGACAATCAGCTCGATTAAATTGCTATACCCATCGGCGTTTTTACTGCCCGCTGCTGGCAACGCCGCCGCGATCCGCGCCGCCGTCATCGCGGGTTGTTTGGTCGCAATCGTGCAATGCATTAAATGCACCAGCATAAAACCGATGGCGTAATTTAGGCTAAATGCAAAGGCTTCCAGCAGCAGCGGTAAGTGTGCTTTGGCAATCAAAATTTTGATCAGCGCCATAAAACCTACCACCACACCTGCGCCCGCCGCCGAGCGGAACATATCCAGCCATTCACGGCGTGATTCGCTGGTGTAATGCTCGCCAGTGTGGCTAGCGTGTTCGGTAATCTGCAGCGCCAAAAGCTCGGTATTCTCACGGAATACATCACCAACACTATTTTTGCGGTTTTCCGCTTTGACTAATACAAGAAATAAGCGAACCAGTGCATCGCCTTGCGTCACGGTAGGATCGATTAATTCGAAGAGTAACTTCATTCGATCAATGTGCTGTTTCAGACGCAATAAATGGTAAGTCAGGCTGACCGACGCCCCGTTTTTGGAGGCATATTTCCACACCCGACCCATGATCGTTTCGCATTGCTCCAGCAATACTAATAAATGACGATGATCTTCGGCTGGCGCAGCGCGTACCGTTAAATCTTGCCGATATTTTTCGATATAGTTCAGCACTTCGGCATTTAGGCGCACAAAAGGCGATTCAAAGCGCTCTACATCGGGGTAACTGCGAATAATTTCCGGCTCAAGTCCAATGGCTGAAATACGACACGATAAAACCTGAATGGCTTCCAGTTGTTGCAAGCGGATATGTGCAGGTGATTCATCCGGCGGCACCTCTTCCATGTGCAGGGCATTGCCAATTTCATGCCATACATCCCGGGGGATTGCCTCTAGCCACAAGTAATCATCTGGTTTGTGAAAGATTACCCCCAGTAAATCGCTGAAATGTTCTTCATTAACAGTGGGGGGGAGTAATTTCGCGCCAATCCGGCGCTTAACCGCAGTCATCATGCTCTCGTTGAGCAAAATCCCCGTTTCGGTATAGAGATTAACTTGACGGGTGTTATCGAGCAGCGAGTAAAACTCATTGCGTAATGCCGCGCGATACTCGGGATGTTGTTCAAGTAGATAACACAATGCGCGCGCATTATTAATCGCAGCGATGTGATCATCGGCCTTCATGGGCCGTAATGCATTGACCAGCGCAGTGAGCTTAGTCAGTGAATCTTGATCCGTTTTGCTGTTCTGCATCTCGCGCAGCAGTTGTTCCATACCTAATCCTTGTTCAAGACTATCCTCGCCTAAGACTTAGCTAGGGCGAGTTTGGTTCTCTAAATCTGTGAGCCAGTACATTGCATCGTGGCGGCTATTTCCACACATCTCCAGCGCGGGTTGCAGCCCTGCACAAACAGCTGGCCGATCTGGGTGCATGAATATTTTACACCGCAAACTGTCATCAAGCTGAATACAAGCCACACCCGCAGGCTTGCCATTGGGCATTCCGGGTATCGGGCTGGAGATGGAAGGGGCGGTGCAGCAGGCGCCGCAGTGTGATCGACATTGCATTTGGCCGATTATACCTGATACCTGTCTACATCAAGTCTGACAAGGTTGGTGCTTAGTCGGCGTGGCTTTGGTACATTGGCAGACTAATATCAGCGGCTTAGCCGCAAGGCCGTTAGAGCCACCATGGATGGAGTGTGAAAATGTTACGTCAAACCGTATTGGCAGTGAGTTTGTGCTTGGCGCTGTCTGCCGCCCACGCCCAAGAGGCGCAATCATCGGCCAATCAAGCGCTGGTGAATGAATCATTCGAGAGCGGCACTGCGCTGCCCAGTGATTGGACCTTAACCGCGTGGCAACCCAATATTTCAACCGCTACGGTTGCGGCAGCGAGCGCTGCCGATGGTCAGCAAGTCTTGCATTTAAGCAGTAGCAAACCCAACCACGTGCGCGTGAATAAAACTGTGCCCGTCGAGCCGAATCAAACGTATTTATTCCAAGCCAAAGTCAAAGCGCGTGGCGCGAATGCCGACAAACTCGCTGCGGTGATCGGCGTTGAGGGCGTGTATGACGTCAGTGAAACCGTGCGTACCGATGCTGAATGGCAGCTGCGCCAAGTGTATATCAAGACTAACGACGCGCAGCAGTTGCAACTCTTGCTTGGTCTTGGGCACTTTGGCAATGAAAATCAGGGTGAGGCGTGGTTTGATGCGGTGAGCTTGGAAAAAGTCACCGAGGTACCCGCAGGCGCGAAAGTACTAGAAATGCCGCGCTCGCAAGCCAAGACCGAGAACGTCACCGCAGCACTGAGCCCCGCAGCTCAAGGCAAAGCCGCGCCGTGGCTGATGCTGGTTGGATCAACGCTGGTGCTGTCGGTGTTTGGGATGGCGCTGGCCATGGTGCTGATGCGCCGCAATGTTGTGGAAAAGGGCGTCGTCGTAAAAGATGACGCGAAGGATGCCGCATCATGAGCGCGTCAACCCTAGAAAACCCGCACGCGCCGACGAGCGCTGCGCAGCATATTGCGATTGTCGATGGCTTGCGCGGCTTGGCGATTTTGCTGGTCGTGCTGTTTCACTATTGGCAAATCACGTGGTGGGTGATTCCCGTGCCGTTCACGGGCGGTACGATCAATTTTGAAATGATTCAATACGCTGGTGCGCTGGGTGTTGAATTGTTTTTCTTTTTAAGCGCATTTTGTCTTGCCTATCCACACGCCAAAGTGATGCTGGACAAGGGCAGTCTACCGAGCATTGCCCACTATACTTATCGCCGTGCGATCAAAATTTTGCCATCGTACTGGCTGGCGATGCTGCTGTTGCTGGTGCTGTTGCCCGAGATGTACCCCACCAGCGGCCAGCGTGGCTACTGGACTGATATCCTGATGCACTTGGGCTTTGTGCATAATCTGTTCCCCGACACGCACGGCAGCATCAATGGCGTGTTCTGGTCGCTCGGGGTTGAGGTGCAGTTTTACCTGATCTTCCCGCTGCTTGCGTGGGGTTTCCGCCGCAAGCCGTGGCTGGTGTTTGCGCTGATGTGCGCGGTGGCGCTGATGTATCGCCACTGGACACGGACCTTGCCAATGTGGGAGTTCGTTAACTTAAATAATCAATTGCCGGGATTTCTTGATTTATTTGGCGGCGGCATGCTGACCGCGTATTTGCTGGTTTGGGTGCGAGATCAGGGTGCGAGTGTGCTGAGTGCAGTGAAATCGGGCATGGGCGTGATCGTTGCGCTTGCGCTGTTGACGATGCTGCTGCTGTTTAATGATTTGTATCTAGCCCGTTTTGAGCCCGATTCCTACCCCATTTGGCAATCGCACCATCGGCTGATGTTCGGTATCGTGCTCATCGCGCTGACCGTTGCGGCCACCTACGCGCACGCAATTTTCCGCACCATCCTCGCCAATCGCGCGCTGACCTTTTTGTCGCTGATCTCGTACAACTTGTACATCTGGCACCAAGTCATCGCCCGCGTCATCAAAGAGCACGGCTGGTGGACCGCCGCCACACCCACACCGACTGACGATCCCACGTGGCGCTGGAGTATGTTCTTTGTGGCCTTCATAGCCTCAATCCTCGTCGCCAGCCTGATCACCTATTGCTTCGAGCGGCCGTTGCTGCAATATGGGGTGAAGGGATGTTGGGCTAGGCTAAAAGCCAAGATGGCGGGGTATATGGCAGAGGAAGAATCCAGTGTTCCTGCTAAGGCAAATACATGAGCTGGTATCTGAAAGATGGCGATAGATATTCGCCAACAGCATAATAAATAAGGCTGCAATCGCGGCCTTATTGATTGGATTTCAGATCATTTTCGATACGCCTGCGCCCGTGCCGACACCGCCAGCACTTGCACCTGCCCATTATCAAAAATCACCGGATATTGCCCGAATAGGCTGGCCAGTGTGGGGTAGCTATTGCGCTCAAAATCGCTAACGTAAATATAATCGACCTTGTATTTGGCGATTAGCGCCGCGCGCTCGGCCGGGCTCTCGTAGATTTTGCGTACATCGTCGTGGCGCTGTTTGGTGTTCAGACCGTGGAAGAACAAATAAGTATCCGTGCCGACGACGATATTGCGGCCAGTCAGCGCGGCGACGGTGTTGTTGTGGTTGTCGGCGGTGACAAACATCGCATCCACCGGCGTGTTGTTATCAATAAACTGCGCCGCAGCAACGTGGGCGGGATTGTACGCGGTGTAGGTTGAAACCCATTCGCGCGCCAAGGTGAGCACGCCCGAGATGCAACCAAGCGCGATGCTAAACACCACTAAATTAGCCGCCAGCATATAGCGGCCACGCGCCAGCCAGTAGCGGAAAGCGGTGATAATCACGCATGCAGCGGTGATCGTAGCGAACACATACCAGATGTAAAACAGCTTGTTGTTGTCATAGAGATTGGGCTGGAAAATAATCAGCTCGGCGACGATGTAAATTACCAGCGGGCCAAGCTGCAACAATGCCAGATGTTTATCGAGCAGCGAGCCTTCTGCGCTATCAGTCGCGATGGCGAATTTCTCGCGCCATGCGCTGCGCGCGAGCAGTGCCAAGCCCATCAGCCAACCGACATACACGACACCCATGTTTTTCAGATAGAACCAGAAGTAGGGATCAATCTCGAGCTTGTTCACCCAATTCAGATGGAAATGCACAAAGCCTTCGCCCGCCGTGGCTTGCTGGAAAGTCCAGAACAGCAATTGGCCGATGCCAAGGCCAATCGCCGGCAGGCCGTACCAGCACCAATCGATAATCACCTGCACGATAGCTTGGCGGCGTAAAACTAAATCCACACCGAGCCAGCCGAGCGAAATCAGACCGATGGCCATGAAAGAGTGGGTATGTATCATCGGGAGTAATCCCACCAAGATCCCGGCGAGCATACCCCAGTCGCGTTTATCTTCGCGAGCTGTGGTTCGTGTAAAGCGCAGCAGCGCCCACAGCGCAAATAGCGCCACTGACCATCCCGCCATCGTCGTGCGCTGCGGGATAATCATATCGGCGATCACGTTCGACCAGCGAATATTCATCTCGTTGTAATTGGTCGGCGTTTTGTAGAATTCGGTCAAAATTTGCGCGAAGGTGTATTCGTGCCAGCCAAAGAAATAAATAAAGCCCAAGCCACCGTTAAAGAAAAACAGCAGCGTTGCGAGTTGCATTGCACGCTTGTCTTTGCTGACTTCAAATGCCAGCAGGATAAAGCTGAACACAATCATCGCGCACATCAATAGCGACGGTAGCAGCAGCGACCAACGCAGCGAGAAACCCATCTGATACAGCGACGACGACACCAGATTCACCAAAAACGGATAGCTCAGGCGTTGGCCGGGCAAGATGCTGTATTCGGGTGGGAAAATCTGCTGGCGCGCCAGTGAAGTCACCATGCCCATATGCATTTGCAAGTCGCCAAACGTCGATTGGCCAACATCGTAGCCATTGGCCGTTGGCAAAATCAGATGCGTGTGCAGCAAATAGGCCATCAGGCCAAAGATTGGCAAGCCTAGCCATAGCAAGGTTTTTTGCATCGCGCCGTAGTTAATCGGGCTAGCTGCGAGCGGGCGTGCTTTGGCGTAAATCGCACCCGCCAACGCGCACGAGAGCACCAATCCAAGCCCATGGCTAAGCGGACTAAATTGCACAAAGAAGGCAAACGGCACCGGTGCCCACATTAAGGCCGTCACCGCCAATACACCACCAGCGCCCAAGCGCACCCACTGCGGATGATCTGCAAATAATTTTTGCGCGGCATAGCCCCACGCGATCAGATGGGCGACGAAATAAATCAAAGCGAACAACATGATGTTTTCTCTTTTAGCAATCTTTAAGCGCTGGCTGGGTGGCGAAATGCCCACCAGCGGCTACCAGCGAAATTCCACAACAGACCAATCGCCGTGGTTAATAGCTGCGCCGGCCAGTGGGCCCACGCCAGCATATCAACGAACAGCAGCATCAGGCCGGTATTGAGCAGCCAACCAAGGCCGGCAATGGTATAAAACTTCGCCGCCGCCTCACGATGCGATTTTTGCCCGTGCTGGTCTTTAAAGGTAAAAAAGTAATTGAGCAGGTAATTGGCCACCGAGCCAAGCAGGTAACCAATCGCCGACGCGCTGACAGCTGCGCTATCACCGCGCCAAGCAACGCCTAGCCAGAGCACCAGATATTGAATACCGGTGCCGCACAGGCCGACGAGGGCGAAGGTTAGAAATTGTTTTAGAATTTTTGGCATTTCATTTTTAACTCAGTGAATTTAATGAGCTCACGCAAAATCAAGGCCAGTTAAGGTAAAGCCATAAAGCCCCATACGCATTAATCCCCAACCCAAACAGCGCCAGCATTAAATCTTTGCCATCAAACTTGCTGCGGTTCAGCCACAACAGCAGCACCACCGCCGGAATCATATCGATAAAGTAGCGATTACCAAACTGCCAGCCGCCCATGGTGCGGTGGCTCCACGTCGATAACATGTGCAACGCAATGCCGCCAAACAACAGGGCATTCACTTGCCACATTTCGCGTTTCAGTTGCAGTAGCTTGCGCGCCAAGATTAAAAAGATTGGATTAACCAAGAAGAACATCACGCCGTCCATGCGCGGGAAGGTCAGCCCGCCCTCTGGCGTGAAGCTTGGCAGGCGCAAGCTGCGCATGATGTTTTCCGGAATATACGACAGGCTAAATTGCCCCTCGGTTGCGCGCTGAAATTCGGGCAGATAGTTATGGCCAAACTCGATCGGGTTGCCAAAACGCAGCCAGTTATACCAAGCCAGCGCGCCGCCAATGATGATCGGGAAAATCAAAAACTGCTGCAGCGGCTCGGCTTCTTCGCGACCTTCGGGCGTTTTTGCTGCTGGCGTGGCGTTGCCGATATAGCCAAGGTGATAGGCAAAAATCCACAATAGCGCTGGGAAGTACACCAACTGGAATGGTCGGCAGCCTACGGCCAGCGCCAAACACAAGGCCGACAGATGCATCGCCCAGATGCGATTTTGGCTTTTCACAGCGAAAAAGAAGGCGATGATCGTGAACAAAAACGCCAACACTTGAGCCTGAAACCACACGCCGCCATTCAGTGACACCGCCAGCAAATTGCTACCAAACACCGCTGCAAGCGGTACGGCAAAACCTTTGATTTTGAGCTCGGGGTTAAACCACAGGGTTAGCAGCGCGAAGCTCAACACTGTGTAGGTCGAATTGAGGAAGTGATTGGGCGTATTGGTGTCAAAGAAAGGGTAAAGCAAAAATTGCGGAATCGTCGGCACCGGCGGGAAGCTGACATAATATTGGCCGTTGAAAATCGCCAATTCCAGATACGGGTAATCCTGCGCCAGCATCGTGCGACCTTGCCACCACGCTTGCGCCTGCAAGATGTACGAATCCCAACCGCTGTGCGAAAACCATGGCTGCTTTAGCGCTGCGTAAAACAGCACATACATCAGCACAATGCCGAGCACGATATAGCTCCACTCAGCCCGCGCAAACAGGCTATTGCGCCAGCGTGCGTTCCAGCGCGGCAATAGCGCATTCAGTTTGCGGCCAACAAGCAGGGTATAGGCTTGGCGGCTAATCTTGATGCTGACTTCGTCGATATACTTGGCAAAGAAGTGCGATGAGACAAACACCGCCACTAAATACACGGCAAAGGTCATCACAAAAGCCGCCGCATAGCCGATGCTAGGCACCAATTTCACGATCAGCCACGAGCAAATCGAACCCAAAAACAGGCCATGCATTAAATACATCGAAAACGAGATTCGTCCCAACCAACGCCAAGGTTGGCGCGACAAAATCGCCTGCCAGCTTGGCGCGTGCAGCACGGCAATTAGCAAAAATAGCGCGCCCCAATTGTGCGTCCACTGCGCATTCGGCATGGAACCGCCATCGAGCCAATACAGCCAGCTAAACCAGAAGTTCTGGCTGGCGTCGATCCCCTTTGGAAAACTGCCCAAATAGAGGCCAATAATGGCGAAAGTCCAATACGCAGCAGGGCGGCTTAAGAACGCGCGCGCTTTAGCTGCGCCCGGCGCATAGATAAAATCAGCCAGCGCCACGCCCATTACAAAACACAGATAGGGCGAATTGCCAAAATAAAAACCCAGCGCCACATAGGCCCACGCGCGCCAGCATTGCCGCCCCAACACGGCGACCATCGCAAACGCCAATAGCGAGCCATAAAACTCGATGCAAATTGTCCACAACACATTGTTGTAGCGTGGCTCAGGTTTAAACGGCACCTCTAAAAAAGTATTACGCAGCACATCAACAAAGCCCGCGTTGGGCGTATGCCATTGCAGCGCCAGCCATTCAAACGATAGGGAATATTGCGCTGCTTGTTGATGAAACAGCCCGCCCATTTGCATCACGAGCAGCACAATCAGCGAGGCAGCAAAAATTGGCAATACCAAACGCGGATAGCGGCGCAGCGTGGCCGAGCTTAAAAAGCTAACGCGGCTAAAGTTCGGGTCGTGCTGATCGCGGAAGAAGCGATAGGTGAGCACAAAGGCGCTCATCACAAAAAACACCATCACGGCATAATCGCCGCTCCACAATAAATTCAGCGGTGTTTGCGCAATCGCCATCTCAAACTGCGGAAAAATCAGCCCCTTATTACCAGCCGCACCCCAAATCAGCGCTGGCAAAAAGGCATAAAAGAAATGATGTAGCGTGACAGAAAACGCGGCAATGCCGCGCACGCCATCGAGATAGTCAAAGTGACCTGCTTCTTGCTTCATGTTTTTCCTCCATCCATCCCGCGCTTTAGTTTTGTGTTTCCGATGCGGGTATTGGCTCAATCATTGTGGGGTGTTGCTCGGGCGAGGCTTTTAAGGCCGCTTCAAAGCGGGCAAATAATTGTGGTAGTCCATAGCTCGCGAGCAATAAGAGCGCAATTGTGCTCGATAGGATGTAGCGCGATTTGGATTCCCACAGCATATACATGCCAAACACCATCAGCGTGTAAAACACCAACAGCAGTACGGTTTCATCCAGTTGCGCATCCTGATCGCGGCAGGCGCGTTTGAAGGCCAAAGCGACGACGCAAGTGGCGGCAAACAAATACAGCCAGTTTTGCAATTGGGTAATGCGCCGCACAGAATGGCGGAAAGTCTCACCGTGTTCGCCATGTGCAAATTGGCTGGCCGGCGTTGCGTGGGCAAAGTAATCGGGGCGGGCTGGGTCGCCAATGCCGTAATACACGGCTTGGTACGTGCCTTCAGTCCATTGCCAATAGGTTTTTTTCGCCCAGTGAGCCAGCGTGCCAGTCAGGCCAATCGTTTGCCACTTTTTGGCGATTTCTTGTTTGAACAGCGTATTCACTGCAGCTTCATCAATCGGCGCCTCGCTAACGAAGGTCGCGTACGCTTCGTTGTACGACCACACGCCCAAGCGCTTGTAATCGTAGCCAATATTGAGCCACATCCATTTGGGCGCGGGCGCGCTGGTCGCAAAGCCGCTGTAGGTCGGCACGCCACCGAGCGCGAGCGCGCCGTTGACGAGTTTGTGCGGTACTTGAATTGCAATAAATAGCCCAAACAAAATCCATAGATAAGATTTATATTGGCCTGATTTAATCCAGCGCAGCACAATAATCAGTGCAAAGCTCAGCGCCAACAGCAACGCAATTGGGCGAAATAGATTGGCAAAGGCCAGTGCAATCAGGCACAAAATCATCGCGCGTTTGCGGCCTTGTTGCTGCCATAGCGTAAAGAAGTAAATCGATACACAGCTTAAGAAAATCGCAGGAAAATCGTTATACACCCACGCACCGAGCAAAATAAATGGAATAAACGTGGTGCAAATCAGCGCCGCAAAGAAATCATGCGTTTTGCGCTGCCACAGTAAATAGATTTGATAAATTGTATAGCTACTGCCGGTAATCCAAATGGTATTGATGATACGCGTATAGGTGTAGCTATCGCCAATCACGCTATGAATCGCGTAGGTATACAACGTAAACGGTACTTGTAGCGGAAATAGGTAGAGGTAATTCTTCGCTTTATTTTCCAAGGACATCGTATCAAAAAACGAAATGAAATTGCCGCGCAATAAATCATCGACCACGATACGAATCACCAGCGCGTCGTCGTAGGCATGTACCGGAAAATAATAAATAAATACATTAATCAGGCCAAAAAAAACTAAAAACAGCGCGGGGATAATCAAACGAATGTATTTGGCTTGATTGATTCTTTGCGATGCTTTCCACGCGCCATACAGCGCAAAAAACCACAGCGAAATGCCTAATGCCTGAATAAAAGGATTTTGCGCGCCCAGCATTTCCAAATCGCCACGCGAAAACCAGGTATCGCTTTTCCAAAATGCATCAACAAAAAATGCGCAGCCAAGAAAAATCGAAAAAACGCCAGCGAAAATCAAATAGATTGATTGCGTGACGCGCTGGCTGATCGTGGTATACAAGCTCATAGGAGGTATTGCTCTCTAAGCTTTTCATGTGAATGCGCATAGCGCAATACATGGTTGGGTATTGCGTTGTGCACGATGGATATAAAACAAGCCAGCGCAAATGGCTGGCTTGCGGGGCTTATTTTTCTTCGGGGAACCCTAAGCGATCTTGCACCACATATAGCGGGCGGCGTTTGATTTCGTTGTAGGTGCGGCCTACGTATTCGCCCAAAATGCCGATACACAGTAGCTGTACGCCACCGAGGAACAGAATCGCCACCATGATTTCGGCCCAACCGGCAACCCAGTCATTGGTTGTTAAGCGCACCACTAAGGTATTAATAATGCCGATTAGCGCTAAGAACGACGCGATCAAGCCTAGGGTGACTGCTAAACGCAATGGCTTGGTCGAAAACGACATAATGCCGTCGGTGGCAAAGCGCACCATTTTGCGCAGCGGATATTTGCTCTCGCCAGCAAAGCGCTCGGCGCGGCGGTACGGTAGTGCCACTTGTTTGAATCCCACCCAGCTCACCATGCCGCGAATAAAACGATCGCGCTCTGGCATGCCCTTGAGTACATCAACCACTTTGCGATCCATCAGACGGAAGTCGCCCGTGTCGAGCGGAATTGGCACATCAGAAAGGCGATTGAGCACGCGATAGAAAGCGCGGGCGGTCACGAGTTTGAACGCTGATTCACCCGGGCGATCAACTCGCGTGCCGTACACCACATGGTAGCCATTGCGCCACAAGGCGATCATTTCGCTGATCACTTCGGGCGGGTCTTGCAAATCGGCATCGATCAGCACCACGGCATCGCCGCTGGCGGCATCAATGCCTGCGGTAACCGCAGTTTGGTGGCCGAAATTTCGCGCAAAGCCAACGACGCGGATTTCGGGATTGGCTTGCTGTGCTGCGGTCAATAATTCGCGGGTGCGATCTTTACTGCCGTCGTCGACAAAAATAAATTCCACGTCCAAATCGGTGACGGTGGCACGAAACTCGCCCAAGCGCTTGAGGGTTTCGCCGATCACTTCTTCCTCGTTGTAGCAAGGGATGACTACTGATAGAAGTTGCTGCATTGTCTCTTCCTCCATGCGCTCCAAGCTCTTTGGCTTGGTATTGGCGCTAGGCACGCGGCCTATTTTGTTATGGTTTTTTCGCGACTACATCACGATTGGGGTCAACCTTACATCATCGCGCTTGGGTTGAAAACCCCACGATGGAAGCTTTGTGCCATAGCTCTCGAAAAACGGTATTGCAGGTGCAATAAGTACTGCGGCAAATTTGCCACAAAGCTAGGAAAATAAACGCTTTAGCGGATGCTGATATAGCTAAAACAATGTTGCGTCGCGATATGAGAGGAAGGCCGCAGGAGCGTTGGGTTTGTAAGGAAGTACTGGCTCTGGAGCATTCAATTCTGCTGCACATGCGCACGAGGAATGTGAGCCTAGGAACTAGGCGTAAGTATGCAGAGTCGATATAGTGCGAGCTTCCCTCAGTCTCATTGAGTTTCAAATCATGTTGATGTCTGCAATGCGTATAAATTGGCACACTTTGTCGATGAAATGGCTACTGCTGTGCTGGTGCTGCCTATTGGCATTGGCTTGGCCGGCGCACGCGGCTGAGGAGTTGGCACGCAATGCTGGCGTTGAGGAAACCAGCCCATCGGGCGGCGCGGCGGGGTGGACTTTTGATCACTGGACGCAGGGCGAGCCTAAAAGCATTGCGCAACGCGATGATCAGGTTTTCCATTCTGGCAAAGCCTCGGTCAAGATCGTGTTGGGGCAGGGTGACGATGGCAAATTAACGCAGGCCATTAAGGTTAAACCCGATACTTGGTATCGCGTGTCGGCTTGGGTGAAAACCGATGGTATTCCTTCTGATGCGCGAGTGGGCGCGAACATCAGCATCGTTGACGCGATGGATTACTCGAATGATTTAAAAGGCAGCAACGATTGGCAAGAAATCGTGGCTTGGGGCAAAACAGGGCCTGAGCAAACCGAAGTCAAACTCGCCTTGCGTTTGGGGTTTTATGGCAGTTTAACTACCGGTACAGCGTGGTTTGACGATATTTCGCTGCAGGCGGCCGAGCCGGGAGCTGGCGCCAAAGTGATCAGCTTTACCCCGCCCCCCGCAGCGGCGGCCGCACCGGCTGCGAGCACCAGCCCGAATCAATCGGCCACCTTGGCCAATGTGATGACATGGCTAGTTACGCTGGGCTATATCGGCCTAGTTGCTTGGCTGATTCGAGCTCGTGATGGCGCGTATCAGCGCTTTGGCGCGGTGCTTGATGGCATTGCGCCGCTGACTAAAACTTGGCCTGCGATTGCGCTGGTTTTGGGCGTATTTCTAATTAAATGGTACTGGGCAGGCGCGTATCGTGGGCACTCTTACGATATCGGCACGTTTAGCGCGTGGGCGCTGGATATGTACCAACGCGGCTTTGCTGGCTTTTACCGCCCCGGCTATTTTGCCGATTATCCGCCGGGCTATATCACTGTGCTGTGGTTGGTTGGCGGCGCAGCCAACTGGTTTAATTTGGCGTATGACACGCCCGGCTTTTTTATTGCGCTGAAAATGCCAGCCATGCTGGCTGACATCGCTGGCGCGGTGTTTTTGCTGTGGGTAGGTCGCAAAGAAAACGCCACGCGCGCGATTGCATTGATTGCGGCGATTGCATGGCTGTTTAACCCGCTGGCGATTGTCACCTCCACCTTCTGGGGGCAGGTTGATAGCATCTTTACGCTGATTTTGGCCGCATCGTTCCTAATGCTAGAGCGTCGTCGCATTGTATTGTCTGCGGCTTTGTACGCCGCGGCGGTGATTTTCAAGCCACAAGCGCTGCTGGTTGGGCCGATTGCGCTGATTGCATTGCTGACTTTTGGAAATGTCAAAGAGCAAGCCAAAGCCTTGGGCGCAGCGATTGGCACGTTTATTTTGCTCTCGCTGCCGTTCACGATTTCGCGCGAACCATTGTGGATTTTTAGCTTGTACGGCGGCACGCTGGCCAGCTACGACTATCTGACGGTGAATGCGTTTAATTTATACGCGCTGTTTGGCGGCAATTGGCTACCGAACGAAACGCTATTTCTCGGCTTGCCAGTCGGCAAATGGGCGTGGTTCTTAACACTATCGGCCTTAGGCGCCGTGGTGTATGGCGTGATCAAGGGTAAAGGCCAAGGTCGTTATCTGTTTGGCGCGTTTGCGATTTACGTGCTGTTTTTTGTCGTTGGGCCAAAAATGCACGAGCGCTATTTATTCCCCGCGGCGTTTGTCGGTTTGACCGCGTTTATGGTGATCCGCGATTCACGCGTGCTGTGGCTGGCGGTGTGGGCAAGTTTGACGACCTTTGTGAATACCTGGATCACGCTCGATATTCTGACGCGCCTGAATAGCACCGGCGTGCCAAACGATAATTTCTTTATGATCGCCTGCTCGATCGCCAACGTGGCCTTGCTGATTCAAACGTTCCGCGTCGGCTACGCGATTTTCTTGCGCGGCGAGCGTCAGGAAATGGAATCGAAATCAATTGATGAGGGTATTGCTCCGCAGGCTAATTCTGGCGTTGCTGCTGAGGCTATACCCGTTGCGCCTATTGAAACGCCACTCGCTCCGATTAGCCGCCGTGCGTGGCTGGCGCTGGCGGCAATTTGCGCGGCGTACAGCGTGGCGGCGTTTACCTATTTGGGTAATACGCAAGCGCCGCAAAAATTCTGGAACCCACCGGCGGCGAGCGATTGGGCTGTGTTTGACTTGGGGCAAATGCAGCAAGTCACGCAGCTGCAATACCACCACGGCTTGGGTGAAGGTGAATACGCGCTGCAATGGTCGGCCGATGGCGAAAATTGGACTGTCGGCAAAGGCATCGTCATTAGCAACCGCTTTTCCGAATTCCGCTGGCGCAATTTGGATGTGAATTTACCGGCACGATATTTCAAAATTGGTTTGAGCACCGGTTCATTACAGATGAACGAAATCGCGGTGCGCGGCAGTAATAATGCCTTGCTAACGCCTGCGCTCAAAGCGGGGCCAAGTGATGCGGTGGCGCTGATCGACGAGCAAGAAAAAGCGGTGACTTTATCAACCGCGTACAACGGCATGTACTTTGACGAGGTCTATCACGCGCGCAGTGCGTGGGAAATCTTGCAAGGCATCGACGCGACTGAAAACACGCACCCGCCGCTGGGCAAGATTTTGATTGCCTTTGGCGTGTGGTTATTTGGTATGAATCCGTTTGGCTGGCGCTTTGTTGGCACTACTTTCGGCGTATTGATGCTGCCGGTGTTCTTTGGCCTGTCGCGTCGCCTGTTCCGTTCGGAAAATTTCGCCTTGCTGGCGACCGCCCTGTTAGCGCTCGATTTTATGCACTTCACGCAAACGCGGATTGCCACGATCGATACCTACGGCGTGTTCTTTATTCTGGCCAGCTCCTACTGGATGCTGCGCTGGATGCAGCAAGAACCGGCGAGCCAAGATTGGAAAACCGATGTTAAATCCTTGCTGCTATGCGGCACGATGTTTGGCTTGGGTGCGGCGAGTAAGTGGATTGTGCTGTACCACGGCGTCGGTTTGGCGATCTTGTACTGCTGGAATTTGTGGCGCCAATACCAAGTCGCAAAAGGTTTGCCGCCCAAACTGCCAGGCCAACGCAGCTACGGCGATTGGGTGACGCAAAGCGTGATGTGGTCGGTGCTCGGCTTTATTGTGATTCCGGCGCTGATTTATACCGCAGCGTATATCCCGCTGATGCAAGCGACTGGCCAAGGTATTTCGGGCATGTTGGCCAATCAAACCGGCATGTATCAATACCATAGCCAACTGAAAGCCACGCATCCGTTTAGCTCGATGTGGTACGAGTGGCCGACGATGGTCAAACCGATGTGGTACTACTCGGGCACGGAATGGACTGGCCCGCTGAAAGTATCGTCGATTAGCGCGTTTGGTAATCCAGTGACGTGGTATCTGGGTACGCTGGCCTTCTTGCTGGCCATCGGTTGGCGTTTAACGATGGCGAGCTCAAAAGCGATGGTGCAGCGCTTTGCTGTGACATCGAGCCAGATCTTCGCACTGAGCTTTATCGTTGCGGTGGGCCTGATTCAGTTCCTGCCATGGGCGCTGATTCCACGTAAATTGGTGTTTATCTACCACTTCTTTGCATCAGTGCCATTTATTATTCTGGCCTTGGTATGGGGATTGCAGCGTTTGCAGCTCGACAACCCGCAACGCGCTTGGGCCAAATACCTGCCGTGGGGTGTGGTGGCGCTAGCCGCCGTCTTGTTTATTGCCTACTTCCCAGTAATTAGCGGCTATCCGGTACCGCGTGGCTGGGTGGAATTCATCAACAAAGGGCCGGTAACGCTGTACTTCTAAGCGAGTGATGCGCTGAAATGAAAAAGGCCAACTGATGTTGGCCTTTTTGCTGGGTATTGCCCTCTGATTAATCCAAATAGCGATCTGGTTGGCAATACGGGTATGGGTATTAGCTAAATAGTTTGCCTTTGAGCAAATCTAAACCTGCACTTAATACATTGCCACCGTCTTGCGTAGGCACCTCACCATCGGGGGTGAGCCCATCGATCAATTGCGGCAGCAGGGTTGTTAATGAGCTGGCTGCTTGCTGTGGGTCCACGCCAAATTTTTCAGCTAAATTCGCCACGGTTTCGTTGCCTAAAACCGCTTGAATTTGTTCTTCTGAAATCGGCAGATTACCGCCGGTGGATACCCAAGATTGCGCAATCTCACCCAGCCCGCCATTTTGAAATTTCTCGACCAGCCCCGAAATTCCACCGTGTGACTCCAAAAGGCCAGACAAGGCGCTGCTTTGCTCGTTGCCACCCAGAACTTGTGCTGCCAAAGTGTCAAATAAACTCATGCTAGTTACTCCCGTAGTCAATCATGATTGAAAGGCGTTGCCATGGGCAATTGCCCTATCATACAGACAAATGTTGTTTGTTTCATGTAATTAATTTGTTGGTATTTTTGTGGTTGTGTCAGAAAGTAGGTGAGTTGCTATAGTTTAGGGTATTGCTCTGTATGCCTTATTAATCAAGACTTACTGGGCGATGCATTAGCGGGTATCTGAGAGTGGCCGAATTGCTCGGCGCTGCGGTAAGGCGTGTCCTACACTGAGAGAAAATTGCCGATGCCCGCGATATGATCAAAAAAATACCTGCTCATGCACTTCGTATCGGGATGTTTATTCATGACTTAAATGTCGATTGGATGAATCATCCCTTTGTGCGTAATAAGTTTGTTATTGCGGACGATGAAGCTCTCGCCAAAATTATGGCCACTGGCGTGCGCGAGGTTTACATCGATATCACTCGGGGTTTAGATATGCCCGACGCGCCAACGGTCGAGGAAGTGAATGCCGAGTTAGATGCGCAGTTAATTCAAATCGCTGAGGCGCCGGCGCCGATTATTCAGGTCTCGTTTGCTCAAGAGCTGGGCCGGGCAAAGAAAATTCATGGCCACGCGACGAATGTTGTGCGCAATGTGATGCGGGATGTGCGCTTGGGCAAGGCGATTGAGCTGGCGGGCGTGGCGCAGGTTGTTGAGGATATTACCGAATCGGTGCTAAGAAACAGCGGCGCGCTGGTGGGGTTGGGCGCGATTAAAGATAAAGACGAATACACGTTTTTGCATTCAGTGAGTGTCTGCACCTTAATGGTGACATTTGCACAGTCGCTAGGGCTCGATCGCGACACGATACGCTTGGCTGGCGTTGGCGGTTTATTGCACGACACCGGAAAAATGAAAGTACCGAATGATATTTTGAATAAACCTGGACGATTGAGCGAGGCGGAATTTGCCATTATGCGTAGTCATCCTGAAGAGGGGTGGAATATTCTGCGCGGTATTGAAGGGGTGGAGGAGATTCCGCTGGATATTACGCTGCATCATCATGAGCGGCTCGATGGTACTGGCTATCCACATCAATTACCTGGTGAGCAAATTAGCCGCATGGCGCAGATGGCTGCGGTGGTGGATGTGTATGACGCAATCACCTCTGATCGCTGTTATCACAAAGGGATGACCGCGCCCGAAGGGCTTCGTAAATTATGGGAATGGAGTAAATTTCATTTTAATCCCGAGCTGGTGCAGGCCTTTATGCGAACCGTTGGTATTTATCCTGTTGGTACCTTGGTTAAGCTCGAATCTGGTCGTTTGGCGGTGGTGATTGAACAAAATAATGCAGCGATGCTGCAGCCGATTGTTAAAGCGATTTTTAGTACTAAATCCAACACCTATATCAACCCTGTTGTCGTTGATTTGTCTCGCCCGATGGGTAAGGGGGGGGCGGATAAAATCGTGGGGCACGAAAACCCGGAAAAATGGCGCATCGATGTGCAGCGATTTTTGTTTGAACTGGTGTAAATGCTAGTTGTGAGATGAAGGGGTAACGCAAACATGGCCGATGTTGGGCAACAGCGAATATTAATCGTCGATGGTGATGCGGCGATGCGCGTGCAACTGATCGACGCTTTGGCCCATTTAGGTGAGATCAAAGAGGCGCATGATGGACAGCAGGCTCTGGCGTTAGCTCAAGAATTTAGGCCGCATATCGTGTTACTCGATACAGATCTGGCCGTGATCGATGGGTTTGAGCTCTGTCGTCAACTGGTGCAAAGCGTGAAAGAGACGCGTGTCGTGTTCATGGCGAGTAATGCCTCTTTGGAAAGCCGAGAGGCGGCGTATCTGGCGGGGGCCGATGACTATATGGGCAAGCCGCTACTGATGCCGAAGGTGCGTTATCGTATAGAGCGATTAGCCAAAGTGATTGCCGATGCTGAGCAATTAAAACAATCGCTGAAATCAGCCACCGATGTGGCGATGATGGCCATTTCCAATAGTGGTGAGATGGGCGGCGTTATTGATTTTATGAAACGCACCAGCGAATGCCATGATATTGAAGCGCTACTCAAAGCGGTGGTCTCTACGTGTGCAGGCCATTTTCAGCTAAAAGTTTCGGCGCAAATTAGTACAGAACATGAGCAAAAAACACTCAATAGTGAGGGGCGTTCCAGCCCGCTGGAAGCCGAATTATTGCTACGTTTAAGAGAGGGCCAGCGTATTTATCAATATGGCACGCGGATGGTGATTAATTACCCGAATGCCATCGTGCAAATAAAAGACCTCAATTGGAGTAATGACGAATACATTGGGCGGATACGCGATCATATTGCCATCGTGGTAGAAGCGGCATCTAATCGTGTGAATGGCATTGTGCTTGAGCAAGCGATGATCGAGCACAATCGCAAAATACAGTCCTCGATTAACCAAATTGTCGAGGTGGTACGGCAAGTCGAAGTGGAATATAAATACCAGCAAGGGGCGGCCCGTGAATTATTTGAAGGTTTAAGGATCCAAATTTCAGGTGCTTTAGCTGGATTGGGCTTAACGGATGCTCAAGAAGAAGATTTGTTATACATTGTGCAAGCCAGCTCAATGTACGCTGATAAATTATACGAAGCTGGTTTTTCTCTAGACCAGAAATTTGCAGGTGTAATCGGGCAACTCCAGCAATTAATCGTCGCAGAAACGCAGCTTGTTTCTGTGCCCGAATCCGATTTGGACGATTCTGTGATTTTGTTTTAATGCCAATTCATCAAGGTTGACGCCATGTTTGCTGCCGCCGAATTAGGACATACCCTCGAAAAAGAGCAATATAAAATCGCTGCGGATCAATTAAGGCAGCAATTACTGAGTATTCAGTATCAGCTCAAAGAGCGTGCGGATTTTCCCGTCGTTATTTTATTAGGTGGCGTGCCCACTGCGGGACGCGGGCAGGTGGCCAATTTATTGCTCGAATGGATGGATCCGCGGCATATCGCCACGCACGCTTTTGCCGCTCCGAACGATGAAGAGCGCGCGCGCCCTCCGTATTGGCGCTATTGGCGGGTGCTGCCACCCAAAGGCAAGATGGCCATTTTGTTTGGCGGCTGGTATAGCGGGCCGATGTGGGATCAGATGATGTCGCAGCCCGATTCAGTTGATTACGAGCATGAATTGGCCAAAATTATCCGCTTGGAAAAGATGCTGTCGGATGAGGGCGCGCTGATTTTGAAATTTTGGCTGCACTTACCGAAAGAGCAGTTGAAAAAACGCCTCAAAAAATTTGCCAATGACCCGCGTACTTCTTGGCGCTTTGATGAAAGCGATACGTGGTTTGCCGATCATTATGATGAAGTGATCGCCTCGCAAGAAGATTTATTGCACAGAACCAATTTAGCCGATGCACCATGGCGTGTGATTGAAAGTACAGATGAGAAGTACCGCGATATAACCGTTGGCACACATATCTTAGAAGCCATTACCCACCATATGGAGCGTGCTTCGGTACGCCAGAAACGCGTTGATGCCGCGCCCTTGATGCCATCGATTGATGGTGTGCGCTTGCTCGATAAGCTAAGTCTGGATTCATCACTCAGTAAAAGCGAATACGTCGAAGAGCTCGAAGTTTTACAGGGGCGCTTAAATCGCCTCACGCGGCACCCCGATTTTAAACAGCATTCGGTGGTGTGCGTGTTTGAAGGGATGGATGCTGCGGGTAAAGGCGGGGCAATTCGGCGCATTACGGCTGCTTTGGATGCGCGCCAATACCGCACCGTTCCAATCGCGGCCCCCACTGAGGAAGAACGCGCACAGCCGTATTTATGGCGTTTTTGGCGGCACATTCCGCCCCACGGGCAAATTACCCTGTTTGATCGCTCTTGGTATGGTCGCGTTTTGGTGGAGCGCGTTGAAAGCTTTGCCAGCCGCGCCGATTGGATGCGCGCATATGGTGAAATCAATGATTTTGAAGCGCAGATTAGCAATGCCAATGTGATTGTGGTGAAGTTTTGGCTGGCTATCAGCAATGAGGAGCAACTACGCCGTTTTAAAGAGCGTGAAGCAATCGAATATAAGCGCTTTAAAATTACCGACGAAGATTGGCGCAACCGCGAAAAATGGGATGCGTATATCGAAGCTGGTAGCGACTTAATTGAGCGCACCAGTACCGCAATTGCACCGTGGCATTTGGTTGGTGCTAATAATAAATACGCGGCCCGTCTAGCTGTATTACGTCATCTATGCGATCGAATTGAAGCCGCTTTAGAACCCAAACCAAAGAAAAAACGCAAATCCAATTAGCCCAGCGTGTGCATTGTGCACACCCAGTAGATTACTTCTCCGTTTTGAGCGCTGAAACGGTAAAATAGGCCGCTTAAAGGAGAGTCGTGTGGCCGATTGGAGTATCTGGAAAACGCTGGAAGATTGGCGGAGCAAGCGTCATGAGCTTGATCCGATCTTTGCTCGAGCCGGTGTCGCACCAGAGTTAGAATCGCTCGCCAATCGGATTGCAACTGATCTGCGCCGCGTTCCCCCTACTAAACCGCTGCTATCGGGCGACACTGATCGCGATGATAAAGAAATGGCCGCCTATTTTGAGGCCTATTTTATTCATTTTGATGAAGCGTTGTACAAAGCCGAAAATCTGGTGCGGATGCCGTGGGTGCCTGAAGCGGCCCCAACAGGCCGCGCGGTGCTGGCTGAAATTGAACGCCTGCGTAAAGAGATGCGCACGCATCCAGGCACACATCCACCGTTCGAGCCTCTGGATCAATTGATTCAACAGTACATCCGGCTTGATGATCCGGATCTGAATATTCCAGCCGAATTAATGAATGCGCGCCGCCAGATGTTGGTTGATGTGGCGGGCTATCCGCTGAATGTGCAACACTCCATCAAAGACCCGTACGACAATTCAATTCCACCCTTAGCGAGTGACGAATTTCGGGTGCAGTTGCACGAAAAAATGCAGCAATATTTGGAGCAAGACTGGCTGCATTGTCGTTTGATCACGCAGTGGTACATCAGCCTTGCACTGGATGCCGCCTTGGCACGCAAGAAGCGCGATGCCGCGGACGACGAGCGTATTCGCGCGATGCTATCGCGGCGCTGGCCAACTTTATCGGTGCTGATGCCAACCGTCGAGCATATTGATCAAGTTTGGTATTTGCTATTGGCAATGGGCGCGATTGCTAGCTTATTGCTGGAAATTTGGTGGTTGGCTGTGCCCTTGATTCTGTGGCTGAATTTATCAGTGGGCGGGCATCGTCGCGAGCGTAAAGAGCTAGAGGCGCGGCGAGCGCAATTAGCTTCCCGTGCCCAAAGCCTTAAAACGGTGCGAGATCGCTTTGCGCATAATCAATTGACCTTGGAGCGGATTGCGCCTCTGTTGCGCCAATTAGATGAAAAAGGTGAATATTTCGATGAGCATGTCTTCGCGCTATTGGGCCTTCATCAATTTTCAAGCTAGGGTATTAGCATACAGGCCAATCTAGGAAGTGCTTGTGCTGCTATACTCTGGCTCTCCATCGACGAACATTAATAACTGACCGCTTGGCATCGCGATCCATTGCTCATTATCCGTGAGTGGCTCGGTGGCGATCACTGCGACCTTGTCGTTTGGTGTGGTTTCTTTAGCAAAATCAACGGCAAGATCAGTATCACGCAAATGGGCTTGGCAAAACGGGGCTTGTCGCACGATATAGTGCAATTTGGTGCTGCAATGTGCAAACAAGGCTTGGCCATTTGAGAGTAGGAAATTAAATGTGCCGCCCTCGGCCAGCTGTGCGCTCAAGCCTTGGAGTGTTTCATGCAGCTGGACCAAGCTTGGCGCTTGCGCAAAACGGCTTGCTAGCTCGTTCAATAGCCAGCAAAAAGCATGTTCGCTATCGGTTGTGCCAACTGGCAAAAAGCGTGAATTCGTCAAAGGGGGCAATTGAGTCAGATTGCCGTTGTGCGCAAAGATCCAGTGTTGCCCCCACAGCTCGCGGCCAAATGGGTGGGTATTGGCTAAATTAATTTTCCCTTGTGTTGCTTTGCGAATATGCGCGATGACATGCTTGCTTTTGATTGGATAGGCACGGACTAAATCCGCGACCGGGCTCGAGATCGACGGTAAATAGTCCAAAAACAAGCGACAGCCTTCGCCTTCAAAAAAAGCAATCCCCCAGCCATCGGAATGCTCATCGGTTAAGCCGCCGCGCCGCCGAAACCCTTCGAACGAAAAAATAATATCAGTGGGCGTATTGCAGTTCATGCCGAGCAGTTGGCACATGATCGATAACCTATTGTTTTTCAACGCTATTGGCGTAGAATGAAAAGAGATGCTTTTGGGTTATCACCGTATCGCCATCTCGGCGAAAGTAGGTGAACATCATGTTAAATAGTATATCTGGCCGCAACGATTTTTACTCGCGCTATGGCGGGGCTGAATCGATTTACGGGCGAAATACCAGTGTGCAATCTGCGGGCTTATCCGCTCAATCGCTTGCTGCCATTAATCAGCTGAGTGGCATTGGTTCGATTTCAGCCTCCAATTTACGGCTGAATAATCTCAATTCGCTCAATAGCCTTTCGAACGATTTTCTCAGCAAACGCAGCGCTAGCTCGACGGTGAGTTTATCGCCCAGTGCCAAAATCCAATCCAGCTTAAGCACGCTCAATACCGAATTAAAACGCTTAGCGGCGCCATTGCGTAGCAATCTTTTGCAAGCAACGTCGTCCGACCCTACGGTCGCACAGGCAAAAACGCTGACGGGCGGCGCGCCGGCTGCGGCAAAAAATGTCAATGTCGAACAATTGGCGCAAGGCCAGCTCAGCCAAACTGCCAACTTCAATGCCGCGACCGAGCTGCTTGGTCAGGGGCGCTTAACGATTCAACTGGGCGCAGTAGCCAATGGCTCGCAGCAAGCAGAGGGGCGTGCGATTAGCGTTGATCTGGCCGCAATCGATACCTTGAGTGACGTGGCGCGCAAAATCCAAACGGCTCAACCGGCATTGAAAGCCAGTGTGGTCAGCGACGAGGCGGGCACGCGTTTGCAAATAGAAAATAGCGCAACTGGTGCGGCGCAGGCTTTTACGATCCAAGCGCAATCCAGCGATGATGAGGCAGCGTCGGGCAACTTGGCAAAGCTCGCGATCGACGCCAGTGCGGCACAAAATAATGCCAATCGTGTGGCGCAAGATGCCCGAGTGCAAATTGACGGTCGCGATCTGCGCAGTAATACCAATGTGCTGAACGACCCCACCAGCAATTTAAGCCTCGATATACGTCAGGTCGGCTCGACGTCCGTGACTTTAAGTCGTGATGTGCGAAGCTTAAATCAGAATTTTGCGCAATTGATTGAGCAATTTAACCAAGCGCGTAGCCAGTTAACCGGGCAGACAAAAAGTGCGAGCAGCACGGATGTGGGTTCTGGGTTGGCGCGGCGTGAACTGAGCCGCTTAGACGAGGTGCTGAGCAATTTGGCGGTAGGGCAGGGGCAACAGCGGGTTTCGCTGAATGATTTAGGAATAACGACGGCCAGTGATGGCAGACTGATCGTCAATGAAACACGGCTCAGTCAACAAGCTTTGGCGCAGCCCGAGGCTGCCAATAATTTGCTGAATCTAGCGATCGATAAACTGAGTCAAAGCACGGCGAGCTCATTGCAAGAGTTGTCGATACTCAATTCACCGTTTCAGCAAATACAGCGCAGCGCCAATCCAAATACCAGCATTAGTTTTGCTGCGGCAGGCAATGCGCTGTCGCTGTTGCAATCGAGCTCGCAAGGCTTAAGTCTGCGTGGTTTGTATGGAGTCTCACAGTATCTGCAGGTGGCCCAATTTAGATAAAGGCTAGCGCGATATACTGGATGGAGGTAATAAAAAAGCCCGCTTGCGCGGGCTTTTTCTATTCAAGCGGTATGCTGCTTGATTATTCGCTAGCCAATGCGCCAGCACCGATGAAGAAGCCAACGTCAACGTGCAAGATCTCACCGGTCATCCCAGATGCCAAGTCAGACAACAAGAAGGCGGTTACATTGCCCACTTCTTCTTGCGTTACATTGCGTTTTGCTGGGGTTGCATCGGCCGCGCCTTTCAGCAATTTACCAAAATTGGCGATACCTGCTGCGGCCAAAGTTTTAATTGGGCCAGCAGAAACACCGTTAACACGGATTTCTTTGCTCGTACCCAAAGCGGCGGCCATATAACGAACGTTCGCTTCCAAACTCGCTTTTGCCAAACCCATCACGTTGTAGTTTGGAATCGCGCGTTCAGCGCCAAGGTAAGACATCGTTACCAACGAGGCGCGTTCATTGAGCATCGGGCGCGCAGCTTTGGCCAAAGCGGCAAAGCTGTATGAGCTGATGTCGTGCGCAATCGCGAAGTTTTCGCGGGTTACGGCGTCTAGGTAATCACCTTTCAATGCATCGCGCGGCGCAAAACCGATCGAGTGCACCAAGCCATCAAATGTTGGCCAGTGTTGACCCAGTTCAACGAATAAACGGTCAATTTGTTCATCGCTGGCAACATCACAGGGCAGTACGATGCTTGAGTTAAAGTGCGCTGCTAATTTAACAACGCGGTCTTTCAAGTCTTCGCTGACATACGTGAATGCCAATTCAGCGCCTTCGCGGTGACACGCTTGCGCAATGCCGTAGGCGATAGAGCGATCGGACAAAAGGCCAGTAATCAAAATCTTTTTATTAGCGAGAAACCCCATTGGGCACAGTCCTCGAATATCAACAATCGGGCGATTATAAGCTTAAAAATCAATTCATGGCATAGGGCAATGCTAAGTTGTGCAGCAAGGGGCCATTTACATCGCCTAAATGTAGGCCATGTTCAAGGCTGGCGATTTGCGCCACAACAAGCAGTTCCATGCCGCCTTGCGGTGCTGGCGCTGCCAACATAATTTTGCCGCTAGGCTGGCCATTCATTTCAGGACTGAATACGTCTTGCCCTGCTTGAGCATCAAGACTATCAACGTGCATGCGGTAAGTGCGACGTTTGAGTTTGCCCAAGTATTGCGTACGCGCCACAATTTCTTGCCCAGGGTAGCAACCCTTGGTAAAGCTAATGCCACCGATTAGTTCGAGGTTGGCCATTTGCGGAACAAACTCTTCTTGTGTTGCCGCCGTGACCCATGGCGAACCAGCTTGAATTTCGCTGAGACGCCATACCGCTTCACCTGCAGGCGTAGCACCACTGGCAACGATTTGTTCCCAAACCTGCTTGGCTTGTTCTTGCGGTAGCAATACTTGGTAATGCTCATTGAGCAAACCGATGATCTGAATGTCGCCTTGCTCGATCACTTGCATCGCATCGGGCGCAGCGCCAAAAACTTTGCTTATGCTGGCTTTGGCGTGCTTGCCAGCTACACCTAGTAATGCCAATTCGCTAGTTGCATCGCTGGCTTTGGTTTTGCTGCGCAAAATAAACATCGATAAGCGTTTTTGGATTGCAGCTTGAATCGCCTGATCGATTTGCAATAAGTAGTCGTTGCCGCGACGAATCACATAAAAACTCGCCTGCATCCGCCCCTTCGGCGTTGAATAGCTCGAAAATTGAATCTGATTGCTTTGTAGTGCGCGAATATCGCTCGACAATTGGCCTTGTAAAAAGGCTTGAGTTTCTTCTCCGCTAAACCGGATCAAACCGAATTGTGTCAGCGGGCAAACAACGGTTTGCTCTGCATAAGCCTGTAGCTCGGCATCGGGCTTGCCAAATGAGGTAACCAGAGTGGGATTAGTGTCAGAAAGCGTAGCGCCAATCTCGTTGAGCCAAGTCATAAAGAAAGCCGTCCTATCAAAAAATTTAGAGCTAAATATTATCACGCCCCGACTAGCGGGACGTATTGGCTTACTCTTTTGCAGCATCAAGATTTGGGGGTGGTGGCTCACTTGACTCTTGCAGTGTTGGAGCTTGGCTGGAGGGGCGGTATGCGCCGGCACTGCGCAGCTCTGGTGCGTTCAATGCGCCAGTGACGCGCAGTTGATTGCTAACGGTAACCACGCCAGCAGAAAGTTGTGATGCCACATTTCCTGAGATTGTATTGTCGCGGATGATCAGGTCGCCGCGAGAACGGAATTTCCCAGCGTCTAAAGTCATGCTGCGCAATTGCACCACTTTGCCGTTGATCGCTATGCCACCTGATAAGGTGTTGAAGTTCGTTTGTCCGCCTCGGCTTTGTACCGTAGGGCTTTGGGTTTTGAGTGGAGTAACTAAATCGAAGTTGCTCAACATACCGTCTTGGATAATAAATCGACCACTGATTTGAGCCTTATTGAATAAGCTTGCATAGTCTGCCGCAGTATATCTAAACACTGCATCGGCGTTCATTCGACCGCTGCTACGAGTGACAGGGCTAAAGATTTCAATTAAGGGCTCGACTTGAATGTTTTTGCCGAACAACTGACCAGTTAATTCCCAGCCTTGCTTCCAGTTGAGTTGGCCATTGCCAGTTACAAGGCCGTTGTAAAGGTCGGCTCGAATGTCGGCGATTTCAATGCCCTCCGTATTTGCACGACCAATCAGTTTGAGGTATTCGAAATGGACAGGATAGCCCAAAGGGAGCTTCCAGCCCTTGGCATTAAACTGTACTTTGAAGTTTTCACCTTGCTCGGGTTGAACTTGCAGCTCAGCGCGACCTTCGTCGGCGGTAATCAGTAAATCATCAATACCACCATCGGCCTTAAAGCGAAGCTGCCCATCAACGGGGCCGATAGTACTGTTTTCGAGCTTAACGCTGGTCTGTACTAAATTTAGGCGTGAGATTTTAATTGGCTTGTCCGCTGCTGGCTGTAGCTTATTTGGTATATCGAGCGCGAATGCACGAGAGAAAGTGGCCTGATTGAGTGAAATATCGCGAAGTGATTTGCCCCAATTGAGCACGTTATAGGTGTTGATTGGAATTTCGATGCGTTGAATTGATGCGGTATCTGCCGAATCGAGTACGACATTCTCTAAGCTGAAAACGGGTTTAGGGGTGTAACTAAAATGAATGCTACCGATCTGAGCCTTGCTGCCAGATACCTTGGAGAGCGTTGATTCCAAATCAGATTTGATCAATCCATAAGGAAAAATGAGGGGGGCTGCGGCAATGATGCCACCGGTTGCCAATAAACCAATCAGGATATTTTTAGACATGGGTTTCGTTTTCGTCGATAAATTTTTACGGTTTTTCTTGACTGCAACGCTAGAGGTGTCTATTATACGCCCCATACCGATTCCCCGATAGCTCAGTCGGTAGAGCAACGGACTGTTAATCCGTGTGTCCCTGGTTCGAGCCCAGGTCGGGGAGCCAAATTACCGATTCAAGTTAGATCTATTAACTTGAATGGATTGATGTAAAGATCAATTCCCCGATAGCTCAGTCGGTAGAGCAACGGACTGTTAATCCGTGTGTCCCTGGTTCGAGCCCAGGTCGGGGAGCCAAATAAGAAGGCTAGCTTACACGCTAGCCTTTTTTCTTTTTTGCTGCAAATAAATCTTCTTGTCCGATTGATATTGTCGCGTTTATGCTAAATGAAGTTAATGCTTTAATCATTAATGGAGTTTAAGCATGTCCGAAGAAACTGCCGCCCCTGACGAAGAGAGTCATACCCCTAACCCTGTTGTTGCTGACGCGCCTGGCTTTTTACAGAAATATCGCTGGCATTTGATCGGTGCGGGGGCATTTTTGCTGGTGGTGATCTTTTTTATGGCGGGTGTAGCCGTTGGGATGAGTAAGCGCGGATTTGAAAAAAAATTCTATCTGGATCAAATTGCCAAACTCAAAGTAACTTTATCCAGCGCCGTTGAACGGCAGGAAGAGCTGCGGCAGGAAATAAAAGAGCTGAAAATTGATTTGCGCGCCAAAAAAGATCATGTGGCCGAGCTGGAAGATAAAGTGGCGGCTTTTGAGCGTAAATCTGAGAAGTCGGCTGAGCCTGCTGCGCATGGTGCTGTCAAATCTGAGGCGTCGGCGCAATCTGCAGAATCAGGCGATCCTGGCTTAGATTATGTTCGAATGAAGGCGGGTGATTGTGTGGTTGATGGCTCCGCAGGTGCGACGGCAAATAAATGGAAAGAGTGCCTGCAAAAGGCAAAAAAATAAGGGTATTGCCTGCTAGCTAATGCAAATTGCTATTTGTAGGGTAATACCTACCATTCTGAATTCTATGTTCGTAAAAAAGCCCGCAAGTAGCGGGCTTTTTTCATTTCAATTTGAGGCGCTAATTACAATACTTTAGCAATTGAATCAGCTACGTAGTCGATGTTGTTGACGTTCAACGCAGCCAAGCAGATGCGGCCAGTTGAAACGGCGTAAATGCCGTATTCAGCGCGCAGTTTTTCAACTTGTTCAGCAGTCAGGCCTGTGTACGAGAACATACCGCGCTGTTGCGTTACGAATGAGAAGTCTTGCGCCACGCCGCGAGCTGCCAGCTTTTCAACCAAGCCAGAGCGCATTGCGCGGATGCGAACGCGCATGCCGCCGAGTTCTTCTTCCCACATTGCGCGCAATTCTGGGCTAGCCAACACTGCAGCAACCACTGCACCACCGTGGATCGGTGGGTTAGAGTAGTTAGTGCGGATAACGCGTTTCAATTGGCTCAATACGCGGCCAGATTCTTCTTTGCTTGAGGTGATGATCGACAAAGCACCAACGCGCTCGCCGTACAAAGAGAAGCTTTTCGAGAACGAGCTAGAGATAAAGAATTGCAGGCCAGACGCAGCGAACGCTTTCACCGCTACTGAGTCAGCGTCGATGCCTTCAGCGAAACCTTGGTAGGCCATGTCGAGGAATGGCACCAAGCCGCGCTCACGGCACACTTCAACCACTTCGCCCCATTGTGCGTCAGACATGTCTGCGCCAGTTGGGTTGTGGCAGCAAGCGTGCAAGATGATGATCGAGCCAGCTTCAAGAGTTAGCAGGAACGCTTTCATCGCCGCGAAATCAACGCCGCGTGTCGTCGCGTCGTAGTATGGATAGTCGCCTACTTTGAAACCAGCCGATTCAAAAATCGCGCGGTGGTTTTCCCAGCTTGGGTTGCTGATGTAAACGGTCGCATTTGGGTTTAGACGTTGCAGGAAGTCGCCGCCGATTTTCAGTGCGCCCGTGCCGCCCAAAGCTTGAGCAGTCACTACGCGACCTGCGGCGATCAGCTCGCTTTCTGCGCCGAACAACAAGTTTTGCACGCCCGCGTTGTACGCTGGGTTGCCTTCGATGGCTTGGTAGCCGCGTGGTGGTTGCGCCGCCAAGCGTGCTTTTTCAGCTTCTTTCACTGCTGCGAGCAAAGGAATTTTGCCTTCGTCGTTGTAGTAAACGCCTACGCCCAAATTCACTTTGGTGCTGCGTGTGTCGGCATTAAACGCTTCGTTCAAACCCAAGATCGGGTCGCGAGGGGCCATTTCTACGGCGGCGAAAATCGAGGATGTCATCCTGTGCTCCATCAATGAGTGTATCCGGGCAAGGGCCTATGCATGCGGTTGCCGCGGTTTAGGGAAAATATCGTCGCCAATTTTACCACGACTGTGTGCTGTGTGCTGTAGTGCGTGTGTAAGGCGCTTTGTGTCAAATCAAGCTGTTGGGTTTAATTTTTTAACTGGTGGGTATACGTCTGAATATCTTTTTCAGTATGAATTCTAGCCGCATACCCTGATGTATTTTTTATGGCTTAAACACTGCGACGGGAAAAATCGCGTGGTCTAAAGCCCAATAGGCCCAGCGTCGCAAAGTAGGCACCAATGCCGACTGCAACCAAGCCCGCCAAGCGCAATAAGCGCAGTGCCATATTGCCTTGCGACCATTCGGGCATGATTTGCAACATGCCAAACAAGGCTGCACCCATCACGCTGACGGCGATCAGTAGTTTGAGTAAAAAGCCAGCCCAGCCACTTTGTGGCGTGAAAAAATCTTGTTTACGCAAATTATAAAAAAGTAAGCCCGCGTTGGTTAGCGCGCCCAAGCTAATCGCCAATGCCAAGCCTGCGTGTTTAAGTTCGCCGATCAGCAATAAGTTAAATAACTGCGTAACCGCCAAGGTAAATAGCGCAATTTTGACCGGCGTTTTAATGTTTTGCCGTGCGTAAAAGCCGGGCGCCAAAATTTTAATCAAAATCAGCCCGACCAAACCCACTGCGTAGGCGCTGAGTGCCTGTTGCGTCATTGCTGCGTCGTGTGCGGTGAATTTGCCGTATTGAAACATCGCCACGGTCAGCGGTTCAGCAATCAGCGCCAACGCGACGGCCGAAGGGATGGCCAGCAAGAGCGCGAGGCGCAAGCCCCAATCGAGTAGGCGTGAGTATTCGGCGGTGTCGTTGCTGGCGTAGGTTTTCGACAGCGACGGCAATAAAATCGTGCCCAGTGCTACGCCAAGCAAACCCGTCGGAAATTCCATCAAGCGGTCGGCGTAATACATCCATGAAACTGAGCCCGAAATCAGGAAGGACGCGAAAATCGTATTAATAATCAGCGAAATCTGCGCGACTGAAACGCCCAAAATGGCGGGACCCATTTGCCGCATCACACGCCAGACACCGGCGTTTTTAAAATCAAGTTTCGGCCACGACAGCATGCCGATTTTGCGCAAATGCGGTAGCTGATACGCCAACTGCGCCACGCCACCGACGACCACGGCAACAGCCATCGCCATAATTGGCGGGTCGAAGTAGGGCGTTAAAAACAGTGCGAAAATAATAAACGAGATATTCAGCAGCGTCGGAACAAAGGCGGGGACCGAGAATTTATTCCAGGTATTAAGTACCGCGCCCGCTAAGGATGACAGCGAAATCAGGAAAATATACGGGAAGGTAATGCGCAGCAGATCAACGGTTAGCGCGAATTTATCCGGGTTTTTGGCAAAGCCCGGGGCTGAAATCCAGATAATCGCCGGTGCGGCAATTACGCCAATGGCGGTGATGATCGCGAGCACCAAGGTCAGCATGCCTGACACATCGGCGATAAACTCACGCGCTGCTTCGTCGCCTTGCTTGTTTTTGTATTCGGCCAGTATCGGCACGAACGCCTGGCTGAATGCGCCTTCGGCGAAGATACGTCGTAGTAAGTTGGGTAATTTAAACGCCACATTAAATGCATCGGTGGCGACGCCCGCACCAAAAATCCGCGCCATAATTGCATCGCGCGCGAAACCTAACACGCGTGACACCAAGGTCATTGAGCTGACCGCTGCGACTGCTTTTAATAAGTTCATGTTTTTATTCCCACCCTATTGGGGGTGAATGATACGCTGCTCTTGCACTTGGCGTGAAGAACGAATAAAATCGTCGGCTTTCTAGGGTTGTGTGTGCTGCCGAAAGTCCGTGTCTCCGGCCAAGCAGTAGACCCGTTACACCTACTAGGAGCAATACAACATGGCAAATTCAGCACAAGCACGCAAACGCGCTCGTCAAGCTACCGCAGCACGTGAACACAATGGCGCTCAGCGTTCAGAGTTCCGCACTGCAGTTAAAAAGGTACTGAAAGCGATCGCTGCTGGCGATAAAGCTGCTGCAGCTACTGTTTACCAGCAAGCGGTTAGCACGATCGACCGTATCGCTGACAAAAAGATTTACCACAAAAACAAAGCTGCTCGTCATAAGAGCCGCCTGGCTGCTGCTATCAAAGCAATGGCTTAAGTTTTTGCTAGAATCGCAGAAAAGCCCACTTTCGAGTGGGCTTTTTTGTGCCTGCAACTTTTGTGGGTGTTTAAGCTGGAGTAGGTCTCGGCGTAGCCGAGCCCTTGAGCATGGTAGAGAAATTTGCAGGCTATGTTCTATTCTCACACCCCCCCTGCCCTCTACCGCTTCGGGTATGCCACGTCGCTAAGCGGCAAAGCCGCTAAGCTTTGGCGTTATCCTTGAGAGGGAGCCTCGCTGCGCGAGTGGGTATTTCATAGAACTCAGTTTGTTGCGTAGAAATCGCTTTATTTCAGGTTTTTGAGTGATTTGATTAATGCGGGTGTGAGAGGCGAAACGTTTCCATAATGCGCCAGTAGGCCGCTTCTTCGAGAATAAACACGCGTCCATCGGGGGCTTCGTGTGGGGCGATGTCGATCACAATGCGTACAAAGCGGCCGATATCTTGCCAGAGTGCCGCCGCAATCCGCTCAACGAACCAATCCGCGCTTTCGCCCGCTTTGAGTGCGGCTTCATGGCGTAGCTCTAGTAACAATACGCCATCGCCCAGCGCTTGCTTGCGTATCCAAGAGGGCATGCACCAAATTCGCCGAATCGTGGTCAGGGCAATTTCTGCCTCTTGCGGGGCAAGCGGTGACAAACCAATTTGTAAACGATAAGAGCTAGCCATCGGTTTATCCTTGCACAATGCGGCGGCATTAACCCCTTATTTATTACATGCTCGCCGTTGACTGTCTAGTCTTATTCACGTTACTGCACTAGATTTACACCTTTCTGGGCTTGTTATGCTAGGCTACAGACACTGCATCAATGAATAGATAAAACCATGAATGACAGCACCGAATTGCTAAATCGCCCGAAAATTCTGGTGGTTGATGATTCTCGTATTGTCCGCGCGACAATTAAAAAGCATTTATCTGAGTTCTATGATTTGCTTGAAGAGGCCGATGGTGAGGCTGGCTGGCGCCGTTTGATTGGCGATGACTCGATTAGCTTGGTGTTGTCGGATTTAACCATGCCCGAACTTGACGGGCTTGGCTTATTGGCGCGCATTCGTGCCTCGGGTGAGCCTCGCCTTAATTATTTGCCGGTGATTATTATTTCTGGTGAAGAAGATGAGGAGACCAAATTGCGCTGTGTCGAATGCGGTGCGAACGATTTTGTCACTAAATCAACCGATCGCACTGAAATGTTAGCGCGGGTGAAAGCTAATTTAGATCTAGCCGAAACGCGGCGCGAACTTGCCGAATCGCGCTCGGTGCAAATCCAAACCAGCACTACGGATGCGATCACAGGGGTTGGTAGCTCGCATTTATTGAACTTGCAGCTAGAGCAGGCATTAGCATTTGCTTTGCGCCACAATAGCGAAGTCACAGTGATGCTGCTTGAAATTAATCACGGGCAAACGCTGCAAGATAAGCTGGGTGAGCGCGTGCATGGCCAATTATTAGGTCTGCTGGCGAAATTACTCGAAGCCAAGCTGCGTAAAGAAGACACCTTAGCGCGCTTAAATGATTCGATGTTCGCCGTAGTATCTCCTGCCACCCCGCTGATTGAGGCTCGCGTGGTTGCCGAGCGCTTGCGCCAAACGGTAGCGAATGCGCGGGTTAATTTCCGCAATGAGCAATTGCGGGTTACGGCATCCATCGCGGTGGGTAATTCTTGGCATGACGACGTGCACTCAGCCGAGCGCATGATGGCTATTTTGCAGGATAGGCTGTATGCCGATCCGATGAATAATCATGTGTTCATGACCGACCCAGATACGGTGCAAACACCAACGCCGTTAATTTCGGAAGCCTTAGTGATGCTACACAAGGGCAATGTGGATGAGTTGCGTCCGCACTTGGCCGCCTTGCTGCGCAATTTAAAACCACTCTTGCAATTGGCCAATGACGAAATGAATTTGGATTGGGATTTAAAGCAAATTGATTAGGTATAGCGCCACGGTGCTTTGCTGGTATGTGCTTACTGGCAATACCTGCTAGATTCTACTTTCGTTGTAGCCATTGATGCGTCGATCAATAAACAAAGCATTGCCCGCCTTGCGCTTCGCCATACTTTTCGCCGAGCTGGCAATGCTGGCGACTTCATGATGCGATTCATACCAACGCGCAATAATGCGTGCCGCACCCAATGATAAGGATACGAGTGGGTGTTGCTGAATTTCACCTTGTCGGTTGGGGGCGACATAGCTGCCTCGATTTATGTCGTCGTGGCTAAAATATTGCCGCAGTTGATTGGAAAAATCTTGCAACAAGGCTTCACAGCGCTGCTGCCAATTATCGCTGCGCAGTAACAAGATGAAATCATCGCCACCTACGTGTCCGACAAAATCAACCGCAGGGTCAAAATGATTGAGCAGCAATTGCCCAACGCATTTTAATAATTCATCGCCCCGCGCATAGCCATACACATCGTTATAGGGTTTGAAGTGGTCAAGATCGGCATACACCACCGTGAAGTTTTCTTGCTGCGCCAATAGCTGGCTCATGGTTTCTTGGATCGGCACATTGCCCGGCAAGCCCGTTAATGGATTGGCGTGACGGGCCGCATTGAGTTGTAGTTCGGTCATGGTGCGAATAAAGTCCCGCCCCGTACCCATGCCCAAATAGCGGCCTTGCTCGGTAATGATAAAACCCTCGTCGAGTTGTCGGTGCTCACACGCAGTCATTAAGCGTGCCAATTCAGTAAGACTAGTCGATTGTTCGACGATTAATGGCTGGGTATTCATATGCAAACTACACTTGCGGGTGCCAAATAATTCTCGACTAAATGGACGAGCCAGTAATTCTAGAAAGGCGTGGCGCCGAATCAGTCCAACCGGTTTATCTTGATCGAGGATTGGAATAGCTTGTAATTCGGCGTGAGCTTGAAAACGGCGCCACACCGCATCGTGCGAGTCATGAACCGACATCGGCGTGACATCACGCAATAAAGACATTGCCGAGCCATTGCTATGTAAAGAGTGATACTCAGTTTCCAATGGGGGCAAATTGATATTGGTCTTGGGATGTGGTGCGGCATGGCCTAGCAAATACCCTTGGCCAAATTGAATGCCTAGGCTGCGCACCATATCGAGTTCGGCACTTTCTTCAATGCCTTCTGCGATGACTTGGGTATGCGTATTTACGGCAATTTGCTGCAATGAACGCACAAATTGCCGTTTTTGTGGGTCTAAATGAATACCGCGAATAAAGTATTTATCAATTTTAACAATGTCAGGCCGCAGCTCCGACCACAAACGTAAACCGGAAAAACCTTCACCTAAATCATCCAAGGCAATTTGGAATCCCATTTCACGATAGTGGCGAATGGCATCAGCGAGCAGCGCATAATCGCTAATCGCCTGAGTTTCGGTCAACTCAATCACAATCCGCTGCGGGCGTAGTCCTACCCGGTTAAGGTAGTCGAGTGTTGCACGGGGACGAAAATTGGCTTGGGTAAAACTGCTGGGGCACACATTTAAAAAAAGTTTGCCGGGTAATTGGCTTTGGACAAATGCCGAAATAATCACTTTGCGACACGCAATATCCATTTCGGTCAGTAGGCCACAGCGTTCTGCGGCCTGAAAGAGCGCCATCGGCTGATGCAATTCACCTGCTGGGCCGCGAATTAATCCCTCAAAACCAAAAACCTCGCCCGTTTTAAATGCCGCAATGGGCTGAAATAAAGGGAAGAGCGTTGCTTGCTGGATAATATGGAGCACTTGTTCATACAAGTGCTCGATACGGCTAGAGGGAGGCATGCTAGGTAGTCGAGTGAGGCGTGAATATTGTAAGGTAACAGTGTAAGGTTACGATTGCGTTACATCAATATGTAAAATCGCACGTAGCGAAGCAGATTACACTGTACCCACATAAGAAACGCACATACTGCTACGCCGTAGGCACCGCAGTATGACTTGGATGACCAGCTTATAGGGTGAAGCGTTGCGTAATTGGCATGCGCCAATCTTTGCCAAACGAGCGCTCGGTAATGCGCGGGCCAACCGGTGCTTGGCGGCGTTTGTATTCGTTGATTTTCAATAAGCGCACCACTTTATTCACATCGGCCTCGGCGTAGCCGCGCGCGATAATGTCGGCAATGCTGAGGTTTTCTTCCACATACGCTGCCAAAATCGCGTCGAGCACGTCGTATTCAGGCAAGCTGTCTTGATCTTTCTGATCGGGGCGCAGCTCGGCCGACGGTGGGCGCGTGATAATGCGCTCGGGAATCGGCGCAGCTTGGCCTTTTGCAATCGCTTGTTGGTTGCGCCAGTTTGATAGGCGATAGACCATCGTTTTGGCGACGTCTTTCAGCACCGCAAAACCGCCGGCCATATCGCCGTACAGTGTCGCGTAGCCCGTCGTCATTTCGGATTTGTTACCCGTGGTGAGTACTAGCTTGCCGGTCTTATTGGATAAGGACATCAACAGCATACCCCGAATACGGCTTTGCAGATTTTCTTCGGTCGTATCCATGTCCGTGCCAGCAAACTCGTCGGCCAAACCCGCCATCATGCTTTCATACATCGGCCAGATTTCGATTTCGGAATATTTGCAGCCCAAAATATCAATCATCGCGCGTGAGTCGGTGACCGAAATATCGGCGGTGTAGCGCGATGGCATCATGACCGCGTGGCAACGCTCGGCACCGAGCGCATCAACGGCAATCGCCAGCGTCAGCGCCGAATCAATTCCGCCCGACAAGCCCAGTAAAATGCCGGGGAAACGGTTTTTGCCGATATAGTCTTTCACGCCTTGCACTAGCGCGCCGTAAATGCTTTCTTCTATCGAGGTATCGGCTTCAACCTTAGAAGGTAAAAGATCGCCAGCGCTATACTCACAGTAGGTAATTAGATTTTGATACGCAGGTGCTTGCAGCACCAACTCACCCGATTTATTGAGCGCAAACGAGTGACCATCAAACACCAATTCATCTTGCCCGCCCACCAGATTGCAATACACAATTGGGAAGCCGTTTTCTTCGACGCGTTGGCGCGCCACTTCGCGGCGGGTTTCTTGCTTAGCTTGATGGAACGGCGAGGCGTTCAGCACCAATAGTAGCTCAGCGCCTTCGTCACGCGCGGCGGCAGCAGGTTCGGTATCCCAAATGTCTTCGCAAATCGCGATGCCGACTTGCACGCCATCTTGCTCAAAGACCAAGGGCGAAAAGCCGGGGGTAAAGTAGCGAACTTCGTCGAAAACCGCGTTATTCGGCAACAACAATTTATCGTAGCGGCCAAGCAGATTGCCATCGCGAATCACGCTGGCCGAATTGAATACTTCATCGCCCGCCACACCGCTCGGGTGGCCGATCACCAAAGTGATGCCGTCAACTTCGTCGATAAAACGGCCGATCGCTTGCTTGCACTGCTTGAGAAATGCCGGGCGCAGTAGCAAGTCTTCGGGCGGATAACCAGTGAGCGCGAGTTCAGGCGTCAGCAAAATATCAGCGCCAGCCGCTTGTGCTTCGCGTGCGGCGGCCAAAATCAGCTCGGTATTACCAGCAAGGTCACCAACAATGGGGTTGATCTGGGCAAGGGCGATTTTCATGGCAACAGCTTCACGCAAAGTAAAACCGCTATTTTACTCCAGATTGCGCTTGGCGACTGCTATGTGCATTGAGCCTTTGCGGCAACAAGTGGCTGGACAACTAGTTCAAAAGGCGGCGCTTTTGTCTGTGGGCCGCATCACCTTTTTGATGTATGGCGCACTCGTAAAGATGTAAGCAAGGTACAATTCGAAGCGATTGATTCCACACCTTTTTTTCGAAGTATGAGCCAAGCCAAAATCGCGCATTATCAGTTGCAGTCCCGCCTCGGTAAAGGCGCGATGGGCGTGGTTTTTCGCGCGCGCGACGAGCGGCTTGAGCGCGATGTGGCAATTAAATTATTGCAGGTGAATCTCGAAAGCGATGAAGCGGCCGATTACGCTGCGCGTTTACTGCAAGAGGCGCGCTCTGCCGCGCGCTTAAATCACCCGGGCATTATTACGGTTTACGATTGTGGTGAGTGGCGTAGTAAATCGTATTTGGCGATGGAGTTGGTGCACGGCATTACGCTGAAAGACTTGCTCGAAAAGCGTGGGCAATTGTCGATCCGCCAAGTCGTTAGTATTGCGCGGCAAATGTTCGCCGCCTTGGGGCATGCGCATCGGCATAAAGTCATTCATCGCGACATCAAACCCGGCAATTTGATGTTGACCAAAGAAGGGCGCTTGAAGATTACCGATTTTGGCATCGCCCAACTTCCCGCCAGTGATTTAACGCGGACGGGTACGATTTTGGGCTCGCCACGGTATATGTCGCCCGAGCAATTGGCGGGCAAAAAGTTGGATGGTCGTGCCGATTTGTATTCGGCTGGCGTCGTGCTGTATCAATGCCTGACGGGCAAAGCGCCTTTTGACGGCGAAACGACGATGAACATCGTTTATCAAGTGCTACACACCACGCCGCCCGCGCCGCATGAGCTACGCCCAGAAGTGCCGCGCGTGCTTTCTGACCTCGTTATGCGTTGTATTGATAAGCACGCGGACCAGCGTTTTAGTAGTTTGGATGCCGCCTTGGCGGCTTTGCTTGGCGGAGATGTTTCCCCACAACGAGCAGAGTTGGCACCCGAAGACCCGACCGAGGCATTTCATACCAGCGATGCAGCTTTTGAAGCCAAAACGGTGGCGACGGCTTCACCAATATTACCGTGGTTGTCGCAAACGGGATCTGTCTTGGCATGGTTGGTGCGGCATTGTCTTGTTGGCCTGCGATTTTTGGGGCGACATCTTTGGTATTGCACTCAGGCCTTGGCGCGAGCATTACAACGCTGGACCCCACTGCTGTGGAATGGCCTGACTCGCTATGCGCAATTTTTGCGCCCTTACGGTAAAACGGCGCTGCAAGCGACTCGTTCGGCATTTCGCCGGCTGCCGCAACGGGTTCAGTTGCTGATTGTGCTGCTTGCAGCAGCAGGGGCGCTGTGGGCGATTTGGCCTAGCCAGCCAGCGGTTGAGCTGGAATTAAGCCCGGCCGTATCGAATAGTGTTGAAGACAGCAATGGCGATGCAAATCAATTGCAGGCTGAGCATCAGCAACGTAGTCAGTTATTAGAGAGTATGGCCGAGCAACAGGCTTTGGCTCAAGGCGAAGAGGGCACAAATCAAGTTCAGGCCAAGCAAGAAACCGCACCGATTGATCAATTTGACGCAGATGCACCGCGTGCCGAGCCAGAATCAATTGATCAGCAAGCGAATGTGTCTGGCTCGCTAAAACAGGCGGGGCAAGAAATTAAACAGGATGTCAAAGGGGTGTTCAATTGTATTCTGGGGCAAGGAAATTGCCCGAAGACGAATACCCAGGCTAATCATCAAACTGATCAACGGCGTCCTTAATGCAATTTGGGCAAGCTATTGCTTGCCCAATCAAAGCCATTTTATGCTGCAAGCTGGCTCAATAATTTGCCATGGATACCGCCAAAACCACCATTGCTCATCACTAAAATTTGATCGCCGGCACGCGCTTCAGCGACAATTGCTGCAATCAATTGATCTAAATCACTAAAACTATGCGCTTTTTCCCCTAACGGCGCGAGTGCTTCGGCAGGATCCCAGCCCAGATTAGCGCCGTAGCAAAACACCACATCGGCCTCGGTCAAACTCGCTGGCAGCGCCGCTTTCATCGTGCCCAGTTTCATCGTGTTCGAGCGCGGCTCTAGCACCGCCAAGATGCGTTGTGTGCCGACTTTCGCGCGCAAGCCAGCAACTGTAGTGGTAATTGCTGTCGGGTGGTGGGCAAAATCGTCGTACACGGTAATTCCGTTCACTGTGCCTTTGACTTCCATGCGGCGTTTGACGTTTTCAAAGCGGGATAGCGCATCAATCGCCACTTGCGGCGTGACGCCAACGTGACGCGCCGCGGCAATCGCGGCCAAAGCATTGTGCGCATTGTGTTCGCCCATCAACGACCACACGAGGCGGCCTTGTTGCTCGCCATTAAACAGCACGTCAAAACCATCGGAATAAATCTCGCCTAAGGCCCAGCCTTGCGCGTCAGCAAACTGCTCCACTTCAGACCAGCAGCCGCGCTCCAATACGCGCTGCAGGCTGTCCTCTTTGCCATTCACAATCACGCGGCCTTGGCCAGGAATGGTGCGCACCAGATGGTGAAATTGCGTTTCAATCGCGCTCAGATCGGCAAAAATATCGGCGTGATCAAATTCCAGATTATTCAAAATCGCAGTGCGCGGGCGGTAGTGGACGAATTTGCTGCGCTTATCAAAAAAAGCCGTGTCGTATTCGTCCGCTTCAATGACAAAAAACGGTGACGTGCTGGCCGCATCTTGGCGCGGCGTGCCCGGAGCGCGCGCCGAAACGCCGAAGTTTTCCGGAATCCCGCCAACCAAAAAGCCCGGCGCTAAACCGGCGTCTTCCAAAATCCACGCCAGCATTGAGGTGGTGGTGGTTTTGCCGTGCGTGCCAGCGACTGCCAATACCCATTTATCGCGCAGCAAATGTTCGCCCAGCCACTGTGGGCCAGAGGTATAGGGTAATCCGGCGTTGAGGATTGCCTCCATCAGCGGCATACCCCGCTTAACCACATTGCCGATCACAAATAGATCAGGCTTGAGCGCAAGTTGTTCTTCGCCAAAACCTTCGATTAATTCAATCCCAAGGCTTTCGAGCTGGGTCGACATCGGCGGGTAAACGTTGGCATCACATCCCGTCACTTTATGGCCTGCCTCACGAGCCAATGCGGCAATGCCGCCCATAAAAGTGCCGCAAATACCGAGAATGTGAATATGCATAATGCGATCCTCTTACCGAGTGCGAGTAATCGGTAATATTGAATTGGAATAAAAAGATGCATCATTGTATCGAACTTGCTTGGCGTAGTCTGCGCCAACACTTACAATCACTTTTCCAAGTATTAGCTTTTCCTTAGGTAGCTTTCAGATGTCTTCAGCAACACCGGTCAATCCGGTCGAAATTGCCCGTATTGCGCTCAAACGATTATCGGAGCGCGGCCTGCCACCGACACCTGAAAATTATGCGCAATTTTATAACGCGATTGTCACGATCAAAGCCCCTGAAAGCAAAACGGCGACCGAGATGCAATTGGCGTGGCAAGTGCTATATAAGCTCGATGATGCTGCGCATGATATGGGGGTAATGACCGAGGGCTTGCTGACCAATCTCTCTGGCTCGACCTCGGTGATGCAGCAAAGCCTGGGTGATCTGCACGCGGTGCGCGAAGCGCATGCGGCGCAAGCGGTCTCGCCTGAAGAGACGCATGCCACGCTGGAAGATTTACTGAATGTGGTGATTAGCACCACGCACAATGTACATTCAACGGTGACGACATCGCATGCGGATTTGCAAACCATCCGTGATTCGATTCGCCATATTGAAGAAGACCTTGCGTTTAATCGCAAAGTGCTCGAGCAAGATGCGCTCACCGGCGCACTTAATCGCCAAGGTTTGGATCATCTGCTCATGCGTGAAGTGAAACGCGCACAGCGGAATGATGCGCGTTTGACTGCAGTGATTATTGATTTGGATGAATTCAAATCAATTAATGATCGCTTTACGCATTTGGTGGGTGATCAGGTGTTGGTGCATATGGCCAATCTAACCAAGGCGGTCTTGCGTGAATCGGATATTTTGGTGCGCTACGGTGGCGAAGAATTTTTAATTCTATTGGTTGATACGGATAACAAAGGCGCGGCGTATGTGGTGGATCGTTTACGTCTGGTTGCGGGTAGAACGCCGTATATGCATCACGCGCAGCGTATTGAAGTGCGCTTTTCGGCTGGGATTGCGCAATTGCGTAATGATGAAAATGGCCGAGCGATGGTTTTGCGTGCCGATGAAGCGTTATACCGCGCAAAAAATAGCGGGCGTGGCAAAACTGAAGTGGCCGAATAATCTGCAGAATCGAGATCTGCATCCTATTAAGCCCAGCCTGTGCGCTGGGCTTCGTATTTACAGCAGGGCGTGATAGCCGTTGCGAATTACGATGATCGCAAAATAAACATACAGCAAGGCCGACATGATATGGCAGCCTTGCTTAAACCTAGCCCCCATGGTCTGACCGCCATGATGGGCGGCCAAGGCGATAAACACAGTCCACGCGACGCCGCCCAGAAAGAAGCCGCTCAGAAAATCGATGGTACTCAAGAGCGTGCCATCTGTCGCTTGTGCGATTAGCGTGCCGCCAACTGCGGCGAACCACAGTATCGACGTTGGGGAAGCCATCGCGAGTGTTAATCCGCGCGAAAATAGATGGCGGCGGCTTGGTAGGGCCGGGTGCTCACCTTCGGCACGGCTTGCATCGCGCAAAGCTTCACGCGCCATTTTAAAGGCCAGATAGAGTAGTAAAGAACCGCCGCCGAGCCACGTTAGCCACTGTACCCACGCAAATTGCAGCAAAAAGCTCATCCCTGCTAGCGCCAAAATGGCGTAGGCCAGATCGCCAAAGCACGAGCCAAAGCCCATCCACAGCGCAGCTTTGCGGCCGTATTTGAGCGTCACATCGATCATCGCAACATTAACGATACCAATATCCAGACACAGAGACAGTGAAAGTAAAAAGCCGGTGAAAAAAGTATCCATCGCGCTAGCTTACTGCTGCACTTCGCGCGTGGATATTGGGGATTTGGCTAGTTGCTTGGAGTATTGCTCTGTAGGCTATTTCAGATCTGGCCTACAGAGCAATACCTTAGTTTCGCCAGAAGGCGGTTGTGAATAAAATCAAGACCGAGAAGATTTCCAAGCGACCCAGCAGCATCGTAAAGCTGCACACCCAAGTTTGAAAGTCGGTCAACCCGGCATAATTGCTGGCCGGGCCCACTTCCCCCAAGCCAGGGCCTGCATTATTGATGCAGGCAATGATGGCCGAAAAGCTACTGATAAAATCCAAGCCCGACAGCAATAACACAAAGGTCAGTACCACGATGCTGGCAAAATAGATAAAGACAAAACCCATTACCGAAAATAGGATCGAATTGGGAATAATTTGGCCATTAACCCGCAGTGGGTGTACGCCTTGTGGGTGCAGTAGCGTGGACATTTGGCGCGATACTTCGCGTACTTGAATCATTGTGCGGATCATTTTAATCCCGCCGCCCGTTGAACCTGCGCACGCTGTAACGCAAGATAAAAACAGCATCACCAGCGGCACCAAGATCGGCCACGCGCCAAAATCGACGCTGGCAAAGCCGCAATCGGTGGCGAGCGACACCAAATTAAACGCCACATGACGCAGTGCGGTTAGAAATTCAGGGTAAGTGTTTTGCCAAACCAGATATGCGGCGCAACCGAGTGTGGAGACCACAATCAGCATGAGCATCGCTTTAAATTCGCTGTCTTTGGCGTAGACCGACAGTTTGCGCCCCGAGAGCGCGAAATAATGCGTGGCAAAATTGGTCGCAGCCAGCAGCATAAAAACGATCAAAATGCCTTCGATCACTGGCGAATTAAAATAGCCGACGCTTGCGTCTTTGGTCGAAAAACCGCCGAGGCACAAGGCGGCAAAGGCGTGGCAAACTGCATCGAGCCAGCTCATGCCGCCTACGTATTTCAGTAGTAAAGCGCAAATCAGCGTGAGGCCGGCGTAAATTAACCACAAATTGCGTGCCGTTTCGTGGATGCGCGGCGTGAGTTTGCTGTCTTTAATTGGACCTGGTGTTTCGGCTTTAAATAGCTGCATACCCCCTACACCTAATAGCGGCAAGATCGCTACAGCCAATACGATGATACCCATACCACCTAGCCAGTTTAGTAGGTGACGCCACAGATTGATCGAAGGCGGCAAATGATCCAGCCCCGTAAACACCGTCGCCCCCGTGGTGCTGAGTGCCGACATGGTTTCAAAGTAGGCATCGGTAAAGCTGGTGTTGGGGTTAAATAACAATAGCGGCACCGCCGCGACCGCAGGAAGCAAGCTCCAGACACCGACCACAAGTACAAAGCCGTCGCGTGAGCGCATTTCGCGTTTGTATTTGCGCGTAAGCACAATCGTGCTCAGGCTGACTAGCAGTAGCGCAGCCAGTGAGTCGATGAACGGCCATAAACCGGCATCATTATTCCACCACGCGACAATGATCGGCACGATGATCGAGAGTGAAAACAGCGCAGAAACGCGTGCCAAAACATTGACGGTGGGGAGAAGGCGTTGCGAAAGCGTCATTTAGAAGAACCCAATTTTGACGGCAAAGAGTTGCTCAATAGCGCGAATGTGATTTTTGTTGTCGATAAACACGACCACATGGTCTTCGTTTTCAATCACGGTATCATGGTGCGCCATAATGACCTGTTCGCCACGAATGACCGCGGCCAAATTGGCGCCTTGTGGTAGTTTGATTTCTTCAACTCGCCGACCAACCACGCGCGAATTGCTGCGATCACCATGCGCAATCAATTCGATCGCCTCGGCCTCGCCACGGCGCAGGCTATGCACGGCCACGATATCGCCTTGACGAACGTGAGTGAGTAGGGCGCCAATGGTGGCTTGGGCTGGCGAAATCGCCACGTCGATTTTTCCGCCTTGCAATAAATCAACGTAGCGCGAGCGATTGATAATCGCGACGACTTTACGCGCACCCATTTGTTTGGCCAATAAAGACGACATGATGTTGTCTTCGTCGTCGGAAGTTAGCGCCAAGAAGAGATCGCAGCGATCGACTTGCTCGTTGTCGAGCAGATTTTCATCGGTGGCTTCACCGCGCAAAATTAGGCATTTAGGTAAATGCTCTGCCAGCCATTGTGCACGCTCACGGTTGATTTCGATGATTTTGACTTGATAGTCGTCGGCCAAAACTTGCGCAAGTCGATAGCCGACATTGCCGCCACCGCAAATCGTGATGCGCTTAATGGCTTGCTCGGTTGCACGTAGCAAGGACAACACCGTGCGAATGTCTTTGCGTGCGGCTAAAAAGAAAACCTCATCACCCACGCTGAGTGTTGTCGCTCCATCAGGGTTGATCCGCTTGTTTTTGCGATAGATCGACACGACCCGACAATCGACCTCATCGAGGTATTGCGCCATCGTTGCAAGATCTTTGCCATCCATGCGAGAGCCTGCTTCAACACGAACTGCCACCATTTTGGCGCGTGCCTTGCCAAAATCGAGCACTTGCAGCGCTTCGGGAGTGGCGACTAAACGTGCCAATAAATCGGTGACAATCTGCGCCGGCGTAATAATATGGTCAATCGCAAACCCATCGGTATTGAATAATTCTGCGTGCGATAGAATGTCTTGGTCGCGAATACGCCCCAAACGGGTTGGAATATTAAACAGCCGATGCGCCATTTTGCAGGCGACCATATTGAGCTCGTCGGATGGGGTGACGGCCAGTAACAGATCGGCATCTGCTGCGCCAGCATTGGCTAAGGTCACTGGGTTGGCGGCGTGCCCGACTAAAGTTTTTAGATCGAGTTTGTCGGCCAAAGGCTGGAGATTGCTGGCATTTTCATCCACGATGGTGACGTTGTAGTTTTCGCGAACTAATTGCTCGGCAACCGAAGTGCCGACCCGGCCTGCGCCGAGGATCAGGATATTGGGCATAGCTACTCCAGCGGGATCACCGCCACAAGTTGCAACGCCGACGATGGGAGATTCGTCGGCGCTGTCGGGGTTAAATTACGCTTCTTCTAGATTGCGCAATTTACGGGGCATTTGTATCCCCAGTTGTTTCAGTTTTCGATACAGGTGCGTGCGCTCGAGGCCAATACGCTCGGCAACACGGCTCATATTGCCATTCGATAGCTCGATTTGGCGTTCCAAGTAAAAGCGCTCGAATTGATCACGCGCTTCACGCAATGGCAAATCCAAGTCGATTTGCGGCAATGGCATTGCTTGTTGGATTTCTGTGGTGGCGACTTGCGATTCTGGTGAGAGTTGAGCCAATAAGCGGCTAACTGGCAAGATATCAATATCGCCATCACGCCCCGTCAAAGCCAAACTTTTCACCACATTCGCAAGCTGATCGATATTGCCAGGCCATTCTTGCTGGCTGAGCAATTGCAAGGCCGATTTCGAGAAGCGACGAACGCCCAATTTATTCACGGCAACAGTTTGTGCCAGCAGGTTTTCCGCCAGACTCGGGATGTCTTCCGCGTGGTTGCGTAGCGCTGGTACTGGCACAATAATTTGCGTCAGCTGGCGAAGTAACTCAGGCTCAATCAGACCGGTTAATTGATCTAGTGGGCGAGTTGACGCCGTTACCAATCGAACTTTGTGCTTTTCAAGCTTCGGAATCAGATTGAGTAAACCGGTTTGCGCTTTACGATCCAACCAAGCAATATCGCGGACAAAAATTGTGCCGCCTGCCGCGCGAGTCAACATGTCTTGCGGTGGGAGTGCCAATTCTTCATTTGAGTTTGGCGCGACGAAACCGCCCCCTGTGCGGGTGAGATGACGGGCGCATGCTTCAAAACCAGAGCCAGGTTCACCGGTTAAGATCAGAGGCAGGGACTGACTTGCAACTTGGTCAAGTGCCTCGCGCAGCGCATTAATCGTGCTGCTCGTTCCCAGGCTCTGCAGACCCTGCGTTGGCTTTACCGAGTGAGCGGGTTGCGAAAATGCGCGCTTCACTGCGGCTAGCAATTTTTGCAAGCCAATGGGTTTTTCTAAAAAGTCGAGTGCGCCGATGCGAGTGGCTTCAACGGCGGTGTCGACCGTTGCGTGCCCAGACATCATGACGACCGGCATCGTGAGTTGGCCATTACGCGCCCATTCTTTGAGTAGCGTCACACCATCGGTGTCCGGCATCCAAATGTCGAGTAGTACCAGCTTTGGTTCAGCTTGGTTACGGTATTTACGTGCAGCCTCAGCATTTTCAGCGAGTGCAACGCTATACCCTTCATCCAGTAAGATCTCAGATAAAAGTTCGCGAATACCAACTTCATCATCAACGATCAGAATTTCTTGATTAACCACTTATTGTTTCCTCCCAGAGCGGCAACTCGATCCGAACGTAAGCGCCAGTGGCATTGCCCACCTGAACCCGCCCGTGATGTTCTTCAATAATTTTTTTAACAATGGCCAAACCCAAACCCGTGCCCTTGGTTTTTGACGTGACATACGGCTCAAAAACGCGGGGTAGCAAATCGGCAGGGAAGCCTTTGCCGCTATCTTCGATATAAAGACGCGCCCATTTTTCGTCTTTTTCGAGAATAAGGCAAATCTGTTTTTCATCGACCTCTGCAATTGCGTCTTGTGCATTCTGTAATAGGTTGTGAATGACTTGACGTAAATGGGTGGCGTCGCCGTTGACCATCAGCGAGTCATGGACTCGGAATTCACGAATCACCGGTGACGCTTCGTACAACACTAGGACTTCCTTGACCAAGGCCATAAAGTCCAGTGGTTTCTTTTTGCCCGACGGTTTGCGCGCATAATCGCGGAAGGCATCGACCATTTGTTTCAGTGCCGCAACTTGCTTGATGATGGTTTGCGTGTTGCGGGTTAAGAAATCTGCGCCAGTTTGGTCGAGTTTGTCGACCAATTTAATTTCCATCCGCTCGGCGGAAAGTTGAATTGGCGTGAGCGGATTTTTAATTTCGTGCGCTAAGCGGCGTGCTACTTCACCCCAAGCAGCATCACGCTGCGCGGATAACAGCTCGGTAATGTCGTCAAATACCAAAACATAGCCGTGCAAGTCTTCGGCGCCGTCGATGATTTGCGTTAACCGAGTGCCGCGTACCAGTAAGACACGTTTTTCATCGGCCAAATCAATTTGGCGCTGCCACACTTCTTCGTCGGATAAAAAGCCGTGAATGGTGTGCGCGGCAAATGCGGTGAGCGCCGGGTAGCTTTCGTTCCAGCGTGATAAGGGTTGACCAATGATACGCTCTGGATCCAAGCCCAAAATGCGCGAGGCGCTTTGATTAATCGATTTGAGTTGCCATTCTTCGTCAAATGACAATACACCGGCAGAGAGGGACGCTAAGATCGCCTCAACATAGGCTTTGGCTTCGGCTTGTTCAGCTTGGTTTTCTTCCAGCTTGTCTCGTGCATCGGCCAGCTGCCGTGTCATGCGATTAAACGAGTGAGTTAAAATACCCAGCTCATCGCGGCTGATCACGGGGTGTTGCTGCGTAAAATCGCCTTGCGCTACCGCGCGTGTTCCCGCCGCTAAAACACCCAGCGGGGCTGCTAGTTTGTCTGATAAATAAATTGCCAGAGCCAGCGCGCCTAACAGTGCAATGGTTAATGCAATGGTGAGGGTCAGGCTGTAAATGATTTTCAGCCCTTGTCGTGATTGTGAGAGCTGTTTGTAATCACTGCGGACTTGTTCAACCAATTCGGCATCTTGCGCTAATTGTGCCGGCACCGGCTGCATTAATTGCAATAAACGGGTGCGATTGCCGATTTCCCCTTCGGGCATCGGCACGATGACCCGCATCATTAACCCATTTAAATCTGATTTTTCCAGCCCGCGATAACTGCCACGTAAAGCCTCACGGACTAACTCGCGGGAGGGTAATTGCGGAATCAATGCCGCATATTCGTTACCAACGTTGGCATACAACTGGTTGTTGTCATCAAACAACGTAATTTCTTGGACGCCAGTTTGCTCGCGCAATTTGGATAGACGAGCAAACACCGAGCTTTCACTATTGTCGTGTACATCCCACGCAATAACGCTGGCTTTGCGCTCAAGCTCGCCTAGCTGAAAATCGATCGCATTGCGCCCCAAATTCAATCCACGATCAAGCGCGTTATCAACACGAACGTCGAACCAAGCTTCAATGGAGCGATTTAAAAATTGAACAGAGAGGGTGTAGACCAAAGCTCCTGGTAGCACCGCCACCAGCGCGAACATAAACACCATGCGCAAGGTGAGCCGCGAGCCAAACACCTTGCGTTTGACGCGTTTAACTAACCGAGTGAGGCGGGTGCCGACCAGAAGGGCCATACCCAATAGGAGTGCTACATTGAGCCCAAGTACTAAGCCGTAGTAGTTAGAAAATTGTGAGGTATTGCTAGATGCGGTTGCTAGCAAAAATAATAAAACAGCGGCTAAACAAGCGATTAATAACAGCCAGCGTTTCACTGCTCAATCTCCGCTTCTGCGCTCAACACCTGCAGCTCATTCCAATTGGATTCCAGCTGCCAATTGGCGTTGCCAATGGTGCTAACTTGATAGGTTTTCGGCAGTTGTGAGCCATCTAGTCGCAGTCGAATTCGCCCAGCGAAATCCTCAGGATCGATGTTGGCGTTATCGAGAACTTTCCAATGTTTTAGTTGTCCTAACACTGCTAGCGCTTCTTCGAGTGAGTTGAAGTGGCGTGTAACGGAATTTGAAGCTACGCGATACTGTTTGGTGAGAGGCAGGTAGCTAAGACGCAATGCGAGTTGTGCATTAGGGCCAAAACCTTCGGCCACTTGGCGATACCAAGCATACATTCTGGGTTTGCTGAGTTTGAACTCGTATACAAAAGGAAGTGTTAAGCCATTTTTAAGGGCGTCTTCCAGATCGCTATTGAGTACCACGCTATATTTGGCGAAAAGCTCTATCTGTTGCGGTTTGACTGAGGCTTCCATTTTGGTGCCGCGAATTTCAGCGGCATGCCCCTGCTGGATGGCTAAGAGCAATAGTAGGCAGGCGCTAAAATAGCGCCAGCTCATACGCGCCATTGTGTTAAACGGCTTTGGTAAATAAAGCGTAGTAAAAACCATCATGCTCTGAATTGGGTAGTAGCTGACCCTCGCTGAGGTCGGCTGGAATATATTCGCTACTCAAAACTTCCCATTGCGCATCAGGGTGGCGCGCGGCAAAGGCTTGGGCAGACAATCTGTTTTCCACAGGAAACACAGAGCACGTAGCGTACAGTAGTTTGCCGCCTGACGCTATGAGTGGCCAAAGCTGGTCCAGCATTTTTTCTTGTTGACGTGCAAATTCAGCAAAATCTTCAGGTCGACGCAACCATTTTATATCAGGGTGGCGTCGCGCTACGCCCGTCGCCGAGCAGGGGACGTCAGCCAAAATACGATCAAACGGTTTCCCATCCCACCAGCTGGTAGGCTCACTGGCGTTGGCGGCCAGCACTGTGGCACTGAAATTTAAACGCGATAAATTATCTTCAACGCGTTTTAAGCGGCCCGCGTCGGCGTCGATCGCGGTTAAATCGACGTTAGCCAATTCCAGAATATGGCCCGTCTTGCCGCCCGGCGCGGCGCAAGCATCGAGCACGCGCATGCCATCTTTCACGTCCAGCAAATGCGCTGCGGCTTGCGCGCCCCAATCTTGCACCGACACCCAGCCATCAAAGAAATGCGGTAAGGCGTCCACAGACTGGGCTTTTTCCAGTTGAATGCTGTACTGACTAAGGCGACGCGCAGCGATGCCGCGTTCAGCTAACAAGGCTAAGTACTGATCCGCATCACCGTGGCGGCGATTAACGCGCAAGGTCATTGGCGGGTGCTGATTATTCGCCTGCAAGATTTGTTGCCATTGCTTTGGATAGGCATTTTTCATTTCAGTCATCCACCATTTGGGATGGCTGAATTTGGCGCGCTCGTTTTTTTGCACCGCCACGACGAGTTCGTCCTTTTGGCGCAAAAAGCTGCGCAGTACCGCATTAACCAAGCCTTTACCCTTGCCTTGCCCAATTTTGGCCGCGACATTGACGGCGTGATCGACCACCGCGTGCGCGCCGGCGCGGGTAAATTGCAATTGATACAAGGTGGTCAGTAGCAGCACTTTGAGCTCAAGCTCTTTCAACGGTTTGTTGGCGAGGGTGTTTAAAATCGCTTCGAGCAGGCCGAGATGACGCAAAGTGCCGTAGGCAATATCTTGCACCGCGCCGCGTTGCTGCGGCGTGATATTTGGGTTTTGGCGCCAAGTGGTACTCAGTGCTTCGGTCAAATTTTGTCCTGAGAGCACCGCAAAAACGGTTTCACAGGCGAGGGTTTGCGTGAGTAACATTCAGACTTCCGAATCGGTGGGTATGTGCTTGGGGGTTAATCTGATTTAAGTTTTCAGGCTTATACCCCGTTGGTGTTATTGGCCTAGTTGCTGGCCTGCAGCGAGTTCATTGCCGCTTAAAAAAGCTTGAGCGCCCAGGCGTTTGCCGCCGGCTTTTTGCAACTCGGTAATGCGCAATGCGTTTTCGCCGCAGGCGACGATAATCGCCTCTTTTTCGAGTGCAAGAATTTCTCCAGGCGCACCATGGCCCTCCGTGACGCTGGCCTGCCAGATTTTCAATGCTTGGCCTTGCCAAGTGGTTTGGGCGCTCGGGAAGGGGTTAAAGGCGCGGATCATGCGATCAAGCTCGCTGGCGCTGGCTGACCAGACAATTTGCGCTTCTTCTTTCTTTAATTTTTCCGCGTACGTCACGCCTTCTTCGGGCTGCACTTGGCGCGTGCTTTGCAATTGCGGCAAATCGTTCAGTGCAGCAACAATCGCTTGCGCGCCTTGCGCGGCGAGTTTGTCGTGCAAGGTGGTCGCGTTGTCGTCGCTTAAAATTGCGGTGCGATGAATCGACAGCATATCTCCTGTGTCGAGCCCCGCGTCCATTTGCATGATCGTGATGCCGGTTTCGGCGTCGCCCGCCAAAATGGCGCGCTGAATCGGTGCCGCACCGCGCCAACGTGGCAGCAAGGACGCGTGAATATTGAGGCAGCCTAAACGAGGCAAATCCAATACGGCTTGCGGGAGTATAATGCCGTAGGCCGCAACGACCATGACGTCTGCGTCAATACCCTTGAGTGGTGCTTGCTGTTCCGCGGTACGCAACTTTTCCGGTTGATAGACAGTAAGGCCGTGTTTGAGGGCGACTTCTTTGACGGCTGACGCGGTCAGTTTCATGCCACGGCCACTGGGTCGGTCCGGCTGCGTGAGCACTAAGGCGATGTCGTGGCCTGCAGCGATCAGCGCCTCAAGCGCGCTCGCCGCAAAATCCGGCGTGCCGGCAAAGATTATTTTCATAACTCAATTTCAGTACTGGAGAGGTAAAAGGTGCGATTGGGGCGGCTCGCTTACATCGCTTTGCGTTTTTTTAGCTTTTGCACAATGCGATTGAGCTTCAGGCGCGAGAGCTTTTCGACAAAAACCTTGCCATTCAAGTGATCGATTTCATGCTGAATACAGATCGCGAGTAAGCCATCTGCGGCCAGTTCGAATGGTTTGCCCTGAGCATCGAGTGCTTTGATTTTGATGGTTTCAGCGCGTTCGACTTCTTCATAAATCCCCGGCACTGACAAGCAACCTTCTTCATAGGTTGTGATGCCGTTCATCTCTATAATTTCAGGGTTGATCAGCACCAGAAGATCATCTTTGTTTTCTGATAGATCGATGACGACCAAGCGCTTGTGGTAATCCACTTGCGTGGCGGCCAGGCCAATGCCGGGCGCTGCATACATGGTTTCAGCCATATCATTGATTTGGCGTTGTAAAGCCGCATCAAATTCAGTGATAGGTTGTGCAACTGTGTGCAAACGCTCGTCGGGGTAGTGCAAAATATTAAGAATTGCCATCTTTGCTTGCTAGACCAAAAGTTTGTGATGCAGAATCGGTTAAATTATTGCTTAAGCTTAAAACATCATATAGAAATTTGAATAGGACTGCATTTTATATCTAAGACCTATCCAAGTTGAAAATTTACTTGCTGTACTAAGGCGAGAACTGGGCTCACACTATGCGTAAATCAATTATATCCCTTCTTATGCTGGCCGGATTCATGGCTGGTACAGCCTCTGCCGATGAGCTCAAGCTCGCGCAAAATGCGCCAGAGAGCTACACGGTGGTTAAAGGCGATACGCTTTGGGGGATCTCGGGGAAGTTTCTAAAACAGCCTTGGCGCTGGCCAGAGATTTGGCAACTAAATAAAGCCGAGATTAAAAACCCACATTGGATTTACCCTGGTGATGTGATTGTACTTGCGACTTGCAACGGCAAGCCATGTTTACGGCTACTGAAGAATGCAAAAGCCGACGGACGTCGTGGTACGGGTAAGTTAAGCCCGCGTGTTCGTGCTACGCCATTAGAGGGGGATGCGATTCCAAGTATTGCAATGACCTCCATTGAGCCATTTTTCTATAAACCATTAATTATGGATATGGAGACCTTCAAGGCCGCGCCACGCATTGCTGCAGGCCCTGATGACCGTGTGATGTATACCACCGGAGATCAAATCTATGCCGTGGGTATGCCTGACGTAGAGCCAGGCGAAACGTATCAAGTATTTCGCAAAGGTAAGGAAATCAAAAATCCGGATAATCTGAAAGAAACGCTTGGCATGGAAGTCAATTATCTGGGCGATGTGATCGTAAATAAAGCGGGTGATGTACAAACGCTCAAAGTGCTATCGACAGTACGCGAAATACAAATTGGCGATCGCATGGTTAAAACGCCAGAAAAGACCTTCCTCAATTACGCGCCGCATCTGCCTGTTCAATCCATCGAAGGTAAGGTGGCATCAACCTATGCCGATGTGGTCGATGTTGGTTCGCTGATGACCGTGGTCATTAACAAGGGTGCACTGGATGGTGTAGATGTAGGTACTGTTTTCTTTACTTACAAAGCGCCACGTGTGGTTAAAAAGGAGGAGAAATCTGAGCCAGATCGTATGACTCCGCCGATTAAGAATGCCAACCTCTTTATTTACCGCGTTTTCCCAAATCTATCGTACGGCTTAGTGCTCGATAGCACGATGCCAGTGAATGTGGGTGATGTGGTTAGTGCGGAAGCTAGTCTTGCGGAGTGATGATTGCTGACTCATGATGAATTAGTCCCGTGGTTGCGACTTAGTCTAGTGAAAGGCTTGGGACCACGGGGGCAAATTCAACTATTACGGGCTCTGGGTGAGCCCGTTGCTATTTTTGCCGCTCCCTATGAGCAATTACGCGCGCTGGTGACGGATCCGTTGGCACAGACTATTGTTGCGACACGAGAGCTCGAGCTTCCGCAAATTGAAATGACTTTGCGCTGGCTTAATGAGCCTAATCGACTGATTTTGACCTTGGCTGATGAGCAATATCCTAAGAAACTACTCGATTTACCCGATCCGCCTTGCGTGCTTTATGCTCAGGGGAAGTTAGATTTTTTAAATAAGCCTGCCTTAAGCGTGGTTGGTAGTCGAAACGCTAGTGCTCAAGGCATTCAAAATGCGCATTCGTTTGCCCACTATGTGTCGACACAAGGGGTAACGATTGTCAGTGGCTTAGCCACCGGTATTGATGCTGCGGCTCATCGTGGTGGTTTAGCTGGGGTTGGGGCTAGTATAGCTGTTGTGGGGACAGGCTTAGATCGTGTGTATCCGGCATCAAATCATCAATTAGCCCACCAGCTAGCTGCCGATGGATTAATCTTGTCTGAGTTGGCCTTGGGTTCGCCGCCTAAGTCGGAACACTTTCCACGGCGAAATCGTATGATAGCGGCGCTGGGTTTGGGTTGTTTGGTGGTTGAGGCTGCCCTTGGTAGTGGATCGCTGATTACCGCTCGGCAAGCGTTGGAGCTTGGGCGTGAGGTTTTTGCCATTCCGGGCTCGATCCATTCGCCTTTGGCAAAAGGATGTCACCAGCTAATTAAGAATGGCGCTAAGCTGGTTGAGTCAGGTGCTGATATTTTCGAGGAGTTGGCCGCGCCTTTATCTTTATTTGAGCTGCCCAAAGGCTCGAACGCGATTGAGAAAAAGCCGAAAAAGGCAATAGAAGTGGATCCGATTTTATGCCAAATGGGCTGGGATCCGATTGAATTTGATGCGTTGATTGAAGTAACTGGCTTGACTAGTGAGGCGCTGTGCGCGATTCTGTTAGGTTTAGAATTAGAAGGGCAGATTTCTTGCTTGCCGGGTAATCGATACCAGCGCTTAGCAGGAACTGGGAAAAGCTAAAATATGCTGGAAGTGCTAGCCTACCTTTTTGAGCAGTTTTATAACGCGGACGGACTGCCTGATGTCTCCCAATTGGCCAAAAAATTGTCATTGGCCGGTTTTGAGGGCGAAGACATTCATGATGCATTGGCTTGGCTGGGTGAGTTAAAACAGATTGATGTCACCCCGTATCGTGCTTTAGATCAAGCCGATGCGCCTTTGCGTTGCTTGCAGCCGATCGAATTGGCTCGATTTAGTGATGAGGCAGCCCAGTTTATGTTTTCGCTGGATGCCACTAGAATTTTGACCGCTGGCGAGCGCGAGTTAGTGCTTGACCGAGTTTGGCGTGAGCCCGAAGGTGAAGTTAGCTGCGAGCGGATTAAGTTGATTGTGTTGATGGTGATTTGGCAAAAGCGGGATGCATTGTCTAATCTCCTGATCGAAGACTTGCTCTTTGGCCGAGATGGCGCAGCGTTCCATTAAAAACAATGCTGTGGCTACTTAGCTGTTTTAATTAAAACTATTGAATCTTTATTAACGGGGAACCATGCCCGCAAATCTATTAATCGTAGAGTCGCCTTCTAAGGCGAAGACGCTGCAAAAATACTTAGGCAAAGATTTTCAAATCTTGGCTTCCTACGGTCACGTGCGCGGCTTAGTCCGTAAAAATGGTTCGGTCGATCCTGAGAATGACTTCAAGATGAAGTATCAGGTCATCGACAAAAACAAAAAACACGTCGACGCCATCTGTGAAGCGGTAGATCAAGCCGATAACGTCTACCTCGCATCCGATCCGGACCGCGAAGGTGAGGCGATTTCTTGGCATATTTTGGAAATCTTAAAAGCCAAAAAGCTGCTAAAGCCAGAAAAGCTGTTTAAGCGTGTCGTATTTCACGAGATTACTGAGACAGCAGTACTGAATGCGGTTGCTAATCCTCGCGATTTGGATTTCAACCTCGTGAACGCGCAGCAAGCACGTAGCGCCTTGGATTACCTGGTCGGCTTTAATTTGTCACCATTGCTATGGCGCAAAGTACGTACCGGCCTTTCTGCTGGTCGTGTGCAAAGCCCCGCTCTGCGCCTGATTTGCGAGCGCGAAAATGAAATTCGTGCGTTTAACGCGCAAGAATATTGGACTGTTCACCTCGACACGAAAAAAGGCCGCAGCAAAGTTGCAGCTAAGCTAACGACTTGGCAAGGCAATAAGCTCGATCAGTTCGATATCCCGAATGAATCGGTGCAGGCTGATATTTTGGCGGGGCTGGCTGGCAAAGAGGCTGTCGTTCATTCGGTTGAAAAGAAAAAGAAATCGCGTAGCCCAGCTGCGCCATTTACCACGTCAACGCTGCAGCAAGAGTCGGTTCGTAAACTCGGATTTACCACCGATCGTACGATGCGGACCGCGCAATCTTTGTACGAAGGTATCAATCTCGGTGGCGAAACCGTCGGTTTGATTACCTATATGCGTACCGACTCGGTGGCCTTGTCGAATGACGCTTTGGCTGAAATTCGCGATTATATTTCGAGCAATTTTGATAAAGACTATTTACCGAATTCGCCCGTAGCGTACAAAAACAAAGCGAAGAATGCGCAAGAGGCGCACGAGGCGATTCGCCCGACGTCGATTTTGCGCACGCCCGAATCAGTAAAAACCTTCCTGTCGCCTGAGCAATTTAAGCTGTATCAAATGATCTGGAAACGCACCTTGTCGTGCCAGATGACGCCAGCGAAATTTGATACCGTCGCCGTTGATATTGCCGTAGGTGGGCCAGAAAATCTGTTCCGCGCCACGGGTCAAACCTTGGTATTCCCAGGCTTTATCGCCGTTTACCAAGAAGATGCGGACGACGTTGAAGACGATGAAGACGAAGCGCGTCTGCCGGTGTTGACTGAAGGCGATGCTTTGCCGGTGGAGAAAATCTACGGCGAGCAGCATTTCACCCAGCCGCCGCCGCGCTTCACCGAGGCGAGCTTGGTGAAATCGCTCGAAGAATTTGGCATCGGTCGCCCTTCAACGTACGCATCGATTATTTACACGTTGAAAGATCGTGAATACGTCATTCTGGATAAAAAACGCTTCACGCCGACCGATACCGGCGAAGTGGTGAATAAATTCCTGACCGAGCATTTTACGCAATACGTGGACTACAACTTCACCGCGAAGCTGGAAGACAAGCTCGATGAAATCTCAACTGGCTCACGTGAGTGGGTACCGGTGCTTGATGAATTCTGGAAAAAATTCCACAAGCAGTGCGAAGAAAAACAGGCGCTGTCACGTGCTGAAGTCACGCATGAAGCGATGGACGAAGATTGTCCGAAATGCGGCAAGCACAAATTGTCGATTCGCTTAGGCCGTCGCGGCCGCTTTATTAGCTGTAGCTCGTACCCTGAGTGCGACTACACGCGCAATATTGGCGACGATCCCAACGCTGCGCCGATTGAGCCTGAAGTGGTGCCAGATCGCACGTGTCCGAAGTGCGAATCGGCTTTGCATATCAAGGTGGGTCGTTACGGCAAGTTTATTGGTTGCTCCAATTATCCGAAGTGCAAACACATAGAGCCGTTGGAAAAACCAAAAGACACCGGCGTTGAGTGTCCTGAATGTCATAAAGGCAGTTTGATCGAACGTAAGAGCCGCTACGGCAAGATGTTCTACTCGTGCAATACTTATCCAGATTGCAAGTACGCGACGTGGAACCCGCCAGTGGCGGAGGCTTGCCCGCAGTGCAAATGGCCGGTGATGACGATTAAAGTGACCAAACGTCGGGGAACTGAAAAAGTTTGCCCGCAAAAAGAGTGTGGTTACAGCGAAGTACTGATTCCACCGCCAGCAAAAGAATAAAGTCATATGCTGATTAAAACGGGAATTCTGTTGAATTCCCGTTTTACGTTTGTTTAGTCGAAAATAACCAATTATTGACCAGAGGCTTTCATTGTCTGATTCAATTGCTTTTACTGGCTTAGCCCAAACCGAGCAGCAGGCGCTGGGCATATATCACACTTATTTCAATGCATTTGATAGTGTGGTTGGCATTCTGGCGCAGCCAGATAGCCCAGAATACCTGGTTGATATGCTGCAGGTATTAGGACAAGCCTCGCGCAGCAGTATGACGGGTTTGTATCTGAATGATGAGCGGGGGCGCTCAGCCAAACTCGTTGCGGCTTGGCGCGACTGCGATTGCCATTTCCTTGAATATACTCCTACCCCGTTTTTGTCGATAGACTATGACCAATATGCGCTACTGGGCGATACCCTTGCTGTTGGTATGGTGTTGAATAAATCTTTATTGGAATTGCCACTCGCCGAGCAAATGCTGTTAGCACAAGTCGGAATTCGGCAATTGCTCTGTATTCCACTGCTGCAAGGCGGTGAGTTATTCGGCTTTTTGGCGTTTTTAAACGATGACGATAGCCGAACTCGAGATTCAATTGAGCTGCGTCTATTGGCGATGTTATCCAATCATGTCGCGCAATCGTTAGGCAAAGCTAAGCTTGAAGCTGAAGCGCTCGCTAATCAGCTGCGCTTGCGTGCACTGGTTGGCGCGACGCAAGATATGGTGTTCGAATTGGATGCGCATGGCGTTGTGCGCCATGTATGGTCTGGGCATCCGGCGCTGCCAGTGGCTGACAATTTACTCAATCGGCCGATGGCTGCGGTGTTGCCCTATGAATTAGCCCATGAGTTGATTCGGGGACTACCCGCTGTTTTAGCAGGGCAAGGCAGTAAACAATTTAACTGTGTCCTCCCACAACAGGATTTGTGTTTCTTGGTACGAATGCAGGCACTGGGAGATGAACAAAAGCGCAGTGCTGTGGTGCTATTGCAAGATGTATCAGCCTTAATGCACGACGCTGCGCGCAAGAAAACCATGCTGGAAACGCTCAATCTGCTCGAAGAGGCGATTATCGATCTGTTGCCAGATGGGACTTTGATTGAAGCCACAACAGCATGGGCGCAATTACGCGCCATTGAAGCACGACTTTTACCCCAAGAATTAGGCAAAGCATTGTGTGCGTGGGTCTACCCCGAAGATGTTGCACTGGTGGCGCAGTTAATTCATCAGCAGCTCAAATCGAAAGTCGCCGCTAGTGAACGCTTTAGACTTTTGCGCGCCGATGGCGATTTCATTTGGGTTGAGCTGCGCTTGATCGCCCATTTTGGCCCCGATGAGCGGCCGAGTGCCTTGCGAGGCGTACTGCGTGATGTCACTGTGGCGCATCTGAATGAGCAGAACATCACGCAAATGGCGCTGTACGATGGGCTTACTCGGCTACCAAATCGCTTATTGCTCGATAATGAGATTCATCGTGCGATTGATGAAGCGGCGCGCGAGCATAAAAAAGTGGGTCTTGGCTTTATCGATCTTGATCATTTCAAGCAAATCAACGACGCATTTGGCCATAAGACTGGCGATGATTTGTTGGTGCAATTGGCAGTGCGCTTGCAAAATGCCCTGCCTGAGAACGCCGTCTTAGCCCGCTGGGGCGGGGATGAATTTGTCGCACTAGTTCCCGATCTTGATAACCAAAAGCAATTGGCCTTAATCGCTGAGCAGCTGCGTCTGGCGGCGCGCCATAGTATGGTGATTAATGGTATGGAAACGCAACCGACAATTTCGGTTGGTTTTGCGATGTACCCAGATAATGCCGAAAGCGGTGATGAATTGTTATCGGCGGCCGATCACACGATGTACCACGCGAAACACGCGGGTCGCAATAGCGTGTGCTTTTACAGCGATATCGTTCATCTGAAAGCGCTAGGGCGTGAACACGTCGCAATCCAATCGCGGCTATCGAATGCCATTCGCCATGGTGGTTTACAAGTATTTTACCAACCGATAGTGAATGCGCGAAGTGGCGACATCATTGCGGTAGAAGCGCTGGCACGTTGGATGGATGATAAGAGCGGTTGGATTAGCCCCGAATTGTTTATTCCAATGGCGGAAAAAGTCGGGCTGATTCAAGAATTGTCCGAGCAAATCATGTTGCAATCGTTCGCCAAATTACGCGAATGGCGCGATTCAGGTTTGACGCAGCGTTTAATGATTAACGTCTCGCGTAGCCAGCTGTATTTACCCACCTTTGTCACGACCTTGGTCGAGCGGCTGAGCCAATTTAAATTACGGCCGAACGACGTCATTATCGAGGTGACTGAAAGCGTCGCTTTAACCGATTACGCCCGACAAATGCGGCATTTGCGGCAATTGAGCGATGCGGGGTTCATGCTGGCGATTGATGATTTTGGCACTGGCTATTCTTCCTTATCGCAATTGCACGAAATGCCCGCAAAAATGCTGAAAGTTGATGTGTCGTTCTCACAGCGTTTACACACTGATGAAGGCCGGCGCGTGATGCAAGCGATTGCGCAAATGGCGCAGGGTTTGCAGCTTGATTTGGTGGTGGAAGGGGTCGAGAGCTTAGAAACGGTTCGCTTTCTGCAGGGTTTAGGGGTGAATAATATGCAGGGCTTTTATTTCAGCGAACCCGTGCCGTCTGGGGTGGCTGAATTATGGATGCGAATTGGTTTGGTCGGTAAAATTTAACATACCAGGCGGAGTATTGCTTTGTAATAATTATGGTGCAATGTCTATATAGCTATACTGCCTGATTTTATTTTGCCATTTTGGGTCTTTCGCCATTTCGTCAACGGCTTTGTTGATAAATTTAATTAAGCCCGTTTGGTTTGGGCTGATTAGAATTAGTCGCTCATAGCGATTGCGCGGTGTGCTGGCGGCATAGAGCCCTGCTACAGCAGCAGGTGTGCTCAGACGTAATTCAATCCAACTACTGTGCGGAATAAATACAAAGTCTACCCGGCGTGCCTGTAGTTTTTTCAGATTCATGTCTTGATTGGGCGCATCGTCGCGCACTATGCGGCCACTACTGATAAGGGCTTCAAATTCTGCGTAGCGATGCCCTAAGATGCCACCCAATGTTTTGCCACTCATTGATTCTGGATTGGTGTAATTGAAGGCCTGATAACTTAAGACTAAATCGGCATCATGCATAATCACGCCACTCCAGGCGTAATGCGTTTTTGTTTCATCCCGAAACCAGATGGGGGATACCCAAGGAATAATACCCTGCCATTTTGGATCTTCTAGTAGTAAGTCAATGCGCTTTCTGGGGGTGATTTGAACTTCAAATTGGTACGCGCCTTTGCTTTGTTCGCTCAGCCTGTGGGCCAATTCTTGCGTTAAGCCATAGCCATCAGCGCGCCAAAAAGGCGGAAAGTCGTAGTGTGAATAGAGCGTAATACGCTCGGTGGCGAACAGCATCGGCGCGATACACGCGACGATGAGAGCGGTAAGCAGCTTCATGGAAATCTCGCAGCAATTATGTTGAGTTTAGACCAAAACATTTGATTTGCTGCGAGCAGGCGACATAACGCGCTCAACAGGTCGTGAGCGCGTGGACCGCGATTACTGGTGCATTGGCGCCAAGATTTGACGCAGGAATTGTTTTGCGCGATCGGTTTGTGGGTTGGTGAAGAATGATTCTGGTGTTGTATCTTCCAAAATTTCACCATGATCGAGGAAAATAATCCGATCGGCCACTTCGCGCGCAAAGCCCATTTCGTGGGTAACGACCATCATCGTCATGCCCGATTCGGCCAGCGATTTCATTACTTCCAAAACTTCACCGATCATTTCAGGATCAAGCGCACTGGTTGGTTCGTCAAATAGCATTACGCGTGGGCTCATCGCCAAACCGCGTGCAATCGCAACGCGTTGCTGCTGACCGCCAGACAGATTGCTAGGGTATGCGTCTTTTTTATGCGCTAAACCAACGCGTTCCAACAATTCCAATGCGGTTTTATTCGCGACTTCTGGGGATTGCTTTTTCACCTGAATTGGCGCTAGCGTGATGTTTTCGAGTACCGACAAATGCGGATACAGGTTGAAGTGCTGGAACACAAAACCGACTTCTTCGCGCAGTTTATTAATATCGGTTTTTGGGCTATTCGCTTGTACGCCGTTCACCCAGATCTCGCCGTCGTTAATCGCTTCAAGCTGATTAATGGTGCGAATCAGCGTGGATTTGCCCGAGCCTGACGGGCCACATAACACCACCACTTCACCTTGCTTTACTTCCAGGTTTAGATTTTTTAAAACATGGTGGCTAGGGCCATACCATTTGTTAACTTTGCTAAAGCGAATCATGGTGGTATCTGTGTTCATCAATCAAGCCTTTGATTTTGCAATCTTTGTACTGCAAAGCCTAGCGGGGAAAACCCTAGGCCTTACACTTATTTTTGCAATGCGTTCGATAGCGCAACATACTGCGCGACGGTGACGTTTTCTGGGCGCAAGCTCGGCTCAATACCAACTGCTGCGAGCACTTCATCATTCGCAATGCCTTTTAGATTATTGCGAATGGTTTTGCGGCGCTGAGCAAAGGCCGTTTGCACCAGATTGCGCAGATGTTCTTCATCCTTGGCTGGGTGTGGTAACACATCGTACGGCACCATGCGCACCACGGCAGAGTCCACTTTCGGTGGAGGATCAAAACTTTCTGGTGGCACATCAATGATGTGATCCATCAGATAGCGATACTGCAACATGATCGACAGCCGACCGTAATCGGTAGTGCCCGGCTCGGCGACCATGCGATCAACGACTTCTTTTTGCAGCATAAAGTGCATGTCATAAATCACATCACCAAAGCTCGCGAGGTGAAACAGCAGCGGCGTGGAAATATTGTAGGGTAGGTTGCCGACCAGCTTAATGCGGCCACCGGGCGCAATCTCGCGCGCCAAGGCACCAAAATCAAACATCAGCGCGTCACAATTATGAATCACCAATTGTTCTGGCGTGTAGCGGGCGGATAAATGCGCAACGATATCGCGGTCGATTTCCACCACATGCAGCTGTGGCACACGCGCCATCAATGGGATAGTCAGTGCGGCCAAACCAGGCCCAATTTCAACGATGGCGTCTTCTTTGTGCGGGTCAACCGCGTTGATAATGCTGGCGATCACGCCTTGGTCTTGCAAAAAATTCTGCCCAAAACGTTTGCGTGGGATATGTGCCATGTCTTTCCTAATTCTATGTGGGCGAAAGTCTCGCACGGGCGCGAGTCTGTCGCTTAAAGCTGATGTGATGCGAGTTGGGCCGCGAGTTTCGTCGCGGCAATCAGGCTGCCGATATCGGCTTTGCCGGTACAAGCCAAATCGAGCGCCGTGCCGTGATCGACTGAGGTGCGAATAATTGGCAAGCCCAAGGTAATATTAATGCCCGCACCAAAAGTTGCGAATTTTAACACTGGCAGACCCTGATCATGGTACATCGCCAGTACGGCGTCACCCTGCGCCAAGATCGGCGGATTAAACAGCGTGTCGGCGGGCAGCGGGCCGATCAGTTGCATGCCTTCACCGCGCAATTGCTCCAGTACCGGCATGATGACGTCGATTTCTTCACGCCCCATATGGCCTGATTCACCTGCGTGTGGATTGAGCCCCGCGACGATAATGCGCGGCTGCGTAATGCCAAATTTTGTCTGTAAATCGGCGTGCAAAATCCGCAAGGTCGTCGTTAACGAATCGGCCGTTAATGCGGCTGGCACGTCTTTGAGCGGTAAATGCGTGGTCGCCAAGGCGACGCGCATCTGCTGTTGCTCGCCGTATTCGCCCGCCAGCATCATGACCACCTGTGGGGTATTGGTCAGTTCGGCAAGGTATTCGGTATGGCCAGAGAAATACCCCTTGCCATCGGCATGAATACCTTCGTTTATCACGCCTTTATGAATCGGCGCGGTCACCATGGCTGCGAATTCACCATTCACACAACCTTGCGTCGCGCGATCAAGCAATTGCAACACATAAGCAGCGTTGTCGCGATTGAGTTGCCCCGCTTGCACAGGGCTGCTTAGCGCAATATCGAGAATGGAAACTGGCGCAGTTTGCGCCGCGTCGTAATCTGGCCACGCTGCGACTTGTGACGCAGCAACGCCCAGTTGTGTTGCACGCTCGAGCAGCAAGTGGCGATCACCCAAAATCACAATGGGGTAGGGTATTGCTCCCAAGGCCATTTGGATAGTGATATCTGGGCCAATACCTGCGGGTTCTCCGCTGGTGATCGCCAATGGCTTAGCTGACATTATTCGTCCTTCAGGCGAATCACAATGCGGGAGCGATCACGCAATTGACGTAACCAATCTTCGTACTGCTCTTCGGCTTTGCGTTGGGCTAATTCTTTGCGCACTTTAAAGCGTGCTTGCTCCTGCGTTACGTCTTGATCGCGGCGTTCGAGCACTTGAATCAAATGGAAGCCAAACGGCGATTGCACCGGCATACTGATTTCATTCACCGCTAAGGCGTTCATTGCCTCTTCGAAGGGCGGTACGGTTTCGCCTGGATTGAGCCAACCTAGATCGCCACCTTTGCTCGCACTGGCATCATCCGAGAACGATTTGGCCATGCGGGCAAAATCTTGCCCACCTTGAATGCGATCACGCATTTGCAGCAGTTTCTGGCGCGCATCGGTGGTTGAGGTGACTTCGTTGCTACGAATTAAAATGTGGCGCGCACGGGTTTGTTTAACGATCACTTTTTCTTCTTGGCTGCGTTTATCCATCAGCTTGAAGATGTGAAAAGCGACAGGAGTACGCACAATATCGGTGTATTCGCCCGGCTGTAATTTATCGAGCAAATTGGTAAAGGCGGGTGGCAATGAACCTGCTGGGCGCCAGCCGAGCACGCCGCCTTTGGTGGCATTGGCATCATTTGAGTAACTCGCCGCCACGGTGCCAAAGGCTTTGCCCGCTTCAATTTCTTGTCGCGCAGCCTGAATGCGGGCGCGTTTAGCGGCAATTTGCTCAGGGCTGGCGTTTTCCGGAATATTTACTTGGATTTGTGCCAATTGATATTCCATTTTGGCTTTGCCGGCCGAAATCTTCAGATAGTCATCAATTTCTGATTCGGTAACGACCACTTTGCTATCCACTTCTCGCTCTTTTAGACGGGCGAGCAAAATTTCTTGCCGAATGTCATCGCGAAATTGGCGCCAAGTCACGCCTGTGCTTTGTAATTTATCGCGAAAAGCGGGGACACTCATGCCATTTTGTTCGGCCAAACGGTTTATTGCCATTTCCAACTGTTTGTCATCGACGCGAAGGCCAATCTTTTCTGCGTGCTGCAGTTGTACCTGATCGGTAATTAAGCGATCAAGCACTTGCTGCTGCAAAATGTCATCAGGGGGAAGTTTGACTTTTTGGCGATCAAGGTTGGTTTTAACGGCCGACACTTTGCGATCAAGTTCGACTTGAGTAATCGCATTGCGATTGACTACGGCGACAACGCGATCGACGGTGACAACTTCTGCGGGCGCAGTTTGGCTAAGCAAAGCAGCTAAAAGCGCTGCACTGAGTTTTTTACTAGATGTCAGACTGAATGTCATACGATGCCTATTAACGCAGTTTGGGCGAAGAGTAAGTGTCGGCATAGCCGGGAATGGACTGACGCAGCACCGAAATCGGATTCATCCCGATGCCTGCCAAACCTCCAAGTTCCAATAACAGGAAGTAATTCGTTTTGTATTCGCTATCGGTCGTGATATAGCGCTGTGCCGCAAGGCGCAGTGCCCAGCAGCCCGCATTATATTCAAGGCCAGCTAGTGCCTCTAGCGCTTGATTGTCTTTCAATGAATAGTTGTAACGAGCGACGCCGTACCAACCGCCGCCCAGTGGCCATTGACCGCTGGCATCGACTTGTTCGGTGGCGGTGGTACGATTGACGCTATAGCGCAAATTCAGCGTTTTATACTCGCTTGGCGTCCAGTTTAAATTCACGTCGGCACGGACGGTGCGGTCATTACGTACATCTTGTTGCAAGGTGTAGTCGGCACGCAAATGGTAAGGTAGCTGGCCACCGAGCATCACTAATAAATCAGACGAGGTATTCAGATTATCTTCATAGGTGGTATCAAGTCCGACTTTGGGGGCGGAAAAATAAACCCGCTGCCCTATCCCCGCATAAAAACGTTCGATCCCATTTGCATCGTCAAAAATCCGTGTATTGACAGCCAAGGTGATTTCATTGGCGTCGTTAATGCGGTCATTACCCGAGAATTTATTTTCCGAAAACAGGGAAGACCACGATAAATCGGTGGTGCCGCTATCGTAGTTAGGCAGGTGCGATTGTTCTTTAAACGGCACGTACAAATAGTACAGCTGTGGCTCTAGCGTTTGCAGAATATTATTGCCGAACAAGCTGCCTTCGCGCTCAAAAAAGAGCCCGGTGTTGATACTGGCGATGGGCAAAACCCGATTCTCACTACCCAAATCCTGACCCGTGATTGATTCATTGCGATAATGAGTGGCATGAACGCCAATTTTAGGGGTAATGAAGCTGTATTCATTGGCTAATGGAAGGCTCACCGTTGGATAAATCCACGAGCGATCTCCTTGGGCTTTGCTGTCGTGAGCAAAACGCGTGTACTCGGCCGAAATATTGCTTTGTGTGCCTGCGCCTAAATTGGGCGTATAACTGCCATACCACTGTGGCAAGCGTTTATACGGCTCATCAACAGGTGTCGTGCTGCTTTGTAGGGTCTGATATTGCTGCGCACGCAAAAAGGTTGACCAATTGCTACCGCTATATGACAAAGTGCCTTCTTGTGGCAGATTGACTTGCGAAGCCACGGCGAGTCGATCGCCAAAATCGCTAAAGTAGTGGTCGTCCGACACTTTTTGATAATTTAAATCGAGACGCAAGCGATCGGCCAGTAATTGACTGTGCTGGAAGATTACGCTGTAGCGACGATCTTCCTCTTCCTTGTCGTTAATTCCCTCTAACTTGATCGCACCGGCGTAATTGGGCTGCAAATATCTAAATTCGCCACCGAGCATAAAGCCGCGCTTGCCAAAATAGCTTGGGTAAATTGTTGCGTCATAATTGGGCGCGATATTCCAGTAAAACGGCTGGGTATATTCCAGCCCATTGGTGCTGCTGTACGCAAAATTGGGCATTAAAAAGCCGGTTTTGCGTCCGCCATCAAGCGGGAAGTCGACCCATGGGTAATAAAAAACTGGTACCGATTGAAACTCGAGCCAGCCATGCCAAGCTTGGCCATAATTGCGCGTGTAATCGAGTTGCAGCTCATTGGCGTGCAGTTTCCACGAGTTTTGTTCTGGCGTGCAGGTGGTCATGGTGCCACTTTGGACGCGGTATTTATCCTTGCCTTCAAACAGGATTTTCACCGCCTCGCCACGCGCCATACTTTGGCCCATTAAATAGGTGGCGTCTTCCAGTTCGCCCTCTTGAGCGGTGACGGCGATATCGAGGCGTTTGCCGGTGAGTGTGTCGCCATCTTTTTCCATTGTTACTTTATCGCCAGCGTGCACCATATCGGTTTGCTGCTGGTATTTGACCCAGTCGGCCTTAATTTCCACCGCATCGCGATTGATGATGACGTTGCCCTTGGCCTCAAGATGATCGCCCTCAAGCACATTGGCTTGATCCGCCTCGATAAACACCGGCGGTTCAGGCGTTGGGGCAGGTGCGGTTTGTGCCTGCGCTTGCAAAGCCCAAAAACACGGCAATGCAGCGAGCGAGAGCTTCAAAATAGTGAGGTGAAATGGTGGTGAATGATGCACCCGCATGTGGCCTTGTTCAGCTAACTGGTAGAATTGCGTGATATTAGCAGATTTGAGAGTAATTCTTAGCATGAACAGACAAGAACAAATTACCAATTGGCTGCAAGCAGAGTTTGCCGCCACGCCTTCTTCACTCTCCATTGCGGCGTCTGATGCCAGCGTACGCCAATACTGGCGCGCTAGCTGGGCCGATCGATCCCTGATCGTGATGGATTTTGACCCTACCCAATTTGATGTGCAGCCGTTTCTAGCGCGCCAAGCGCAACTGGCTGGTGCTGGCGCAGCGGTGCCGGTGTTGCTAAAAACATCAAGCGACTTAGGCTTGGTCGCACTGGAAGATTTGGGCGATGTGACCTTGGCGAGTTTACTGAATGAAGACAATGCCAAAGCCTGGTATCTGCGTGCAATTCATGATTTAGTTCAGCTGCAGGCGCATACCCTTGATGAAGGCTTGCCACTGTTTGACGCTGCTTTTATTCAGCGCGAGCTTGATATTTGCCGCGAGTGGTATATTGGCCAGCAATTTAAAACCGAATTAGCCGGCACCGATCTGAAGGTGTGGGAACGCTCGTGCGAGTTGATTCGCAATGAAATTTTGCAACAGCCTACCGTGTTTATGCACCGTGATTTTCATTCACGTAATTTAATGGTCAAAGACGATCAGTTGCGCGTGATTGATTTTCAAGACGCGGTCAAAGGCCCCATCGCGTACGATTTAGTGTCTTTATTGCGCGACGCTTATGTGTCGTGGAATGAAGCGTTTGTCCTCGATCTAGCGATTCGCTATTGGGAAATGGCGCGCGAAGCGGGTCTGCCGGTGCACGACGATTTTTCTGACTTTTACCGCGCCTTTGAATGGGCTGGCCTGCAGCGCCATATCAAAATCCTTGGCCTGTTTGCACGTTTGAGCATCCGCGATGGCAAAGATCGCTATCTGGCTGATCAGCCACGGGTATTTGAATACGTGCGCCAAGTGTGCCTGCGCTACCGCGAACTAACACCACTGGGCCGTATCTTGCTTAATTTGCACGGCACGCCGGTTGAGTCTGGCTTTACCTTTTAATATGGGTATTGGGCTGTAGGCCAATTACAATAATTTCTGTGGCCCAATACTGTTGTTGGTATATGTAAATGAAAGCAATGATCTTGGCCGCTGGCCGTGGCGAGCGCATGCGCCCGCTGACTGATGTAACTCCCAAACCCTTGCTCGACGTGGTCGGTACGCCGCTGATTGGCTGGCATCTCAAGCGCCTCGTTGCGGCGGGAATTGATCAAATTGTGATCAACCACGCTTGGTTGGGGCAACAGATTGAAGACACGCTGCAAGATGGCGCGGCGTATGGCGCGCAAATTCAATATTCAGCCGAGACCACCGCACTAGAAACCGCAGGCGGGATTACGACTGCTTTGCCGCTGTTGGGCGAAGCGCCGTTTTTGGTCGTTAACGGTGATGTGTTTACCGATATTGATTTTAGCCAAGCAGCTTTGCAGCAATTGGACGCCGGCATCCTCGCGCATCTGATTTTGGTGCCCAATCCGCCGCAACATCCGAATGGTGATTTTGCGTTGGTCGATGGTAAAGCACAGTCTGATGGTGAGCAGAAATATACCTTCAGCGGAATTGGCATATATCACCCCGATTTATTTGCCGATTTAGCGGCTAATCAGCCCGCCAAATTAGGCCCGCTGCTGCGTGAGGCGATGACGCAGGGTAGGGTGAGCGCGTCATTGCATACTGGCTTATGGATGGATGTCGGTACCGTTGAGCGTTTGGAATTGGCGCGGCAGGCTGCCTTGGCACTCGGGTAATTTTTTGGTGTGAGCAATGCGCAAAAAGTGCATTGCTTTATGTTGCGTCGCAGCGTAAATTTAAAGATATCGCCTGCGGGGAGCATGATCATGCCAGAAACGATTTTTTCTCAGTTTTATGCCGAGCAACAACAGCGTTTTGAGCAGTTTCAACACCAAATGCGTCAAACTTTGGATCCTTTTGGCCTTGGGGAAACCACGCTAAAAGCGCAAAAAGCATGGCTGCACCACCCCGATCTGCTGTATCAGGCGTATACCAGCTACGCCAATGATCTGATTCGTATCCAAGGTTTTACGCTAAGGCGTTATTGGGGCGAGCCCGATAGCGATGTGATCCCGCCGCATCCCGATGATCCGCGCTTTGCCGACCCGATTTGGTGCGATTCGCCATTCTGGGATAGCTTAAAAGAATGGTATTTGCTCAATACCCGCTGGCTGCAAAATAATCTGTATGCCACGCCTGATTTATGCGATCAAGAGCGCAGTATTTCGGCCTTTTGGTTGCGGCAAATGCTCAACGCCATGGCGCCAACCAATTTTCTGCTCACCAATCCGACTGCGCTCGCCACCGCTTTAGAAAGCAAGGGCATGAGCCTAGCGCGCGGCATGGATAATTTTATCCGCGATATGGGTAAGGGCGATATTGCGATGACCGATTTGGATGCCTTTAAAGTCGGTGAAAATCTGGCAACGACTGAAGGCGCTGTGGTGTATCGCGGTAGACTCCTTGAAGTGATTCACTATCAGGCCAATACCCCTACGGTGCATAAAGTGCCGCTGGTGCTGGTGTCGCCGTGGATTAATAAATACTACGTACTCGATCTCAATCCGCAGAAAAGCATTATCAAATATCTGGTCGATCAGGGCTTTTCGGTGTTTGTCACCAGTTGGAAAAACCCCGATAGCAGCATGTCGGAAGTGAGTTTTGACGATTACCTGACCGATGGCGTGGCGCAAATCATCGACGTGGCGCGCGAAATTAGCGGCAGCGCCAAGGTTAACTTGCTCGGCTACTGCATCGGCGGCACCTTGGTAACGACTTATTTGGCGTGGGCTAATCGGGCCGATCCGAATAATGTGCCAGTCGAAACCGCTACTTTACTAACGACACTCACCGATTTTGAGCGACCCGGCGATATTGAAGTCTTTATCGACGAAGACGGTCTTGATTACATCGATAAAGTGATGGATAGAAAAGGCTATCTCGACGGCAAAGAAATGGCCGCGAGTTTCCGCCTATTGCGCTCCAACAGCCTGATTTGGAATTACTGGGCGAGTAACTATTTGCTCGGCGAAACACCGATGGCATTTGACGTGCTGTATTGGAATATGGATACCACGCGGATGCCGAAAAAAATGCACCGCAGCTATCTGCGCGATTTGTATTGGTCGAATAAATTAGTCCAACCCGATGCGCTGAACTTGGCGGGCCAGCCGATTGATTTAGGCAAAATCACGCAGCCAATTTATATGGTCAGCGCCGAAGAAGATCACATCGCACCATGGAAGCAAACCTTTACTCTGGCTGATCGAGTGTCAGGCCCAGTGCAATTTACGCTCTCCACCTCGGGGCACATCATCGGCATCATCAATCCACCGGGGCCAAAATGTAAGCGCAGCTACTGGCAGGGCGAACCCGCTAAGCAGCAAAGCGCGGATGAGTGGATTGAGGGTAAAGAGCAGGTGGCGGGCTCGTGGTGGCCCAATTGGGTGGAATGGCTCAAGCCTTATTCGGGCAATCAAGTGAAGCCAAAATTATCGAGCCGTAAACATACGAAGTTGTGCGACGCACCCGGCACCTATGTACTCGAATAAACGCTAAATTCCTTTCATGAAATTTTGTTTTTCCGCAACATCACGCTCACGCCCGTATTTTACAATGCGGGCGTGTAGTTTTTTTATCTAGCCCCTATGCCACTGGCCTTAGGCTCGGCGATAATGCAGCACCCATTTTTACCTTGGTTCGCGACAGAATTTCAGACACACTGTGGCGCAGCAAGGAATTCGTTTTCATACAATAAGGAATACAGTGATGGCAGCAACGCGTACTGACTTAGCAAATGCAATTCGCGCACTGGCGATGGACGCTGTGCAAAAAGCCAATTCAGGTCACCCAGGCGCACCGATGGGGATGGCTGAAATTGGTCTGGCGTTGTGGGGTGGCCATATGCGCTTTAACCCGCAAAACCCAGCTTGGGCTAACCGTGATCGCTTTGTGCAATCGAACGGCCATGGCTCAATGCTGCAATATGCGCTGCTGCACCTCACTGGTTTTGATGTATCGATGGATGACATCAAAAATTTCCGTCAATTCCACTCAAAAACGCCAGGCCACCCAGAAGTTCACTACACGCCAGGCGTAGAAACAACGACTGGTCCATTGGGTCAAGGTATCACCAACGCCGTGGGTTTCGCTTTGGCAGAAAAACTGCTGGCGGCGCAATTTAATAAACCGGGTCTGGATATCGTTGACCACCACACGTATGTGTTCTTGGGCGACGGTTGCTTGATGGAAGGTATCTCTCACGAAGCGTGCGCTTTGGCCGGTACTTGGGGCTTGGGCAAGCTGATCGCGTTCTGGGACGACAACGGCATTTCAATTGATGGCCACGTTGAAGGCTGGTTCACTGACGATACGCCAAAACGTTTTGAATCATACGGCTGGCACGTGATTGCTGGCGTAGATGGCCACGACGTTGACGCACTCAACGCTGCGATTGTTGCCGCCAAAGCGGAAAGCAATAAACCAACACTGATTTGCTGCAAAACCATCATCGGTAAAGGCTCGCCAAACAAAGCCGCTAGCCACGATTGCCACGGCGCACCATTGGGCGACGCTGAAATCGCTCTGACGCGCGAAGCGATTGGCTGGCCACACGCGCCATTCGAAATCCCGGCTGACGTGTACGCAGGTTGGGACAAAAAAGCCGCTGGTGCTGCAGCTGAAGCCGAGTGGAATGCATTGTTTGCGAAATACGCAGCGCAATTCCCAGCTGAAGCGGCTGAGTTCACTCGTCGCATGAAAGGCGACTTGCCAGCAAACTGGCAAGATCTGGTGAAAACTGCCGTTGCGGAAGCGAACAGCAAAGCTGAAACCATCGCTACGCGTAAAGCCAGCCAAAACGCAATTCAAGCTTTCGCGCCAAACTTGCCAGAAATGCTCGGCGGTTCGGCTGACTTGACTGGCTCTAACTTGACCAACTGGAAAGGCTCGAGCAGCTTGAAAGTTGAAAACGGCCAAATTAGCGGCAACCACATCAGCTACGGTGTACGTGAATTCGGTATGAGCCACATCATGAATGGCTTGGTACTGCACGGCGGTTTCCGTCCATTCGGCGGCACCTTCCTGATGTTCTGCGAATACGCATTGAACGCGGTGCGTATGGCTGCGCTGATGAAAACCAACAATATCTTCGTTTACACGCACGATTCAATCGGCTTGGGCGAAGATGGTCCAACACACCAGCCAGTTGAGCAATTGCAAACGCTGCGTTGCATCCCGAACATGAACGTATGGCGTCCAGCTGATACCGTTGAATCAGTGGTGGCTTGGGCTGATGCGATCGAACAACGCACTACACCATCTTCATTGATCTTCAGCCGTCAAAACTTGGCTTTTCAAGCGCGCACTGAAGAGCAAATCGCCAACATCAAACGCGGCGGCTATGTATTGCGTGATGCGGCCAATCCAAAAGTGGTATTGCTAGCCACCGGTTCTGAGTTGGATCTGGCGGTGAAAGCGTTCGACGCACTGGCTGCTGAAGGTATCGCAGCGCGCGTGGTTTCTATGCCAAGCACCAATGTGTTCGACAAACAAGACGCAGCGTACAAAGCTTCAGTGTTGCCAGCCGGCGTAGTGCGTTTGGCGGTTGAAGCGGGCACCAGCGACTTCTGGCGCAAATACGTTGGCCTCGAAGGCGATGTGATCGGCATCGACACCTTCGGTGAGTCAGCGCCAGCGCCGTTGTTGTTCAAACACTTCGGCTTCACGGTAGAAAACGTAGTAGCGCGTGCGAAAGCTTTGGTGAAATAAGCCTTGCTACGCCAATAAAAAAAGCGCCTTCGGGCGCTTTTTTTATTGCCTAGATTATCTGGGTATTGCTTCCAAAGCTAGATTTTAGCTTGTCTTCGAAGTATTACTACCATCGGGTATTAAGCGATTTAAAATCGAAAATAGCGGTGGATTGATCAAGATTGAAATCAGCGCGCCAGCAATAATCAGCGCATTGGCATCGGCATTTAACAGCCCTAGCGACAAACCCAAGGTTGCCAAAATAAACGAAAATTCGCCGATTTGCGCCAAACTGGCGGCGATCGTGCTGGCAACGGCGTTGTTATAGCCATAGACACGCACAATACCCCACGCCGCGAGTGATTTGCCGACGACGATAACCAGCACGGTGGCGATCAGCGCCAACGGTTGTTCAACAATAATGCTCGGGTCGAACAACATGCCGACCGAAACAAAAAACAGCACGGCAAACGCATCGCGTAGCGGTAGCGATTCTTCGGCGGCGCGATGGCTAAACTCCGATTCGGCCAAGACCATGCCGGCAAAGAAAGCGCCGAGCGCGAAAGAGACGCCAAATAAATGCGATGCGCCGTAGGCGACGCCCAAGGCAATCGCCAAAACGCCCAGGCGAAACAACTCGCGGCTACCGGTCCACACGGTTTTTTCCAGCACCCACGGAATGACACGGCGACCAATAATCAGCATAAACGCGACAAAGGCGGCGACCTTGCTCATCGTTGTTAATAGCAACATGCCCAAGCTTTGCTCGCCACTGCTGGCGCTGGTATTGCCGCCAAGCAATCCGGCCATCGCCGGTAGCAAAACTAAAATCAGCACCATGGCCAAATCTTCGACAATCAACCAGCCAATCGCAATGCGGCCTTGTGGTGTGTGCTCTAATTCGTATTTTTGCAGCGCTTTCAGTAGCACGACGGTGCTGGCGACCGACAACGCCAAGCCAAACACCAGACCTTGACCCCAAGGCCAGCCCATAAACCACGCCAAGGCCATGCCCAGCAGCGTGGCGCACGCGATTTGCAAAATCGCTCCCGGCACCGCAATGCGTTTGACGCTCATTAAATCTTTGATCGAAAAATGCAGCCCCACGCCAAACATCAGCAAAATCACGCCTATTTCGGCCAGCTCGGTGGCTAGTGCTGGGTCGGCAACAGGGCCGGGTGTATACGGGCCAACAATAATCCCGGCACATAAATAACCAATTAGCGGCGGCATACGACAACGTTGAGTCAGCATGCCAAACAGGTAAGCCAGTCCCAAACCTAACACCAGTGTCGTCAATAAAGGGGTATCGTGGTGCATTCATTCTCCTGCGCTAGAGTGGGGCTTGATCCTATTGTAATACGCAGTGATGACACAAACCTTGCACAATCTGCGCATATCGGTTTGGCATATTTACTTTACAAAAGTTGAATGGCTTTATTTTGACTCGGTTTTTTGAGCTTAAGGCACAAGCAGGTACAATAGACCCTTTGGCTCGCCGCCGTGATTGATCCGGCCTTGTTCGAGCCCGCACAGATCCAGCTTTAGGCGCATTTATGACCCAAACCACTGCAAACTTAACGATTTCTCAACTTCTCGCGCAACGCGTTGAAGCCGCCTTGGCTGCCGCGGGCGCTGCTGGCGCACCAGCGGTGATTCAGCCGTCGGGCAAACCCGAATTTGGCGATTTTCAAGCCAATGGCGTGATGGGCGCCGCCAAAGCGGCCAAAACCAATCCGCGCGAGCTGGCGACCAAAGTCGTTGCTGCCCTGGATTTGGCTGGCATCGCCGACAAAGTTGAAATCGCCGGCCCCGGCTTTATCAATATTCACCTCGCGCCGTCTTTCCTCGCGCAGCGCCTTGAAGCCGCGCGTAACGACGACGCGCTCGGCATCAATAAACCCGCGCCGCAAAAGGTGATGGTTGAGTATTCATCGCCGAACTTGGCCAAAGAAATGCACGTAGGCCATTTGCGCTCAACGATTATCGGCGACGCGATTGCGCGTGTGCTGGCATTCGCCGGCCACGACGTTCAGCGTTGCAATCACGTTGGCGATTGGGGCACGCAGTTCGGCATGTTGGTTGCGTATCTGGTTGAAACGCGTCAGTCGGGCGACGCCGATTTGGAACTGGCCGATCTGGAAAATTTCTACCGCAAATCCAAAGTACGTTTTGACGAAGACGCCGCTTTTGCCGATACCGCGCGTAATTACGTGGTGAAACTGCAAGGTGGCGATCCAGAAGTGTTGGCACTGTGGAAGCAGTTTGTTGAAGTCTCAATGCATCATTGCCAAGCGGTTTACGACAAGCTCGGCGTCGGTCTTGATCTGGCCGCTGTACGCGGCGAGTCGGCGTACAACGACGACTTGCCCGTTGTCGTGTCGGATTTGAAAGCCGCAGGCCTGTTGGAAGAGAGCCAAGGCGCGCAAGTGGTGTTCCTGCCGGAATTCAAAAATCCGGAAGGCGAAGCGCAAGCGATGATTATCCAGAAAAAAGATGGTGGCTTCCTGTACGCGACGACTGACCTTGCCGCCGTGCGCTACCGTCACCGTACGCTGGACTTGAAACGTGTGGTGTACGTGGTTGACGCGCGCCAAAGCCTGCACTTCCAGCAATTGTTCACGCTGAGCCGCAAAGCCGGCTTCGCACCCGCCGACATGGCGCTGGAACACGTGGCGTTTGGCACGATGATGGGCGAAGACGGCAAACCGTTTAAAACCCGCTCTGGCGACACGGTGAAATTGGTTGAATTGCTCGACGAAGCTGTTGAACGTGCGTATGCGCTGGTAAGCCAGAAAAACCCTGATCTAGCTGAGGATACCCGTCGCAGTATTGCGCAGGCCGTTGGTATCGGCGCGGTGAAGTACGCCGATCTATCAAAAAACCGCACCAGCGATTACATCTTCAACTGGGACACGATGCTGGCCTTCGAAGGCAACACCGCGCCGTACCTGCAATACAGCTACACGCGCGTCGCCTCAGTCTTCCGCAAAGTCGGCGACTACAATGCGAACGCCGAGATCGTCATCAGCGAGCCAGCGGAAAAACAACTGGCGCTGCAATTGGCGCAGTTTGACGAAGTGATCGCTTTTGTGTCGGACACCTGCCAGCCGCACCAATTGTGCAGCTACTTGTTTGCCCTCGCGCAGCAATTCTCACGCTTCTACGAAGCATGCCCAATCTTGTCAGCCGAGGGCGCAGTGCGCGACAGCCGCTTGGCGATTGCGGCATTGACCGCACGGACGATGAAGGCGGGCTTGAGTTTGTTGGGTATTGCGGTGTTGGAAGAGATGTAATTGGATTGATTAATAAAAAAGCGACCGGAAGGTCGCTTTTTTATTTAAAGATAATGTTGCTTAGCTCGTCAATTTTTGCAGAATGCATGATGCTTTGCTCTTTTAGGGTTTCTAAATTGAACGCCATTAGCGTGTTCCAGTGTGAACCATCTTTGTGTCTTGGATACCTTAATATTTGATCTGTTGGATGTTGTTGGTCAGCTTGCTTGACAAGCGTTTCTAGATTTTCCTCAATAAAACCCGCGAATTTGTTTTCGAATGGGAGATCTACGTGGAAGAAGCTATCGGGGTATAGTTTTCTATACGTCCGAGCCAATGAGTTTATCGAGTGATTTAGTTTTTTGAATTCTTTGTCTTTTTTTATAATTGCGGCTTTGAGAAAAAGTTCGGTGCCAAGCCTTAGATTGAAAGCTGCAGTTGCTGCATGAGCATAATTGTATTTCTCTGGTTTTTTTTCTAAATCTTCGATGATTGCTATAGCTGCACTTAAATATGCTTTCGAAAATATAAGGTATTCCTGTTCTGGAGTGCCCTCAGTTCGGTACTCATAATTGCTAACCATCATTTCTTTTATTCGCAGTAATAGTATTAGCGATCCATTTTAGGCGTGGACTAACTTCAATGGCAATTTGATTCAGCCGTGTAGGGCGGGTTGGGTTTATCAACCCGCGCTGATCAACAACTTGGATTTATCGCCATGTTGGCTAGTTACGCCTGCGGCTAACCCGCCCTATGTTGGTTGATCTATTTTTTGCGCCGTTGGCGCGATGTTTTCACTGCGCGTTCCGCCGCGCTAACGGGAAGGGGTATTTGCTTCGCCAAATACCCCTTCACCCCAAAGGCGACCCCTCATCAAGTTTTGCTGCGCAAAATGCCCTCGCTGCGGACAATCGATTCGGCGGCTGCGGAACTCGGCCTGCGGCCTCAAACAGTCCTCGCCGAAACCCCGAACCGCTTGTTCCTCGCTCGGCTTGATGAAAGGGGAATTCAAAACCATCGCTCAACCATCGTTGTATATACGTGCCTATGTGTAGCTCTGTAGTCGTGTAGGGCGGGTTGGGTTTATCAACCCGCGCTGATCTGCAACTTGGATTTATCGCCATATTGGCGGGTTACGCCTGCGGCTAACCCGCCCTACGTTGGTTGATCGATTTTCTGCGCCGTTGGCGCGATGTTTTCACTGCGCGTTCCGCCTCGCTAACGGGAAGGGGTATTTGCTTCGCCAAATACCCCTTCACCCCAAAGGCGACCCCTCATCAAGTTTTGCTGCGCAAAATGCCCTCGCTGCGGACAATCGATTCGGCGGCTGCGGAACTCGGCCTGCGGCCTCAAACAGTCCTCGCCGAAACCCCGAACCGCTTGTTCCTCACTCGGCTTGATGACAGGGGGAAATGTGAAGAACGACGATTGTGGTATATACATGCCTTGGTATTTCCATAAAGGTTATTTATTGATTGGTTTTTGTAGATATACCCATACTGTTGATGAGAACGGAAAGCCCGTTTGAGCCGCGCCGCTTGAAAAAGTTATGGCGAGGTTTTAAGCCGCGATTTGTTTGAGCCACGCGACGTTAGCGCGTGGCGAGTTGAAGCGGCGCCTCGCCGTGGCTTTTTCAAGCGGGGTTTCGCGGCGATCGGGTGCGTTAGGGTTATCAGGGGCAAGGCAAGACTGCCCCTGATTCGTCCGGCGGGCGAAACCGCCGGTTTACCGCCTGCGCCAGCAGGCCATGCAATCGCAAAAAAACCGCCGCGCGATGCACAAACTAGCACCAAAAATTGCTGCATTGCCACAAATCCATCCTTTAATTTCAGCTAACTGACTTCTACACTGGTTGTATTGCCAATAGGAGTTCAGTCTGATGCGCGCTTTATTTCTTCCCGCCATTCAATTGCTGTCTCGCCTGCGCTTTGCCCATAAATTTATGCTAATTGCGCTGATTTTTGCGGTACCAACTTTTTATATGCTGAGCCGCTTAGTCATTGAGAATAATGAAAATTTGGCGATTATTGCAGCTGAAAAAGAAGGTTTGGCGATTACCGCGAAGGCGCGGGTGGTGATTGAAGAGGCGCAAAAACACCGTGGGCTAACCACATCCTTCTTGCAGGGGAAGACTGATTTTGCGCCGGCGATTGCCGAGTCGGAAAAAAAATTACAGCAGGCAGTGCAAGACTTGGATACTGTGTTGAGTGATACGTCACTCAAAGAAGTTGTCGCGGGTTGGGCTACGGCCAAACCAGCACTCGAAGCCGTTTTGGGGGCGTGGAAATCAGAAAAACCCGGCGATAATTTTGCCAAGCACACCGCGGTGATCGTGCAGCTAATGCAAATGATGTCGGATATTTCGCACTATTCAACGCTGGCGCTCGATCCCGAAAGTAATAGCTATTATTTGCAAGACACCTATTTCAGCCATTTACTCCCCTTGGAGGAGGCACTGGGTAAAGCGCGTGGCATTGGCGCGCGCTTGGCGACGGCGCAAACGGCAACGCATCAAGAGCAGTTGCAAATGGGCGCTTTGGCGGGAATGTTGGGTTATCAGGGGGAAATGGCGGCTCATAAATTGGCGCGTACCGATTTTAGTGATTTGCTCAATCAGGCCAAAGGTTTGGGAGCCGCGCTGCAAAGTGATCAGCAATATATTTTGACCACATTTTCAAGTGAAGCCGTTGCTGCCGACCCTAAGGTGCATTTTGCCCGCCTGACCGAGCGGATTGAGTCACTGAATCAATTCTCGGATTTGGTTTTTGCTGGTGTGGTGCAAACACTGGATGCACGGGAGGCTCGTTATGAGCGGGAACGTTTTATTGTATTGGGGCTCACGATTGTAACCTTGTTGCTGGCGAGCTATTTCTTTGTTGGGGCCTATCTGTCTATTCAGGGCGCGGTATCTCAGTTACGAGCCGAAAGCGAACAATTTGCGCAGGGTAATTTAAGCCGTGAAGTGAATTTATCGGTACACGATGAATTAGCTGATGTGGCTCATAGTTTTAATACCATGGGAACGAGTTTGCGCAGCCTAATTCAGCAAATTCGACAAAATGCGGACAAAGTGGCGAACTCTGCGCAGCAATTAACCCGCAATGCACAAGAGGTCGTTGCATCGTCACGTGAGCAAGCGAATGCCTCGGGCGCAATGGCGGCAGCAATCGAGCAAATGAGCGTGAGCATCGCCTCTGTATCCGAGCATGCGGCTTCGTCGGTGCAGCAAGCCAAAACGGCACAGACTGAAGTTGATCAAGGCCAGCAATTAATGCAAAGCGTGCTGCACGAAATAACCGAGCTATCGGGTAATTTGGAGCAGTTGGCTGGCACGGTGGACAGCATGAAAGGCCATTCAGTCGAAATTGGCCGTATTGTGCAGGTGATTAAAGAAATTGCCGAACAAACCAATTTGTTGGCGCTCAATGCCGCAATTGAAGCGGCGCGTGCTGGTGAGCAGGGGCGCGGTTTTGCCGTGGTCGCTGATGAGGTGCGTAAATTGGCCGAACGCACGGCGCTATCGACTGGTGAAATTACCCGCTTGGTTGATACTATTCGCCGCGATACCGATGCGGCTGCGCAAGGGATGGATTTAGCGCGTGAAGAAATGCAGCGCGGCAGCAGTCGCGTGAGCGAAGCTACTGGTTCTTTGGCGCATATTCGCGATAGTAGTTTGGCCGAGCTCAATGCCGCGGATGAAATTAATACCGCGATGTACGAGCAAAAAAATGCCAGCCACGCGGTGGCGCAAAACGTCGAGCAAATTGCGCGTATGGCCGAGCAAAATAATCACCATGCCGAGCAAAATGCGCAGCTATCCAACGATTTACAGCAAAGCGCCGCAGAATTGGATCGCTTAGTGGCGCAATTCAAATTGACTTGAGCTGCATGCGCCTTGCTTGATCGTCGCCCGCGGCCAAACCGCGGGTTTTTTCTGCCGCTTGTGCGCTGTTAAGTCTTGTTCTGGCCGCTACTTGCTGCCATATTCACGGCTTGCCTGTCTGATCTGCTGCCAGAATGAATAAACAAACCCGCCATACTTTTTATGCTCGTCTTGCCGAGTTAGACCCGAATCCGACGACTGAACTCAATTACACAACGCCGTTTGAATTGCTGACCGCCGTGCTGCTATCGGCGCAGGCGACCGATGTCGGTGTCAATAAAGCGACCAAAATTCTATTTCCGGTGGCCAATACCCCTGCGGGGATTCTGGCGCTAGGCCAAGAAGGGCTTGAGTCCTACATCAATACCATCGGTTTATATCGCAGCAAAGCCAAGCATCTGCTCGAAACCTGTCGCATTTTGATTGAGCAGCACGGCGGCGACGTGCCACGCGACCGAGAAAGCCTCGAGGCCTTGCCAGGTGTTGGCCGCAAAACGGCGAATGTGGTGCTCAATACCGCGTTTGGCGTGCCAACGATTGCGGTCGATACGCATATTTTCCGCCTTGGTAATCGCACGGGGCTGGCGCCGGGCAAGGATGTGCGCGCGGTGGAAGATAAATTGCTCAAGGTGACGCCGAAAGAATTCTTGCTGAACGCGCATCATTGGCTGATTTTGCACGGGCGTTATATCTGCAAAGCGCGCAAGCCGGAGTGCTGGCGCTGCGTGGTGAACGATGTGTGTGATTACCGTAGTAAAACGATGATGCCACCGCCTGGGCGTTAGGGTATTGCCCTTCGATCCATATTTGGATTTGCCTTAGTGGGAATGCCCTAGTGTTCGAGCAGCGAGTGATAAATAAAGTGCTCGAGTACCAGCCGCTCGGCAAGTGGGAGCTTGTCAAATTCAATCCCAAACTGCGCAGTGACCGCTGGTGGATCGATATGACAATTACGCACGGTAGCGGCGATTGTCATGGTGTGGTCGTCACCTGCGGCGGGTAGGCGTAGCGCGATCTGGATTTTTTGCTCCGCCTCCAATTGCAAATTGCCTCCCTCAAGCATGGCACCGCTCGCCGATAGGTTGGTGATTTTTGCGGGGGTAGTGTTTAGCTGCTCGCCGCTAATACTCACAATCAAATTGGTGTTCACGCGAAAACTATTGCGTAGTTGATGAATTTCGAGCTGCTCAGGCCAGCTTAAATGTAGATACGGAAAGGGGGTAAAACACACTTTGTTCACGATGCCGCGAAAACTGATTACGTCTTTGCCCGCGATCGTTTTAAGCTGCAACGTTTCACCCTCGCGAAACGGCAAAATCGCGCCCTGTTGATTCAATGTGCTAATCAAAACCCCCGTTTTTTCCAGCCAGCCAATTAATTTAACCGAAGCTTTGGGTTTGAGTGGGTCGCCCAAGGATTGTACGTGCAAGGTCGAATTTGGCGGCAGTTTAACTTGGGCAAAATGCCGTGCAGCTTTGGGCTGCTTTTTGGCTGGGGCGTAATTTAATGGCGTTTCTGCCTGTACCGCTGTGCGTGTTTGCGCACGCATTGAGCTATCGTGCCAAAGCGGGTTACGAAATAAACCCTGCTGGCCGATTAATTCCAGTTGCTTCCTATTTTGAATAGTCTGCCCAGCGCTGAGCAATAATAATCCTTGGCCATCGTAAATGGGGTAGGGGAGTGGCACGCCGATTTGCAAATCTTGTTTGCGCACCGGTGATAAGTTGGATTCTGTCATGATCAACTGTTAAGCCAAGGAATAGTTTAGGTTGTAATCTAATTCTTACTACGCGCCAAGTGTCAGCCGACCTGCGTTGCAGTTTGGTGACGTGATACCATTTGCGCCTTCTTGATCGTCACAAAGTTATTGCCACTGATGTTGCATCTACTGAACGCCCCCCAACGTGCCGCTGTGCAATATTTATCTGGCCCTTGCCTGGTCTTGGCTGGTGCTGGTTCAGGCAAAACGCGGGTGATTACGCAAAAAATTGCGTATCTGATCGAAACGGCGGGCATGGATGCGCGCAATATTGCGGCGATTACCTTTACTAATAAAGCCGCGCGCGAAATGTCGGAACGAGTGGCCACTTTGCTGCCACCCGAGCGTTTGCGCGGGCTAACGGTGTCGACCTTCCACAGCTTGGGAATGAAAATCCTGCGCGAAGAAGCGCCGCACTTGGGCTATAAACCCAAATTTTCGATTCTGGATTCGGCCGACGCGAGCAAGATTATTGCCGATCAATTGGTCACCACCGATAAGGCGCTAATCCGCCAAACGGTCAGTCATATCTCAATGCTGAAAAACGACCGAATTTCGCCCGATCAAGCGATGGCGATGGCCACGTCGGAAGGCGAGCTGCAACTGGCGAAGATTTACCGAGCTTATCAAGACACTTTGTACGCGTACCAAGCGGTTGACTTTGACGATTTGATTCGTCTGCCGGTCGATTTATTTGAAGACAACGAAGAAGTGCTGAAAAAATGGCGCCATAAACTGCGCTATTTATTGATCGACGAATACCAAGACACCAACACCACGCAATATCAATTGGTGAAGCTGTTGACCGACGTTACCGGCTATTTCACTGCGGTGGGGGACGACGACCAGAGTATTTATGCGTGGCGTGGCGCGAACGTTGAAAATTTGAATCTGCTGAAAACCGATTTTCCGAAGCTGGAAGTGATTAAACTCGAGCAAAACTATCGTTCTGTCGCACGCATCTTGCGCTGTGCCAACGCGGTGATCGGCAATAACCCGAAATTATTCGAGAAAAAACTGTGGTCGGATTTGGGAGAGGGCGATCTGATTAAGGTTGTCGAAACCAAGAGCGACGAAGATGAAGCTAAATGCGTCGCCGATCGCTTGCGCCAGCATATGTTACTCAATCGCACTTCGTATAAAGATTATGCGATTTTATATCGCGGCAATTTTCAGGCGCGGATTGTCGAGGCGCAGCTGCGCAACGACAAAATCCCGTATGTGATGGCAGCGGGTGAAAGCTTTTTTGATCGCGCTGAGATTAAAGACATCTTGGCCTATCTGCGTTTGATCGCCAACGAGAACGACGATCCGGCATTTATTCGCGCCGTCACCACGCCCAAACGCGGTATTGGCAATGTCACTTTGGAAAAGCTAGGGGCATATGCTGCTAGCCGGCATATTTCTTTATTTGCAGCGGTATACGAGGAGGGGTTTATTCATCAAGTCCAGCCCGCGCAAAATGAGATGCTGCATACCTTCTGTAATTTCATCGGCAAACTGCAATCACGCGCCGAACGCGAGCCTGCAGGCCAGCTCTTGCAAGAGTTGCTCGGCGCAATTGATTACGAAGCATGGCTCTACGACACCGAAGAGCAAAAACCAGCCGAGAATAAATGGAAAAGTATTCTGGACTTGGCCGGCTGGATTCATAAGAAGGGCGAAGAAGACGGCAAGAACCTGATCGAAATCGTGCAGACGATTGCGATTATCACGATGCTAGAAGGGCGCGACGAAGAAGAAGTCGACGCGGTGCGGCTATCGACTTTGCACGCCAGCAAAGGCTTGGAGTATCCGCATGTATTTTTGATTGGTTGCGAAGAAGAAATCTTACCGCACCAAAATTCAATCGAATCGGGCATGGTCGAAGAAGAACGTCGCTTAATGTATGTAGGTATTACGCGTGCACAGCGTAGCTTAACTATTACTTATTGTAGCAAGCGCCGACGTGCCGGCGAATGGCAAATTACGCGACCAAGCCGATTCTTGGATGAAATGTCACCGGGCGACGTGCATTTCACTGGGCGACTGTCGGAAAAGTATCAGCAATCGGCTGAAGTAAAAAAAGAGCACTCCGGAATGGCCGCCAGAATGCTCGAATTACTCGCCAAAAAATCATAGACTTATCACCTTTCTTCGCTTTTCTTTGTCGATAGGTGTTGACGGGTTTCAAGGCGGTGGGTATAGTTCGGCCTCTCTGCTGATGACGCAGCGAAACAAAACAAGTTTCACAGTGTCTCGCAACGATCTTTAACAAATTACAGCCGATGAGTGTGAGTGCTTGATTCGTAAGTCGAAACAAGTGCTTGCACTCAGATGATAGGAAATAAACAAGACGAACTTAATTGTTCATCTCGTTTCTTTCTTTGAGTATTGAAGTACAAGCCAAGTAGTAAAAATAGCAGAGATTAAACGAAAGAGTTTGATCCTGGCTCAGATTGAACGCTGGCGGCATGCTTTACACATGCAAGTCGAACGGCAGCACGGACTTCGGTCTGGTGGCGAGTGGCGAACGGGTGAGTAATACATCGGAACGTACCCAGTAATGGGGGATAACTATCCGAAAGGATAGCTAATACCGCATACGCCCTACGGGGGAAAGAGGGGGATCGCAAGACCTCTTGTTATTGGAGCGGCCGATGGCTGATTAGCTAGTTGGTGGGGTAAAGGCCTACCAAGGCAACGATCAGTAGCGGGTCTTAGAGGACGATCCGCCACACTGGAACTGAGACACGGTCCAGACTCCTACGGGAGGCAGCAGTGGGGAATCTTGGACAATGGGCGCAAGCCTGATCCAGCAATGCCGCGTGCGTGAAGAAGGCCTTCGGGTTGTAAAGCGCTTTTGTCAGGGAGCAAATCCTTGTGGCTAATACCCACCGGGGATGAGAGTACCTGAAGAATAAGGACCGGCTAACTACGTGCCAGCAGCCGCGGTAATACGTAGGGTCCAAGCGTTAATCGGAATTACTGGGCGTAAAGCGTGCGCAGGTGGTTTGTTAAGCACGATGTGAAATCCCCGAGCTCAACTTGGGAATTGCATTGTGAACTGGCTAACTAGAGTACGGCAGAGGGGGGTGGAATTCCACGTGTAGCAGTGAAATGCGTAGAGATGTGGAGGAACACCGATGGCGAAGGCAACCCCCTGGGCTGATACTGACACTCATGCACGAAAGCGTGGGGAGCAAACAGGATTAGATACCCTGGTAGTCCACGCCCTAAACGATGTCTACTAGTTGTTGGGCTTTTCGGAGCTTAGTAACGCAGCTAACGCGTGAAGTAGACCGCCTGGGGAGTACGGTCGCAAGACTAAAACTCAAAGGAATTGACGGGGGCCCGCACAAGCGGTGGATGATGTGGATTAATTCGATGCAACGCGAAAAACCTTACCTGGTCTTGACATGTACGGAATCCTTTAGAGATAGAGGAGTGCCTTCGGGAACCGTAACACAGGTGCTGCATGGCTGTCGTCAGCTCGTGTCGTGAGATGTTGGGTTAAGTCCCGCAACGAGCGCAACCCTTGCCACTAGTTGCTACCATTCAGTTGAGCACTTTAGTGGGACTGCCGGTGACAAACCGGAGGAAGGTGGGGATGACGTCAAGTCCTCATGGCCCTTATGACCAGGGCTTCACACGTCATACAATGGTCGGTACAGAGGGTCGCTAACCCGCGAGGGGGTGCCAATCTCACAAAACCGATCGTAGTCCGGATTGCACTCTGCAACTCGAGTGCATGAAGTCGGAATCGCTAGTAATCGCGGATCAGCATGTCGCGGTGAATACGTTCCCGGGCCTTGTACACACCGCCCGTCACACCATGGGAGTGGGTTTCACCAGAAGTAGGTAGGCTAACCGTAAGGAGGCCGCTTACCACGGTGGGATTCATGACTGGGGTGAAGTCGTAACAAGGTAGCCGTAGGGGAACCTGCGGCTGGATCACCTCCTTTCAAGAGAAAAGACCTTCGGGTCAAGTACTCACACTCATCGGCTGTAGAGTTTGAAGATACAGAGAAAGTAGCTGAGCAATGAAGCAATTCATTGCAGGGTTACGGACTTGGTTGGAAGCTGGGTCAGTAGCTCTGGCGGCGTAGATTATCTAAAAGTAATCGCGAAGTTAGAGATGATCTAGTGAAGACAAAAGCTGGGTCAGTAGCTCAGTCGGTTAGAGCACCGTCTTGATAAGGCGGGGGTCGCTGGTTCGATTCCAGCTTGACCCACCATTGATTCATCAGTGGAAACAGCTTTGTAATGCCAGATTGGGGGATTAGCTCAGTTGGGAGAGCACCTGCTTTGCAAGCAGGGGGTCGTCGGTTCGATCCCGTCATCCTCCACCAATCACAAGAGTTCAGAATTCAGTGAGCAAGCAGATTTATTCTGGTTTGTTTATTTTGTTCTGGTTTCTTAAATCAGAATGCCTTTGGCATCTGTATCGTTCTTTAACAAAATAGAAGAAGTAATATCTCCTAATTAAACAATGTGAGCATCAAGGCAACTTGGTGTGAACAGTAAATAAATTGGGTTGATTGTATCTCTGATCGAAAGATCAGCGTTGAATGACGTGAGAACTCATTCAACAAGTCGTAAATACCGATACTCTAAACCGATGATACGGTAAAACGTGTTTGAGGTTATAGGATCAAGCGAATAAGTGCATCTGGTGGATGCCTTGGCGATGATAGGCGACGAAGGACGTGATAGCCTGCGATAAGCGTGGGGGAGCTGGCAAAGTGCTTTGATCCCACGATTTCCGAATGGGGAAACCCGGCCCTTTTGGGTCACTCATCACTGAATACATAGGTGATGTAGAGCGAACGCGGTGAACTGAAACATCTAAGTAACCGCAGGAAAAGAAATCAACCGAGATTCCCAAAGTAGTGGCGAGCGAAATGGGAAGAGCCTGTACGTGATAACAGTCGTGTTAATAGAACGGAATGGAAAGTCCGGCCATAGTGGGTGATAGCCCCGTATATGAAAACACAATTGTGGTACTAAGCGTACGATAAGTAAGGCGGGACACGAGAAATCCTGTTTGAAGATGGGGGGACCATCCTCCAAGGCTAAATACTCATCATCGACCGATAGTGAACCAGTACCGTGAGGGAAAGGCGAAAAGAACCCCGGGAGGGGAGTGAAATAGAACCTGAAACCGGATGCATACAAACAGTGGGAGCAGACTTGTTCTGTGACTGCGTACCTTTTGTATAATGGGTCAGCGACTTACGTTCAGTAGCAAGCTTAACCAAATAGGGGAGGCGTAGGGAAACCGAGTCCGAATAGGGCGCATAGTTGCTGGGCGTAGACCCGAAACCAAGTGATCTAGCCATGGCCAGGATGAAGGTGCGGTAACACGCACTGGAGGTCCGAACCCACTGACGTTGCAAAGTCAGGGGATGAGCTGTGGCTAGGGGTGAAAGGCTAAACAAACTTGGAAATAGCTGGTTCTCCTCGAAAACTATTTAGGTAGTGCCTCATGTATCACTGACGGGGGTAAAGCACTGTTATGGCTAGGGGGTCATCGCGACTTACCAAACCATGGCAAACTCTGAATACCGTCAAGTGCGAGCATGGGAGACAGTCCTGGGGTGCTAACGTCCTGGGACAAGAGGGAAACAACCCAGACCGCCGTCTAAGGTCCCAAATGATCAATTAAGTGGAAAACGAGGTGGGAAGGCATAGACAGCCAGGATGTTGGCTTAGAAGCAGCCATCATTTAAAGAAAGCGTAATAGCTCACTGGTCGAGTCGTCCTGCGCGGAAGATGTAACGGGGCTCAAATTGATAACCGAAGACGCGGATATGTACGATGTACATATGGTAGAGGAGCGTTCTGTAAGCCTGTGAAGGTGTCTTGAGAAGGATGCTGGAGGTATCAGAAGTGCGAATGCTGACATGAGTAGCGATAAAGGGGGTGAAAAGCCCCCTCACCGAAAACCCCAGGTTTCCTGCGCAACGTTCATCGGCGCAGGGTGAGTCGGCCCCTAAGGCGAGGCAGAAATGCGTAGTCGATGGGAAACAGGTTAATATTCCTGTACTTGGTATTAGTGCGATGTGGGGACGGAGAAGGTTACCTCAGCCAACGGTTGGAAGAGTTGGTTTAAGCGTGTAGGTGTGTGGCTTAGGCAAATCCGGGCTGCTTTAACACTGAGGCGTGATGACGAGTCTACTTGTAGACGAAGTGAGCGATACCCTGCTTCCAAGAAAAGCCACTAAGCTTCAGCTAATATCGAACCGTACCGCAAACCGACACAGGTGGGTAGGATGAGAATTCTAAGGTGCTTGAGAGAACTCGGGAGAAGGAACTCGGCAAATTGACACCGTAACTTCGGGAGAAGGTGTGCCTCTAGTAGGTGAAGGTGTACAACTGGAGCCCAATGAGGCCGCAGAGAAATGAGGGCTGCGACTGTTTATCAAAAACACAGCACTGTGCTAACACGAAAGTGGATGTATACGGTGTGACGCCTGCCCGGTGCTGGAAGATTAAATGATGGGGTGCAAGCTCTTGATTGAAGTCCCAGTAAACGGCGGCCGTAACTATAACGGTCCTAAGGTAGCGAAATTCCTTGTCGGGTAAGTTCCGACCCGCACGAATGGCGTAACGATGGCCCTACTGTCTCCTCCCGAGACTCAGCGAAGTTGAAGTGTTTGTGAAGATGCAATCTCCCCGCTGCTAGACGGAAAGACCCCGTGAACCTTTACTGTAGCTTTGCATTGGACTTTGAAGTGGTTTGTGTAGGATAGGTGGGAGGCTTTGAAGCAGGAACGCCAGTTTCTGTGGAGCCGTCCTTGAAATACCACCCTGACCCCTTTGAGGTTCTAACCTAGGTCCGTTATCCGGATCGGGGACCGTGCATGGTAGGCAGTTTGACTGGGGCGGTCTCCTCCCAAATTGTAACGGAGGAGCTCGAAGGTCGCCTAGGTACGGTCGGACATCGTACTGATAGTGTAATGGCAAAAGGCGGCTTAACTGCGAGACCGACAAGTCGAGCAGGTGCGAAAGCAGGACATAGTGATCCGGTGGTTCTGAATGGAAGGGCCATCGCTCAACGGATAAAAGGTACTCCGGGGATAACAGGCTGATTCCGCCCAAGAGTTCACATCGACGGCGGAGTTTGGCACCTCGATGTCGGCTCATCACATCCTGGGGCTGTAGCCGGTCCCAAGGGTATGGCTGTTCGCCATTTAAAGTGGTACGTGAGCTGGGTTCAAAACGTCGTGAGACAGTTTGGTCCCTATCTGCAGTGGGCGTTGGAAGTTTGAGGGGGGCTGCTCCTAGTACGAGAGGACCGGAGTGGACTGACCTCTGGTGTACCGGTTGTCACGCCAGTGGCATTGCCGGGTAGCTAAGTCGGGAATAGATAAGCGCTGAAAGCATCTAAGCGCGAAACTAGCCTCAAGATGAGACTTCCCTAGGTCTTTAAGACCTCTAAAGGATCGTTCGAGACCAGGACGTTGATAGGTCGGGTGTGGAAGCGTAGTAATACGTTAAGCTAACCGATACTAATTGCCCGTGAGGCTTGATCCTATAACCTGAGACGCGTTGATATGACGTGATACAGTTGACCCAAAAAGACTGTTTAAGACAGAGAATAAAGATTACTTCTTCTATTGATTTCGAGTGATTGCAAACCCAATGGGGTAAGCAGTTAACTCACCCAGTTTTGTCTGGTGACCATAGCGAGGTGGTCCCACTCCTTCCCATCCCGAACAGGACAGTGAAACGCCTCAGCGCCGATGATAGTGCGGATTGCCCGTGTGAAAGTAGGTCATTGCCAGACTACCCAATAGAAAGCCCAGCTCAACCGAGCTGGGCTTTTTGCTTTGCGCTGGAAAGAAATAGATACCTGTCTTGGTATGGCTCTGTGAGCTTTATTCCTCAGGGAATCTAGTGGTATACCTCATTCGACTGTTGCGAATGTTTTGCTCAGATTGCGAGGTGTGTCAATGCTATTGCCGCGTAGTGTTGCGCTGTAATAGGCGAGTAGCTGTAGCGCAATGATAAAGGTAATGGGGGCTAAATGAGTTAATCCCCCTGGCATCCGGATTACATTGAATCGCTCCGCATTAGCGAGCAGCCCATCCGATAAGACGAATAACTCACCCTTATTGGCGCGAATTTCCTGCAAATTGCTAAGCATACGCTCTGCATGTTGGTTCCAAGGTAGGCAGGCGATAACAGAGAGTTGCGGATTAACGAGCGTAATCGGGCCGTGTTTGAGTTCCCCTGCCGCAAAGGCGCTGGCATATTGGTAGGCAACCTCTTTAAATTTAAACGCGCCTTCAAGGGCAACGGGATACATCGCGTTGCGGCCAATGACAAACAGATGCTCTTTGGCATGTAATTCACCAGCCCAGCGGCGTAGCTCTTTGCTGTGCGCTAGGACTTGCTGCACTTTGCTGCCTATTTGCGCCATTTCATTTTGGCATTCGTGTACACGCTCAGCGCTGATGTATTGCCGCGTTTGGCCTATTTTTAATGCCAAATTGAACAAGAGTAATAATTGTGCGGTAAATGATTTGGTAGAGCTAACTGATAATTCTGCGCCGCTATGAGTAAGTAAGGTAAAGTCACTCAATTTGCTTAAAGAGCTTTGGCTGGTGTTACAGATGGCGAGGCAGTGTGGATGCCCTGCCGCTTGGGCGTGACGGACTGATTCGACGGTGTCGGCGGTTTCACCTGATTGTGATAGTGCAATCAATAGCTCTTTGTTATCTGGGTGAACATCCCGATAACGGTATTCACTGGCGATGTCGACTATGGTTTTCAATCCCGCCAAAGTTTCAAACCAATACGCTGCGGTCATCGCCGCGTGATAACTAGAGCCGCTGGCGACGAGGGTAATGCTGGTAAACCCAGCCAGTTTGGCGCTAAGTGGTGTTGGCATCCATGGTTCTGACAGGTAGTGCTGAGCAAGCGATGCTAGTAAGCTGGCCTGGCTTTCAATTTCCTCTAGCATGTGATGCGGCAGGTTTTTGTTTTGCTGTTGTTGCAGAACGAGTGTTTCGGGCGTTTGGCGATAATGGCAGCGAGCGGGTGCATGTAGGCCAAAGCGGATAATTTCGCCTGGTTGTAGTGCATAGCTTGGATTGGCTACGTGCTGAATGAGCCGAGCATGTGTTGAGCAAATCTGGCGCAAGCCTGCTTCTAGGCCAAGATATAGCGGTTTGCCCCAGTGTACCGCATAGCCATGTTGTAATTCTTTTAGATCCTGACAAATAAGCGCCATCTCACCCATCAGATATTTGCCCATTTGCGCAAGGGCATCGCTCAGCGGCAAGCCCTGTTGCAGTAGTGGATAGAGCAAATGCGCAAGTAGTACATTGAGTGTGCAATGCGCCTCAAGCTGATATTCACGTGCTAGCTCCTGATGATTTTGGCAGTGTCCAATGGCGCAAATGGCCAAACGATGCTGAAAAATCAGTGGTGATATTTCGCCTTGCGGGCTGCTCGCTGCCAGCGCCCAGCGCGTTGAATCTAAAAAATCCAGCGCTTGAACGGGGCTTTCGAGGACAAATTGGCGCACTTGGAAATCAGGGGCTTGCCCTGAGGCCAGAGCAATGTGGTTGTCATTTGTGCCTAATACCGAAAAGGCAGAATGCAGTGCAGGAACTACGTTTTGTGGGGCGATTAGTGCAATGAGGTCAGGCATGGGCTGAAGTCCGGTAGCGAGAAAGTGCTTACCGTTCATCTTAGGCCATTTCAATTTTGCTTGACGCTGAAATGGCCTAAGTCCATCAAATTACAACTTATTTTTTGACCGCAGCAAATAAGGCTAGCGCAGCCTCACGTTGTTCTGCGTGATTCACAATCGGTGGGAAGTAATCCGTTTCTTGCAGGAAATTCGCCGATCTGCGCGTACTGGCTTTGGCTTCCCACGGAGCGTGGATTGCCTCATTGGGTAAGTCAGCCAACTCGGGGCAATAGCGACGGATAAATTTGCCTTGCGGGTCGAACTTCTCCGATTGCGACACCGGGTTAAAAATGCGGAAGTAGGGTTGCGCATCGCAGCCGGTTGACGCCGCCCATTGCCAGCCGCCGTTGTTCGCCGCCAAGTCAAAATCGAGCAAATGCTCAGCGAAAAATTTTTCGCCCCAGCGCCAATCGATCAGCAGGTCTTTCACCAAGAAGCTCGCAGTCACCATGCGTAGGCGATTGTGCATATAGCCCGTTTGCGTCAACTGGCGCATTGCCGCGTCAACCAGTGGATAGCCCGTTTCGCCGCGGCACCACGCGTCGAATAATTCGAGGTGATTCGGGAAGGGCAAATTGTCGTATTCGGGTTTGAATGTGTGTTCAACCACATCGGGTCTGTGCCACAAAATTTGCTGATAAAACTCGCGCCAGATCAGCTCAGATAGCCACGTTTCAGCACCCGCACCACCGTGATTAAACGCATAACTCACTAGCTCACGAATCGACACCGTGCCAAAACGCAAATGCGCCGATAAATACGACACGCCTTTTACGGCGGGGAAATCGCGCGCTTCTTTGTAATCGTCGATGCGGTTTTTAAAGTCTTCGAATAATTTCTCGCCACCACTCATGCCGAGCGGTATTTTCAGCTCGGCCAAATTGGTTTTGGCAAAGCCCAGCTCTTTGAGTGATGGGAAATACTGCGCCTTCATCGGTAGCAGCTTGTGAATAAATTTATTCACCGCCCACGATTTCATCGCCTTCGGATTGAGTTTATTCAACCACGCGCGCTTGTACGGCGAGAATACGCTGTACATCGTGCCCGATTGCGTCAGCACTTCGTCTTGCTCAAAAATCACTTGATCTTTATAGGTATTGAAGTAGCGGCCTTGTATTTTGAGTGCTTCAGCCACATACCCATCACGCTTGATGGCTGCTGGTTCGTAATCGCGGTTGCAATACACGGCTGACGCATTGTATTGCTCGGCCAGTGCCAGAATTTCAACGAGCGGGTCGCCATGACGAATGACGATGTCGCTATTGTATTGGCGCAGCGCAGTTTTAATGTCTTTCAGCGCTTCCCAAATAAATTCAACGCGGCGATCTTGCTTGGGCAGCCCCGCCAAAATCGTCGTATCAAACACAAAAGCCAGCACCACCTGATCGGCATTTTTTAGCGCGGTATACAGCGCAGCGTTATCAAAGATGCGCAAATCACGGCGTAGCCAAACGATGGCGGTGGTTTTGGTGGCGCTTGAATCGCTCGCAGTCGTGCTCATGGTGATCTCTTCTTTACTCACAATACTCAATGGTAGTGCATTGTACGCGAATGCCAGCCTTGCTTTATGCTGCCTTGCGATATGCCATGGCGATAAATGGCTTGACTGTATATGTGTATTAATAAAATAATACACATATACAGTTGCGGAGCACAGCGATGTTCGTGCTAAACCCCCATTTACCGACGCCAATTTATCGGCAAATCCAAGATCAGGTGCGACGCCTGATCGCTGGTGGCCAGCTTGCGCCCGGCGATGCGCTGCCATCGGTACGCGAAATCGCCGAATCGCAAGCGGTGAATCCGATGACGATATCCAAAGCCTATAGCCTGCTTGAAGCCGAAGGGCTGCTGGTGCGCCAGCGTGGCAAGCCGATGACCGTCGCAGCGCCATCCGAGCGCAGCGTTAGCCCGCAGCAGCAGCTCGCGCCGCTGCTCAACGATTTAATTATCGCCGCCCGCCAGCTCGGGCTTTCCGATTCAGACCTGCAAGCCGCGCTCAATGCCGCGCTGCAAAAACCAGATCAGGAGTAAAACATGAGTGTTAGCGATTCATTTCTAGTCGCCCGTGATGTCGAGCTGGGCACTGTGCATTGCAAAGGCCAAAGCTTCGCCATCGAGCCGGGGCAGGTGATTGGTTTGGTCGGTAAAAATGGCGCGGGCAAAACGACTTTGCTCGATGGTTTACTCGGCTACACCTTTTTGGCAAGCGGTGAGGTCAAGGTGTTTGGCCACACCCCCACCGATCTGCCGCCAGAGGTGTGCAGCCAAATTGGTTTTGTCGCCCAAGTCGACGATTTAATGCCGTGGCTCACCGGTGGTGAAATGCTGGCGGCGACCAAGCTGTTTCATACGAACTGGAACGCCGAGTTGGTCGAGCGCCTCGTTAAAAATTGGCAAGTGCCAACGTGGCAAAAAATCAGCGAGATGTCGGTGGGCGAGCGGCAAAAGCTCGCGCTGATTGCCGCGATGGCGCACGAGCCGAAATTACTGGTACTCGACGAGCCCGCCGCCAGCCTTGATCCGGTCGCGCGCCGCGCATTAATCGAAGAAATCATCGCCATTGTCGCCGACGGCGAGCGCTCGGTGCTGCTATCTAGCCATATTTTCAGCGACATCGAGCGCGTTGCTAGCCATGTGTGGCTACTGGAAAACGGCCGTTTCAGCTATCGCGGTGAATTGGATGATTTAAAAGAATCCATCGTGCGCCTGCATTTAACTCGCCCTCTCAATATTACCGGCTCACTCGCGGTTACGACCAGCCGCGTTGTGCGTACACACCTGAGCGCCGAGCGTGAAACATGGATTATCCGCGGCTGGAACGATGCGCTCGCAGCCGAATGCGCCGCTGCGATCACTTCTCCGTATCAAGTTGAATCCTTGGGTTTGGAAGACGCTTTTGTGGAGATTTCACAATGAGTTTGGTGCTTGATGTGTTTACTCAATGGCGAGACCCTGCGATCCGGACGCAGCGGGACTGGCTATTTACTTTATTCTGGGGGCGCACTAGCAATCAGCGCATGATTTGGCCTTTGGCTTATATGCTATTGCTGTGTTGGATGTGGATTTTCCCAGTTAATTTTGTACTGGCGATGTATTTGCCATTGGCTTTTCTCGCATTTGCTCCAAGCATGAATACCGCAATGCTGCTGTGTGCTCTGGAGCGCTGGCGAGTACGCAAACCATATTGCGCAGTGATGATTGCTCAGGCTTTGCTGCTCAATGGTTTGGTATGGGGCTTGATCGGTTTGATGTTCTGGTATCGCACATCCAGCCCAACGGTATTACTGGTCATGGGGTTTGCATGGTTGCTCGGGCAATTCATGGCATTTGCTATGCCTCAAGCTTTTGCTAAACGTAGTTTTACGCCAGTACAAGGCCAAACTTGGCAGGTGCAACTGGTGTTTACAGTTATGTTTATTCCGCTGTTGGGCTTAACTCTAGCTCCGCAGTATGAGTTTTGGATCGGGGTAGCTTTGTTGCTTTGTTCTATGGGTTTGATCGTCGCTCTGTTGGTGCATATACAGCGCTTTGGACAACCACGTTCAATTCAGGGTATCCATATGAGCAAGGATACTAAGCGCACCATTTCGCCTGTGAAATCGCCGTTGTTGTTCAGAGTTGAAATGAATTTGGGCTTTGCTTTGGACGCCAAAGGCTGGAGAAAATTGTTTAATAGCTTAATTTTGACGCCTTACGGCATGATTTTGGCGTATCAACATTTCTTGCCAATTCAGGGGGTAAATCAATGGGGGGCAGGGGCTATTTTTGCCATGCAAATGGGGGCATGTCTGGTGTATTTTTCAGGGCGCCGCCAATGGTCGAATGCATGGTTAAGGCGCAGCAATAGTCGCAGCCAACTTTGGTTGCAGGATGAGCAGCTTTTTCTTGCCGGCCTTGTTCTGATTGCCGGATTAAATTGTGGATTATTGCTGCTGTTGGGGATGGATGGCCTCACGCAAATCGTTAACGCCGCACTATTATTTGTCGTTGGTATGTCTTTGCTGCGCTATGTGGTGCAGAGCTTCCCTTTGTTGAATTTGTATGGGCTAAATGCCAATGGGCGCAGCGATATGCAAGGTGTTGGCTTAGCTTTTATTTTACTAATGCCTATTTGGATGGTTGTCGCTTGGATTTGGGGGAAGGGCGTGCAAGATCAAATTGAGATAATGATCTTCTGCTTGGCTACGCCGATTCCATTCTTTGCGTATTTTTCGTATCGCTATGCGCTGAAAATTGATTTGGGGGCGATGCGTCGAGCAAAGCTGAATTAACTTGATGGGTATATGCCATTGGGTGTTATCCATATTGGGTTATGAAGATATACCCATGACTTAATCTGAGGCTTTGCGCCAACGCTGTTTGTGCTGCGTGTTGGCGCAGCGACTTTGCAAAAGCTATGCGATAATCACGGCTATGGAAAATACCGCTGAAATGAATCTCGCGCGTCACTTTCTGGTGGCGATGCCTAATCTGACCGACCCGATTTTTGCGCGTTCGCTGATTTTGATTTGCGAGCACACCGCGGCTGGGGCGATGGGGGTGATTTTGAATCGCCCGCTGGGTATGAATGTGCAAACGCTGTTCGAGCAAATCGAGCTGGAATTGCATCGCCCTGACGTCGCCGATTTACCAGTGCATTTTGGCGGGCCGGTGCAAACCGATCGCGGTTTTATTTTGCACTCGCCGCTCGGTAGTTGGCAGGCATCGCTGGCGGTGACCGATGTATTGGGCTTGACCACGTCGCGCGATATTCTAAACGCCGTTGGCGAAGGCGCGGGCCCTGAGCAGATGTTTGTTGCGCTGGGTTTTGCCGGCTGGGAAGCGGGGCAGTTGGAAAAAGAAATCGCCGAAAATTCTTGGCTGACGGTGCCGATGGAAGATATGAAAATCCTGTTTGAAGTGCCGTCGGATGAGCGATATGAGGCGGCGCTGGCACTGCTGGGGATTGATGTGGCGATGTTATCTAAAGACGCAGGCCACGCATGAAATTGGCGCGCTTTGCTACTGCGCCAGCGCTAGACTTTGTCGTGCGCTGCTCGACCTCCTCATGGACATTAGTCCATTGCGGGCTCTGCGCTGCTACTTCGCGTCTAGCACTGGCTCGCTACGCAAATCGCCTCCAATTTCTATACCTTCAGGCATCGTACGCATGAGCACAATACTGGGTTTTGATTTTGGCGAGGTGCGCATCGGCGTGTCTATGGGCTCGACCGAATTGGGGATTGCGCATCCGCTCGAAACGATTGCGTTTGAAGAGAACGATAAAAAGTTCGCGCGCATCGAGGCCTTAATTAAGGAATGGCAGCCCAGCGCGCTGGTCGTTGGTCTGCCCGCGCATTTGAATGGCGAAGAACATGAAATGAGCCGCCTAGCGCGTAAATTTGCCAACCGCCTGAAGGGGCGGTTTGGTTTGGCGGTGAGCTTGGTCGACGAGCGCTTATCCAGCGCCGGTGCGACTCAGGCTTTGAATGAAATTGGCTTGCGCGGTCGCAAGCAAAAACCAGCGCTCGATCAAGTGGCGGCGATGCAGATTTTGCAATCGTACTTTGATGGCGTTGGGGTAATCACTGAATAAAGGGTATTGCGCTGTAGGCTAATTCAGATTTGTGCTGCAGGGTGATACTGGTAGGGAGTAATCAAGGCGACTTGATTGTTCCAAATGAATTTTGATCGTTTTGATCGCCGTGAAGTACTTTGCCGCGAGGATGCTATGTATAACCCGCAATTAAATGCCCAAGGTGAGTTGATTCACCTGTTGACGACCGAAGGCCTGCCGCGCCGAATTTTGCACCAGATTTTAGATAAAGCCGCTGAATTTGTTTCGGGCGGCGAGTTGGTGAATCAAAAATTTGCCGATCTGGCAGGTACGTCGGTGTTCAACCTGTTTTTTGAAAACTCAACGCGCACGCGTACGACGTTTGAAATCGCGGCTAAGCGTTTGTCGGCTGATGTGTCGAGCTTGAATATTCAAGCGTCCAGCACTGCCAAGGGCGAAACGCTGCTCGACACGGTACACAATCTGGAAGCGATGGGCGCGAACTTGTTCGTCGTGCGTCATTCGGAATCAGGCGCGGCGCATTTGATCGCCAAGCACGTGAAGCCGGGCGTTGCGGTGGTGAATGCTGGTGACGGCCGCCACGCGCATCCGACGCAAGCGATGCTCGATATGTTCACGATTCGCCATTACAAAGGCGATTTCACCAATCTGCGCGTCGCCATCGTCGGCGACGTGTTGCACAGCCGCGTGGCGCGCTCGCAAATTCACGCGCTGTCGACTTTGGGTTGCCCTGATATTCGCGTGATCGCACCAAAAACTTTGCTGCCAACGGGCGTCGAGAATCTGGGCGTGCATGTGTACCACGATATGGCAGAAGGCCTAAAAGACGTGGATGTCGTTGCGATGTTGCGCTTGCAAAACGAGCGCATGGCCGGCGCTTACCTGCCAAGTACGCAAGAATTCTTTAAATACTACGGCCTGACGCCAGAAAAACTCGCGCTGGCTAAGCCCGACGCGATTGTGATGCACCCAGGCCCGATGAATCGTGGCGTTGAAATTGATTCTGCGGTGGCCGATGGCGATCAGGCGGTGATCTTGCCGCAGGTGACTTTTGGTATCGCGGTCCGCATGGCGGTATTGAGCATTGTTGCTGCCAATCAGAAAGGCTTGCTCTAAGGAAACCAGACATGACGAAGAATATTCATATCAAAAATGGTCTGTTGGTGGACCCGATTGCAGGTACTGAATCACAGGGTGATTTATTTCTGGCCGATGGCAAAATTGCCGGCGTGAATACCGCACCAGCTGGTTTTGTTGCCGACGAAGTCATCGACGCGAGCGGCTTGGTCGTTGCGCCAGGCTTGGTCGATTTCGCCGCGCGTTTGCGCGAGCCAGGTCAAGAATACAAGGCCACTTTGGCGTCTGAAATGGCGGCGGCAGTCGCTGGCGGCGTGACCAGCGTTGTGTGCACGCCTGATACTGACCCAGTCCTCGACGAAGTCGGTTTGGTCACGATGCTGCGCCAGCGCAGTAAACAACTCGATCTGGCACGTGTATACCCAGTCGGCGCGCTGACCCGCGGGCTAAAAGGGCAAGAAATTACCGAAATGGCGCAATTGCACGAAGCCGGTTGCGTCGCGTTCTCGCAAGGCGACGTGCCTATTGCCGATCTGCAAGTGCTGTACCGCGCGATGCTGTACGCGGCGAACTATGGTTTCGAGCTGCGTTTGCGTCCTGAAGAAGCATCCTTGGTGAACGACGGTGTCGCCCACGACGGCCCATACGCTTCGCGCCTTGGTTTGACTGGTATTCCGGTGATTGCCGAAACGATCGCGATCGCGCAAATCACGCAGCTAATGCGCGCTACCGGTTGCAAGGTGCACTTGGCACGCGTGTCGAGCGCGGCGGGACTGGAGCTGATTCGCGCGGCCAAACGCGAAGGTTTGAAGTTGACCTGCGATGTGAGCATTAACCACATTCATTTGGTTGATCTGGATATCGGCTTCTTTGACAGCCAATACCGCTTCGATCCACCGCTGCGCTCAGTCGCTGACCGCGATGCGATTGTGGCGGCGCTCAACGACGGCACGATTGATATGATTTGCTCGGATCACGCGCCGGTGGACGACGACGGTAAATTGCTGCCATTTGCGCAAGCGGAGCGCGGCGCGACGGGTCTGGAATTGTTGTTGCCATTAACACTGGCTTGGGCGCGCGCCAATAAAGTGAGTTTGCCGCAAGCCTTGGCCAAAATCAGCGCCACGCCAGCCAAAGCGCTGGGTTTTGACGCTGGTTTAGCTGTCGGCAATCGCGCCGATTTGCTGCTGTTTAATCCAGAAGCGAGCTGGTATGTGATTCCAGAAAAACTGAAATCACAAGGCAAAAATACGCCATTTGTTGGTCACGAAATGATCGGTAAAGTGGCGCATACCATCGTGAAAGGCAAGGTCGTTTATTCGGCTTAGGCCATAATCGAATGCAGTAAATAGGGCGACTGAGGTCGCCCTATTTTTTTGTCTGCGTGATAGCTTGAATAATGCTGAGGGTATATTGACGAATGCTTATTAAAAACAGCTTTTGGAGCGAATACCTCTGAATGTTAAGCGTGAGCTAGATTACATTGCGCTAATTTTTTAAACCTATTTGTAATTTTGGTGAAGTATTCACGTTGGCTGTGCTTTATGCTATTGGCTTATTGAAATGGAGGAGTGGCATGAAGCGTTCAGCATTGGCGTTGTTAATGGGGTTGTCCTTGGTGGCGTGTGGGGAAAAACCGGTCGCGCCAGTGGAAACAACAGAACAATCCGTTCAAGCCTCGTTCAGTGCAGTACGAGACTGGTTGGGCCAAGAGGCCAAGCCATTGGCAAGCCTTGATGCTGCACACTCAAGCCCTGACGATTTAAGTGAATTTGGTGATGCTATTGCTGATGCGCGTGTGGTGGTGCTCAGCGAAGATAGTTATGCCGATGCAAATGCGTTCGAGCTGATGAATCGCTTGGTGCAATATTTGCATCAGCAAAAAGATTTTGATGCCTTGATTATTGAAAGCGCCATGTTTGACGTTGAGGCGATGTGGCGTAGTGCATTGGAAAAAGATGCCAGCCTGACCGATCTGGCTCCTGGTCGTGTGTTTTATATGTATTCGCAAACCGATGCTAGCCGCAAGGTCTTGCAGTATGCCGACGTGATGAAAAAGTCGCCGCGGCCTTTAGCGCTGTATGGTCTTGATATTCCATTGGCAGGAACTACATCGATTAATGAATTAATCCCAGCCTTAAGCGATTATTTACAGCAAACGGGCTCAGCCATTTTGAGTGAACCGGCTTGGCCTGCTTATGTAGCAGTCGCTAAAAAAGCCATTTCACTCAATAGTGAGGGGGCAGAGCTAAGCGAGTTTACGCAAGTCTCGAAATTGCTGGAAACTGAGCTGTGTAATGGCGCTAGTGATGCCGCACTCATGCGTGAAAATGCGGGTTGGTGGTGCCGCCAAGTGCGGGGAATTTCGGCAAATGTGATTCGCCAGCAACATCGAGATGATAAGAACTACGATTATCGTGATACCGCCATGGCGGATAATGTACAGTGGCTACTGCAGCATCCACTCAAAGACAAAAAAGTCATTATCTGGGGCCACTCGTCGCATGCAATTCCGGCTGTGTCGGGGCTTAATCCAGATTCTAAACAAGAAATTCACAGCATGGCGTGGCATTTAAAATCGCAATTAGGCGATCAGGTGTATATCGCCAAATTGCTACCTTTGGGTGGGCAGGTGAGCCGGTACTGGGATACTGGTGAGCAAGCGGTGACCCTTGAGGCCAACTCGCTCGAGTGGGCTTTGAAATCGCTCAATTTGAAACAAGGGTTTGTGAATGCGCCCAATGATGTCGCAATGCGAGCGCATTTGTCACAAATTAAAAAAAGCTATTTATTTGGTAAAGATGTGAATGGTTTGTTTTTCTACGAAGCCGCTGTTGCAGCTAAACAAGGAACTCATCCTATCCTACCTTTACCGCAATAAACATTTGTCTACACGAAGTACCACTTAGTTTGATGGAGTTTTACATGCGTCATTTCGCAGCACTGGCTTTCACTGTTTTGGCATCTCTTGCCCATGCAACTTCACTTGAAGCAATCCAAAAGAAAGGTGAAATTGTGATTGGAGTTAAAGATTCATCGCCACCTTTTTCGATGATGGATACCAAAACCCGTGCGCTTAAAGGTTATGACATTGATTTTGCGCTAGGTATTGCCAAACGCTTGAATGTAAAACCCGTTTTCAAAATTGTTGAATCAGATGATCGGATTCCACATTTGAAAAATGATACGGTTGATATTGTGGTGGCCGATCTTACTCGTACCGCCGAGCGCGAGCGCGAGATTGATTTTAGCGTGGGCTACTTTGTAACCGATGACCGCATTTTGGCAAAGAAAGGCCGTTTCAAGTCAGAGGCTGATTTAGCTGGGGCGCAAATTGCGGTGACGGCCACATCGAGCACGTCAAAAAAGATGAAGAAAAATTTGCCCAATACCCCACAGGTGGAGTTTGAAGACAAGCCTGAAATGGTGAAGGCGCTTCTAGCGGGCTCGGTGGAAGGTGTTGCGGCCGATGGCCCTGTGCTTGCGGCATTTTTATCGAGAATGCCAGCCGCACAACGTGCGCAATACGAAATCAGCGATTTCGCCATTGAAATAAAAACCATTGCAGTGGGCATGCAAAAAGGCGAAAAGAAACTGCAAGAGGCCGTGAATCTGGCTTTAGTTGATATGGAAAACACTGGCGAAGCGGTCACTATTTTTAATCGCTGGTTTGGCCCGCAAACGGCAATGCCAATGATGCGAATTTTCAAAATTAGCAATCGTCGCTTCTAATAAAAAAGCCCTAGTGATCTAGGGCTTTTTTATTTTTACTGCTAATTTCAGCCAAATAGGCCTTTCCACCATAAACGAATCGTATCCCACGCGCGGCCGAAGATGCTGGCTTCTTCGACGGCGGCCACGGCGACGACTGGGCGCTCACTTAAAACTTTGCCATCCAAGGTGATTTTCATCGTACCAACAGTTTGGCCAACTTTAATCGGCGCCATCAGTGGCTGCTGCGTGGTTAAATCAATTTTAAGTTTCGCAGCATCGCCTTTGGGTACGGTGATGTATTGGTCAGCCATAAAACCGACAGCAATTTGCGACTCTTTCCCCTTCCAGACTGGCACTTGTTGTACGGCTTGTTTGGCCGCATACAATTTAGGGGTTTCAAAGAATTGGGTGCCCCAGTTCAATAGTTTTGATGATTCAGCCGCCCGAACTTCTGGACTAGCAGTACCCACCACCACAGAAATCAAACGACGGCCATCACGCTTGGTTGAGGCTACTAAATTATAACCCGCGCTATTGGTGTGACCGGTTTTCATGCCATCAACGAATGGATCTCGGTACAGCAATAGATTCCGGTTTGGCTGGCTGATATTGTTGTACTTGAATTCTTTAATTGAGTAGATGTGATAGAACTCAGGGAAATCGTTGATGATGGCAGTAGCCAAACGCCCCAAATCACTGGTTGTGACATGAAGTGCTGGGTCGGGGAGGCCGGTTGAATTAGTAAAATGCGAGCCTTTTAAGCCAAGTCGCTTTGCTTCGGCATTCATCATTTGTGCAAATACTTCTTCGCTACCCGCAATCGCTTCGGCCAGCGTTACGCAGGCGTCATTACCTGATTGAACAATCATTCCTTTGATTAGATCTTCAACGGTTGCGGGTACTTTCGGGTCCAGATACATCCGTGAACCTTCTGTTTTCCAACCTTTTTCGGATACCAGCAAAGTTTGGTTGAGTTTGAGTTTGCCCTCTTTAACCATTTTGAACGTGATATACGTCGTCATCATCTTCGTCAAAGAGGCGGGCTCGACTTGCAGATCTGGATCACGCGCGGCCAAAACTTGGCCACTTTGTTTGTCATACAGATAATAAGATTTCGCCGCGATTTCCGGCACTGGTGGCACAAAGGCCTGAGTTATTGAGCTAGAGAAAACGGCGACAAGCGCAGTCGCAACGATAGAGCTTTTCAATGGTAGGCGCGGCATGTTGTGATCTTTGCTGAAAAGAAAGGTAAGTTTTGTGTGAACCCATTATACGGGTAAACCGTCTAAAAAAGACTGGCGAAGTGATGAATTGTTCCGGTAAAAATTGCGTAATTGTGTGGCCTAGCGCTCAAAAAGAAAGGCCTACCCGCGGGTAGGCCAATTCATTCGAGCAAAATCAAATTAGAAAGGATAGCTTGGTGTCGTTGCCGCTAAATCTAGCCAGACTCCGGTGCTCGGTTGATTGTGTTTGCCCGTGGCTAAGGCGTAAAACTGCTCGGCTGCGAGCGGTAAATTCAAGTCTGCAATTGAATCGAGCGCAGTTTGCGATACGCTGATGCCGTACATTGCAAAAATAGAGCGCAAATCGCGGCCGATGATTTTGGAACTTAACACATACAGCAAGTCTGGATTACTGATTTTATTATCTGCAAAGCGGCTCATGCCATACTTGGCTTTATTGTTGGCATCCCAGCCTTGGGCGACCATCCGGTCCGCCTTGGTGAGCAACGTAAAGTAGTCCAAGGTGCTTTCCATACTTGGTTTCGCTTCGTTCAAACGATATTTGCCAAACAAAAATGCAATTTGGAAATGCGCTGCCCGCATCGGGTCTTGCCCATTGGCCATATCCCACAAGCGCGTTTGCATATCGACAATTTTGGCGTTGCCACTTAGGCCTGAGTTTCGATTAGCGATAATGTCTTGATATAAACCGGGGTGATCGGTTGCGTGTCCAGTATCGATGCCCAAGAGCTTGTACTGGCGCATCATATGCATGCTAGCAAGAATATTATTGTCGCATTCCACCACGCAGCCTTTGCCATTAAATTCAATGTGCATAACACGCTGTACTGTGTTGTGACCCAATTCGTGCGAGTGCCCCCAGCCTGTGCCGCTAATGGCGGCAAAGCCATCAGAAGGGTTGCCCGAGCAGAGGTAACCACATGCAGCAATCCAGCCGACAAAGTGCTGCACGCTGCGGGCTCGATGGATAGGGCCAGTACAATCCCAGCCAAACTGAGTGCATAAATTAGCCACATTGCTGCTTAGCGGCATATTGTTGAAGCCATTGGCAATGTGGTTCGAGTCGAACAGCATTTCTTTGATTTCACCGACCACATATTGCTCTGGCGTTTTATTGCCCATTGCACTGTTGGCAAAACCGATGGTTTGTTGAATTTCACCACCCACCAATTTAGCCGTTTGCCAGCCAAAATCTCTACGCTGCATGGCGGCAACGGCTTCGTCGATTTCGGCCTGATTTTGCGGCTTGGTAAAATCAAAGTGAGCGTATTTAGCTGCGCCGCGAATTTTTAGCGTCACATTTTGGCCCGCCGTTGCGCCGCTGTAATTCAAATACAGCGGGCCGCCAAACGGGGTGACAAAGACATTTTCCCCACTAGCTAGGGGGATGGAAAATGATTGCGGACGGCGAGGGCGTTTATAACCGTCGCTCACCTTGTCAGTCAGCGGGTTGCCCCAAGCGCGTAAATAGTTAGTTTGAACTTTCAGTGCGCTCGCGCCACCTGCATTAACAACCTCGATATACACCGGTTTGCCTGGCACCGCACCGCGGCCAATAGCGGTAATACCGCCACTTTGAGGAATGGTTACTTCGATGGTTTCTGCATTGCTACTCACCGGCAGGCTTTGTGCTACCGCAGGCATAAAGTCGCCTTGGCCAGTTGCTGAAACCGTCGTGTCGCTGCGGTTGAAGGCTAGCCAAGAGTCGGAGGCATAGGTGCGCAAAAAATCACCGGGGGCTGTATCGCGATTGATTTTGCCGTACTGAATTTCGGGGCGATACAGATCGGCCCAGAGTACCAATAAGCGATAAAGATCGGTGGTGGCGTCATTAAAAATATTGATGCCATTACCTTGCATTGCGGCCAATTCATTATGAATTTGCGTGATGGGATTAGCCACGCTAGCGTCTTGGCTTAATGCCAATTGTGGCTTGTCTTGCGCAAGTAAATTGAGCGTTTGCACCAATTTGCTCATTTGATCGCTTTTGGCCAGATTCTCAGCCACAGTGCGAGTCGCGCCAATTGAAACTCCTGCTGCAGAGGCATAGTAATTGCCGGGATAGCCGCCCAGCGACATACCCATGCCCGCTAAGACTTGGCGGCCCCCAGCGGAGTCGATCCAGCTTGGATGCATGTAAATCACCGCCTTGCCGCTATCTAAGTATTTGCGCACTTGCGCGGCTAGCTCGGCGCTATAGGTGGTTCCACTGCCGAAGACCAGCAAATCAGCGTTTTGCCAGCAGGTATTGGTATTTACGCTTAGATCACATGCTACCGCCTGCGCTACTTTGCCTTGATTGCTAATGAATTTGCTGACATTGGCAGTCGCATAGCCCGTTGTCGCAAATTTGATTGTGCTCGGTAATGGCCCTGCGGCTTTGCCAGTGAGGACCCAGTTAAACGCACGGGTGAATAGCGCGGTATGCTGTGTTTCGCGTGATTGATTCGCAATCCAGCTTAAAACATCAGCGCCATAAGCCAACCCACGCCCTTTACCATATTGCGCGATGGCAGCCATGCCGCTGCCATCATCAGCTAGCAGCAATGGCGTTGCCACGGTGCGGCTAGAGACATTGATCTCGCTGCTATTGGACGTGTGGTTGAGCGTTAAATTGAGCGAGGCATCGCCATAAATATCTGTAATTGCACCATTTTGTTGCTGCTGATAGCGCGTGGAAAGTTGAGTCGCTAAGGAAAGAAAGGCTGCTCGGTCGGTGGCATTAAGCCCTTTAACACTACCTGTGCGTAGCGCTTCAAGCTGCGGATTGCCGTTCCCTGTACCTACTTGTGCAATCGCTGAATTGGTGACTTGATCTAGTGTGGTTTGCGTTGTGCTGCCTGTTCCAGAACCTGAATTAGGGTTGCTGCTGTTGGTGCCTATCGTGCTGGAGCCTCCGCCGCCACCGCAGGCCGATAATAGGCTGGTGCAAACAAAAGCTGCAATTAATCGTTTATTCATTTTTTACTGAAACTAGAATTATGCGCGGCTGCAGATTCTAGGTTGTATTAGAAAATTCTGATATATCCATTGGTCATGTAGTTTCTAGAGTGTGTGCTAGCTCACAACTGAATGCGCTGGATAGGATAGGGCATTTCTATCCCAGCGAAGTGCAATAAATATACTTAAATTTCTGCCGCTAATTTAAATGTCCCTTCACCAATTCTTCTTACTTTACCCCCTATATGTATCTGCTTGTTGGTATTGATCGATAAGCTCAATCGAGCAATACGTCCAATGCTGTGCCCTTGTTCCATCTTCAGTTGCAGTGGTAGCGGGGTGTTTTCGGCCAACAGCCAGCCGCCCAAGTTGGCGCATGCTGAGCCAGTGCCAAAATCTTCGGCAGCTTGCCCATGTTGCGACCAGAAATACCGCGCGATAATGGTGTCGCCAGACTTGGCCCAAACCAGTGCGCCCGAGCGGCCTTCTAAATTGCACGCCACTTGCTCAAACTTGGCTAAGTCGAGCGTACAACGCGCGACGCTCTCTGGCGAATCCAGCGGCACAACCAATTGCTCGCTGCCGGTATTCACAAAGCGCGGCGTTCCGATAATGTGTTTGGCGTCGATATTGAATGCAGCGGCGAGCTCGGCCACATCAGGCCCTGCGCGATAGCTCGGCGAGTTGGCAGACAAAGTAATCTGTTCGCCGTCGATCTCAACTGGAATAATGCCCGCCTGCATTTCAAGCATCAGCTGTTTGCGCCCGGCGGCAATCACGTACGATGTGCCCAAGGTCGGGTGGCCGGCAAAAGGCATTTCGTAGCTAGGCGTGAAAATGCGCACATGCGCGTCGGCTTTATCGCTCGGGCGCACAAAAGTGATTTCCGACAGATTCATCTGCTGACCCAAGCGAAGCATGGTTTCATCACTTAAAGTCTCCTCTGGCTCGAACACCGCCAGCGGGTTGCCCGACCAGAGCTCATCAGTCACAAATACATTGACTACTTGATATTTCAACACGGGCATTGTGCGCTCCTTTATGGGTATTGCTGGCTATATTAACCACAATATTGCCTGCAGAGAAATACAGTTGGGCAGTATTTGAGGGGATCAGATTATCGTGTGAATGGCTGTGCCAAATGGTCGCGTAGATGACTGATCTGCCACGCGATCTGCGTAAAAAAGATACGTCAGTCACATTGCGCTTGTATAATGTGCGGTTTCGCCGTGTTATTTCGATAAAAGCCCATGATTCGTAAACTGATAGGCAAGGTATTGCGCCGCCCTGGCAAGCGTATTTTGCACGCCAAACACTATGGCATCCGCCGTGATCAATTGCACTCAGGCGCGTTGAAAGTCTGCGATCGTCTGCAAGATGCTGGCTACGAGGCGTATATCGTCGGTGGCGCGGTGCGTGATTTGTTGCTCGGTAAGTCGCCCAAAGACTTCGACGTGGCCACCAGCGCCACGCCCGAACAAGTGCGCCATGTATTTCATCGCTCGCGCATCATTGGCCGTCGTTTCCGTATCGTGCATGTGCCGTTTTATGACCGTGGCGGCGAGGAAATTATCGAAGTCACGACCTTCCGCGGCAGCGCCGATTCTCCGACCGATGCGAGCGGGCGCATTATTCGCGATAACGTCTACGGCACTTTGGAAGAAGACGCGTCACGCCGTGACTTTACCGTGAATGCGCTGTATTACGACCCGAATAGCGATGAAATCATCGATTTTCACCACGGCGTAGAAGACCTCGAAAAAAAACAATTGGTGATGATTGGCGATCCGATCAAGCGTTACCACGAAGACCCAGTGCGCATGCTGCGCGCGACGCGTTTGTCGGCCAAATTAGGGCTGCAAATCGCCGCCGATACCGCCAAGCCAATTAAAGAACACGCGCAATTGCTGGAAAACATCCCGTCGGCACGCTTGTTCGACGAAATGATGAAGCTGTTGTTGTCGGGTAAAGCGTGGGATTGCTTGCAATCGTTACGCGCCTACGGACTGCATAAGCCGCTGTTTCCGCTGCTCGATAAATTGATGAGCCAAAAAGAAACGACGGCGTTTTTAAAACAAGCGCTGCTTAGCACCGATCAGCGTTTGGCCGACGATAAACCAGTATCAGCGGGCTTTTTATTTGCCGCTTTGTTGTGGCACGAAGTTGAAGCCAACTGGCAAAAGAAAATCGCCTCCGGCGAGCATAAAGTGCCGGCCTTGGTGGAAGCGATGAACGACGTGGAAGCCAAAGTAACCAAGCGCTTGGCGATTCCGAATCGCTATAGCGCGGCGATGAAAGAAATCTGGCTGTTGCAGCCACGCTTTGAGCAACGAGCGGGCCAAAAGCCATTTCGCTTGCTGGAGCAGCCGCGTTTTCGCGCCGCGTACGATTTCCTCTTGCTGCGCGCCGAATGTGGTTTGGTCGAGAAAGAGCTGGCCGATTGGTGGACGCAATTTCATGCCTGCGACGATAGCACGCGTGAAGTGCTGATCAGCGACGCCATTGCCGCTGGTAAGGGGGGCGAAGTTGAAAAACGCCGCCGCCGTTCTCGTCACCGTAAACCGGCATCAGCCAAAACTTCTGCTCCGAAATGACCATTGCTTATATTGCCTTGGGCGCCAATTTGGGCGACCCAAGTGCGCAGCTGCGCGATGCTCTGCGTTTGATCGCGGCTTTGCCTGGCACGCAGCTACTTGCTAGCTCGTCTTTTTATGCCAGCGCGCCGGTGGGCTACGCCGACCAACCTGATTTTGTAAACGCCGTTTGCGCCGTACAAACCGAGCTGTCGGCGCCTGATTTGCTGCAAGCGCTGCTGGCGCTGGAATTGCAGCAAGGGCGCGAGCGCAGTTTTAAAAACGCGCCGCGGACTTTAGATTTAGACGTGGTGCTGTATGGGGATGAGGTGCTTAATTTGCCCAATTTGCAAATACCCCATCCTCGTATGCATCAGCGCGCGTTTGTGCTGCTGCCTTTGCTAGAAATAGCCCCTGATGCGCAAATTCCGGGTTTGGGCGCGGCGACGCAATTTATTGCTGATGTGATCGATCAAGAGCTCTATCGCCTCGAAGCCTGAGTTTAAATCGTTCAATATTGCCTTTGTGTTCGTAAAACAGTCGATTTTAATCCGCGAGTGTTTTAGCATCTGATTACGAATTTAATCTTGCATTGCACCACGAGTGCAGTCCTTAACGAAACGGCTTGATTACCCATCATGAAAACGACACTTTCGACTCTTAGAAAAATGAAGCAGGATGGCGCCAAGATCGCCATGCTGACTTGTTATGATGCGAGCTTTGCCTCGCTGCTCGACGAAGCGGGCGTGGATATTTTGCTCGTCGGCGACTCGCTCGGCAATGTGATTCAAGGTCATACGACCACGCTGCCGGTCAGCGTTGACGACATGGTGTATCACACCAAAGCCGTCGTGCGCGGCACGCAAAAAGCGCTGGTGCTGGCCGACTTGCCGTTCGCTAGCTACCAAGCGTCGCATATCCAAGCCTACGAAAACGCCGCTCGTTTGATGGCCGCTGGTGCGGAAATGGTCAAAATCGAAGGCGGCGCAGTGATGGTCGATACCGTCGATTTTCTGGTGCAACGCGGTATTCCGGTTTGTGCGCATATTGGTTTGCAACCGCAGTCGGTGCACGTTTACGGCGGCTACAAAGTACAAGGTAAAACCGAAACCGAAGCCGAAGTTCTGAAGCGCGATGCTTTGGCCTTGCAAGCAGCAGGCGCGGCGATGGTGTTGATGGAAATGGTGCCCGCTAGCGTGGCGGCCGAAGTCACCGAATCGCTGTTTGTGCCAACGATTGGGATTGGCGCTGGCGTACAGGTCGACGGCCAAGTGCTGGTGCTGCACGATATGCTCGGCGTTTATCCCGGCAAAAAAGCGCGCTTTGTGAAAAACTTTATGAGCGGTGGCGTGAGCAGCATTCAAGGCGCGGTTGAAGCTTATGTGAAATCAGTCAAGGCACTGACTTTCCCGACTGAAGAACATTCATTCTGATTCAAGATTGACCGCCAGCACGCATGAGCCGCGTGCTGGTATCCAAAAGATAGAACTATGAAAATCATCCATACCATTTCCGAATTGCGCGAGTGGCGCAAAACCGTCGGCACCGTCGCTTTCGTGCCAACGATGGGCAATTTGCACGCGGGGCATATGTCGCTAATCCATGCTGCAAAACAGGAAGCTGCGCATACCGTGGTCAGTATCTTTGTGAATCGCCTGCAATTTGGTCAGGGCGAAGATTTTGATCGCTACCCACGCACTTTGGATAGCGATGCGGCGATCATCGCTGAAAACGGTGGCGTTGACGTGATTTTCGCGCCGGATGAGAAAGAGCTGTACCCAAATGTGATTCAGCAATATCAAGTGAATCCCCCCGCGATTGCGGACGAGTTGTGCGGTGCCTTCCGTCCGGGGCACTTCCGTGGCGTGGCGACGGTGGTGACCAAGCTATTCAATATCGTCGAAGCCGACGTGGCCTGTTTTGGCAAAAAAGACTACCAACAATTGGCGGTAATTCAGGGCATGGTTGCCGATCTGAACGTGCCGATTCGCATTGTGCCAGTCGATACTGGTCGCGCGGAAGATGGCTTGGCGCTGTCGTCGCGCAATGGCTATTTGACTGAACCGCAACGCGCTGAAGCGCCGCGGATTTACTACCATTTAAGCCGCATGAAACGCGCGATTGAAAACGGCGAGCGTGATTATTCCAAGCTGGCGATCGAAACCGTCACCGACTTGCGCGTGCGTGGTTGGTTAGAAGTCGATTACGTTGAAACGCGCAATGCGCTAACCCTCAAACCCGCGGCCAGCACCGATAAACAATTGGTGATCTTAATCGCCGCCCGCCTTGGCTCGACGCGCTTGATCGATAATATTGAAGTGAATTTGCCCTAAATCATCTGCAACAAAAAAGACCGCTGCGGCGGTCTTTTTTGTTGGGTATATAGCTCTAGCTCTCTATTCAATTGCCTTTCAAGTAGATACTGTGCTGGCTGGTGCTGAGTCTAAACTCACTGTATCTCCGCTAGGAATGCCTTCTTTTTGCCAGCGATCAAATTCGCCCATGATCTTATCGTAGGTTTGCTGGCTAATATCGGGTAGTGCGCCGCCCAAAGCTTCTTTGGCCGAATCAAAGCCTTGCTGCACCGCTTTGCGAATGCTCTCTAGCTTGCTTGGATCGTCGCCGATGGCAAATTTAGCAAAACTTAAAATCCGCTCGGCGACTTTTTTGACGCCAAATTCACCATCCTCGCCAATCGCTTCTTTCGCAGCGTCAATGCTGGCTTGATCTGCGCTTAGTTTTTGCTCGCCTTTGATAACTAGTTTGAAGTCTAGCCCTTGTTGCTCGACAAGATTGCGCACTAGATTAATCAGGCTTTCCGCTTTCTTTTCAGATTCAGCCATTAAGGTTTCTAAATCTGGCGGCACGATGCGTGGATTTTTTGGCTTGCTATAGGTTAGAGCTTCACTTTGTTCGTTTTTTAGATCGACTTGTTCTTGGGGAACGACTTCGTTTTTGTTCTCGTTGGCTTTCGGGTTGGATTTGCTCTCTATGGTGATCGAGCTGCTCACGCCGACATTGATGCTCGATAGATTCATGCTCATGATGTCACCTCAAAATCGTAGTTTGTCGCAATCATTATCGGCAAGATTGAGTTGGCTTTTGAGTGGAAAATGTATTTGAATCAATTAATTGGCGGTTTTCTTCTGATTGAGCTGATCGACGGTAGGAATGAGCGTGCGTTTGACCTCTGGAGTAGGCAAGTAGCGCGCGATGATTTTTTGGATGGTGCCATCCGCTTGCATTTGGTAGATGATCTGATCCCATGCTGCCATATCAGCCTCGCTAAAATGCTTTTTGGAATAAACCAAACGCGCTTCAACGCCACGATCAACCGGCGCCCAGTCGCGGGCAACCAGCGGCTTGTCAAAACTGAGCTGGCGTGCATAAAAATTGTAAGCGGTGGCTTGGGCAAATAAGCCTTGGATTTTATTCTCGCTCAGCATTTGAAATAGCTCAGCGCTGTCTTTGGCCTCAATCACGCGCTCTTGGGCGCGAAGTTTTTCAATCAATTCGTCTTGTTCCGCGCCGTGTTTGTACGATTTCACTACGCCCCAACGCAAATTAGAATTGGCCAGAAAACGAGCCGCATCGGGGTTTTGGTCGGCGATGTGTTTTTGCATCACCGCCATATTTTTAAGGCGTAAATACGGTGCGCTAAAGAGCGAAAACACTTCGCGCTCGGGGGTTTTAATCGCCGATACGCTCATCATCAGCTGACCGCTACTGAGCTCGTTCCAAATCTGTGCGCGTGGCAAATTACTCAGCTCAAACTGGCAGCGACTGCGTTTGATTAATTCATCCACCAGATCGCGATCAATGCCGACGTCCTGATGGTAGAGCAGCCCGAATTCATAAAACGCCAAGCTAATTTTTTTGGGCATATGGGCAAGGCAAGCGCAAATTGGCTGGCAAATATACCTGTTATGAGTATTGTCTTGGTTATTTTACTTAGCATGGGTTAGCCTCGAATACCCCAATTCCTGATTGATAAGATATGAAATATCTCTTTGCATAGTGGTTGATTGCCGTGGTGATGAAAAACAAAATGCGCACAATTAGCTTACGAGCGGTGGCTTGTAGTTTTTATAGAACGAACGTACACTTGCTAGATCGGTGCTTATTTCAACGCATGCGACATGACGCTGTATGGAGAGGGGATTTTGCGCAAAATCATTCATATCGACTGCGATTGCTTTTACGCTGCGGTGGAAATGCGCGATCGCCCCGAATTGCGTGATGTGCCGATCGCGATTGGCGGTGCGCCCGATCAGCGCGGCGTGATTTCAACGTGTAATTATCCAGCGCGTAAATTTGGCATCCACTCGGCGATGCCGACCAAATGGGCTTTGCGCCAGTGTCCGAATTTAATCTTGTTGCCGCACTCGTTTGAGCGCTATCGCGATGCATCGCGCCGGGTGCAGCAGATTTTTGCCGATTACACCGAGCGCATCGAGCCGCTGTCGCTCGACGAAGCCTATCTGGATGTCACGGGCTTGCCGCATTGCCACGGCAGCGCGACCTTGATGGCGCAGGAGATCCGCGCGCGCATCGAGGCTGAAGTCGGCATCACCGCCAGCGCCGGTATCGCGCCGAATAAACTGCTCGCCAAAATTGCCAGCGATTGGAATAAACCCAATGGGCAATTCGTCATTACGCCCGACGACATCGCCGCCTTTATGCCGAGTTTGCCGGTGGGCAAACTGTGGGGCATCGGCAAGGTGACGGCGGGCAAGCTGGCGAAATTGGGCTTGAATACTTGTGGCGACGTGCAAGGCTGGTCGCATGAAGAGCTGGTGCGCGTATTGGGGCGCTTGGGCGAATCGCTGCACTGGCAAAGCCGCGGCATCGACGAGCGGCCTGTGGCGCGCAGCGAAAAGCGCAAATCGCTGTCGGTGGAGCACACCTACAATCAGGATTTGCCCGATTTAAATTCGTGCTTGGCCAAACTGCCCACGCTGTATGCCGATTTTAGCCAACGCCAGCAAAGGTCGCAGCGCGATACCCCGCATAAAGCGTTTGTCAAAATCAAATTTCACGACTTCACGCAAACGACGATGGAGTGTATCTGCCCCGATCCCGATCCGGCCGTGTTCGAAACGCTGCTCAGCCAAGCTTGGCAGCGCGGCGCCAAGCCGGTGCGTTTGCTTGGTGTGGGCGTGCGGTATGCTGATCAGCCTAAAACCGTTATCGGGGAGACTTTGCCGCTGTGGTAAGTTGCTGATAGCTATGGCCAAGGGCAATGACCATCATACTGGCTAATAAGTAGCCAGCCAGAATATCGCTAAAATAATGCACTCCGAGTACCAAACGAGCTGCACCGCTGCACGTAATCCAAAGCGCTGCCGATACCAGTCCAATGTTGCGAAAGTGGGGCTGGTGGCGGCTAAAAACTAGGTAGGTTAAGGCGCTGAGTGTGACTGAAGCCATTGCGTGGCCACTAGGGAGCGAATGGCCTGTGGTATGAACCAGATGTTCAAATTCGGGTCGAGGTCGACCCAGGAATTCTTTAAAGATGGCATTAAGTGACCAGCTTAGCACTACGCCGCCAAATATCAGCCATGCGGCCAATTTGTCGTGAAAGCGCCGATATACAAGGGCTGCTAGTGCGCCGGCAATCAGCAGTGTGCCAACGCCACTGCCCAGCATGCTAATCACAATGCTGAGTTTGATGCTCCAAGGGTTGGCGGCATATGCCCATTGGCCCAATGCCAAGTCTAAATTGGCTAATCGTGGATAGTTGGCCAATAAAAGCCATAACATGGCTGCGCAGCTTATAAGTGCAGCTAAGGGGCGTGTGTAGGAAAGTTGCATCGCCAATTTTGCGAAGTAATAAAGGCGCTGAAGGTACACAATGCCGCTCTGCTTGGCATTGTGAGTATTGCCATTGGCAATTTACTATGGGTACCCTGCCATAAATCAATTATGGATTGATTTGTAGCGGTATACCCATTGATGTATTTAGGCCTGAATAATAAAAACGGTAGGGCGTTTATTGATATTTGGCTCGGCGCGTTTTTTCCATTGTGCGATGTCGAGTGTGACGATTTCTTCGCTAGGCAGCGTGATGTCGCAGGCAACGGTGAGCTTGGTGCCAGGTTTGAGCGTATCGCGCAAAGCAGTAAAGAGCGCAGGATTGCGGTACGGTGTTTCGATAAACAGCTCGGCTTGGCCTTCTTTGGCGGAAATGGTTTCGAGTTGGCGGATGGTTTGTAGGCGACCCGCCGGATCAGACGGCAAATAGCCGTTAAAGCGAAATTTCTGGCCATTTGCGCCTGACGCCATGAGCGCTAGCAGCAGGGACGACGGGCCGACCAGCGGCGCGACTTTAATGCCGCGCTGATGCGCCAATTGCACCAAGCGCGCGCCCGGGTCGGCCACGCCGGGGCAGCCTGCCTCGGACATCAGGCCGACGTCGTGGCCTTCAAGTAGCGGTTTCAGTAGCGCGCTCACTTCGTGATCTTTGGTGTGCTCTGATAATTCTTGCATCCACAAGCTGCGTAACTCGTGCGGCGTACCGAACATTTTCAGATGCGCGCGCGTGGTTTTGGCGTTTTCAACGACAAAGTGCGTCAGCTTTTTGGCGATTTCGATGACGTCGGCAGGCAAAATATTGCCGAGCGTGTCGCCACCCATCGGAACGGGAATTAAATATAAAGTGCCAGCCATGTGATCCTCGAAATAAATACTGTGCTGTGTATAGGGTGATATACCGCTAATTCATTTAGCTGTATGGATATACCAGCTGCTTGACGCAAATTATAGAATGGCAAAACCTTCTTGATTGAGCATCGTCACCAAAGCAATTAACGGTAGACCAATAATGGCGCTCGAATCGGTGGTTTCAACTTTTTCAATCATCACAATGCCCAGCGCTTCAACTTTGGCGCTGCCGGCGCAGTTGTACGGCTGATCGCGCAGCAAATAGCTTTCGATTTGCGCGTCGGTATAATTACGCATCGTCACGTTTGTAATATCAACGTGGCTTTGATGCTCGCCAGTGGCGGTGTTGTAGAGGGCGAGTGCGGTATGAAACTCAATGGTTTGCCCGCGCATCGCTTGTAGCTGTGTCACTGCGCGCTCGTGCGTGCCCGGCTTGCCCAGTTGCGCGCCATTCAGTAGCGCGACTTGGTCGGAGCCGATGATTAAACTATTTGGAAATTGCTCGGCCAGCACGCGCGCCTTGGCAATCGCGAGGCGCTCGCTGGTTTGCGCGGCACTCTCGTCCGCTAGCGGAGTTTCGTCTAAATTAGGCGCGGCCACGGTAAAGTCGACGCCAAGGCGTGCGAGTAATTCCTTGCGATAAGGCGAGGTTGAGGCCAGTACCAAGCGGCGATTCTCGACGCCAGAGAGAGTGGCTTGTTTTTTCATCATAAATTAATCTCACCGTGCGCCACGCGCATTTGACAGACATGGGGCGCAGATTATATCATGCGCGGTTTCCGGTTCTACGCCCCAGCCAATATGACTGTGATACATAGCGCGGAATTTGCGCAGGAAGCTAGAGAACTTAAGGGTTCAATACCACTTTCCCAGCTTTCTCGGCTTGCCGATCAGTTGGCTAATACGTCAGGTGAAGTGTTCTGGCATATAGAAAGTGGTGTGGATCGCTTGCAGCGCCCTTGGCTTTATTTAGAAGTGACGGGAACTCTGCAGCTGGTGTGCCAACGCTGCCTTAGCGCAGCGCCTTGGCAGCTACACAGTGAAACCGTATTGACGCAATTTGCCGACGAGGCACAAATCGACGAAGCCGAAGCGCTCGACGAAGACCTCGAAGGGATTTTGATCGATCCGGAACTGGATATTGAAGCACTGGTTGAAGATGAGATCTTGCTCGCTTTACCTGTAGCGCTGACGCATGATGTATGTGGCGGCGACGACGCGCTAGCCAAATTGGCGAGCGATAAACCTAATCCGTTTGCAGTCCTGGCTCAGTTGAAAACCAGGAAAGCGGAATGACAACTGAGTATTAAGGAGTTTTAACATGGCAGTTCAACAGAATAAAAAATCACCTTCGAAACGTGGCATGCACCGCGCTCACGACTTCCTGTCTGCACCAGCTTTGTCTGTAGATGCTGCGACTGGTGAAGTTCATCGCCCGCACCACATTTCTCCAAACGGCTTTTACAAAGGCCGTCGTGTGATCAAGGCTAAAGGCGAGTAATTAACGCTTTTGTATGCCTCTCTAAGCTTTGCTTAGCCTTGCGGCGCAAGTGAGACCCCTCGCTTGCGCCGTTCGTCGTTTAGGAATTCAGATGGATATTACCGTTGCAGTTGATGCCATGGGTGGCGATCACGGCGCTCATGTGACCGTACCCGCAGCCCTGCGTTTTTTGCGCGATAACCCCGATGTCAATATCGTGCTGGTTGGTTTGGTCGATGCGTTAGAGGCGGAATTAAAAGCTCATAATGCACAAACTGGGCCGCGTTTGCGCATTCATGGTGCGACCGAAGTCGTTGCTATGGATGAATCGCCGCAATTGGCGATGAAGAATAAAAAAGATTCTTCAATGCGCGTCGCGATTAATTTGGTGAAATCGGGCGAAGCCAATGCTTGCGTCTCTGCAGGTAATACCGGCGCCTTGATGGCGACAGCGCGTTTTGTGCTCAAAACGATTCCGGGTATTGATCGGCCTGCGATTGCTAGTCTGATGCCGACGATGAAAGGGCAGACTTTGATGCTCGATTTGGGCGCGAATGTCGATTCAACACCGCTGCAGTTGACGCAATTTGCGATTATGGGCTCGGCGATGTTTGGTGCATTAAAGCAAAAAAGTGCGCCGACCGTGGGTTTGCTCAATGTGGGCTCAGAGGAAATCAAGGGCAATGAAGTGGTGAAGGCGGCCGCTGAACTGGTGCGCCAAACGCGTCTGAATTTTGTTGGCAATGTCGAAGGTAATGACATCTACAAGGGTACGGTCGATGTGGTTGCGTGTGATGGCTTTACCGGCAATATCACACTCAAAGCATCCGAAGGCGTAGCGCAAATGTTCAGCACCTTTTTAAAGGCTGAATTTACCCGCAACTGGTTTACCAAAATGCTGGCTTTGTGCGCCATGCCGGTATTGAAGAGTTTTAAAAATAAACTCGATCCGCGTCGCTTTAATGGCGCGTCATTCCTTGGTTTGCGTGGCATTGTGGTAAAAAGCCATGGCGGCGCAGACGAAGTTGCGTTTTACTGGGCGTTGGCTCAGGCCGTTGAGGAAGCACGCTCCAGCCTGATTCAGCGTATTACTGATCAAGTGCAGCATGAGTTGCAGCACTTTGAAGCTGTTGATGCTGTGGAAAAATCGGCATCAGGACAAACTGCCTAGATGCAGCCTTTGGCTGGGTGCTGGTAGTGCGACAGAATATAGTTTCTTAGTGGTATCTCCGCTAAGGACGGCATCAGATCGTTTGGGCGATCTGTTAAGGGAGTGGCTTGTGATTTATTCTCGTATTGCAGGAACTGGCTCGTACTTGCCAGAGCGTATTTTAAGCAACGATGAGTTGGCTCAAACCGTTGAGACTAGCCATGAGTGGATTGTGACCCGCACAGGCATTTCAGCGCGTCATATTGCGGCCGATGATCAGCTCACTTCTGATTTGGCGTTGATCGCAGTTGAACGTGCGATTGAGAGCGCTGGTGTTGCTAAAGAAGACATTGATTTGCTGATTGTCGCAACGACAACACCAGATAATATTTTCCCGTCAACTGCATGCTTGCTGCAAAACAAATTGGGCGTACATGGTTTTCCAGCGTTTGACGTGCAAGCGGTGTGCGCTGGTTTTGTTTATGCACTAACAACCGCCAATGCAATGATTAAGAGCGGCGCGGCTAAATGTGCCGTGGTGGTCGGCGCTGAAAAGCTCTCAAACTTGATTAACTGGCAAGATCGTGCAACCTGCGTGTTGTTTGGCGATGGCGCTGGTGCTGTCGTGCTCACGGCATCTGAAGAGCCGGGTATTTTGTCGACCAAGCTTAAAGCGGACGGTCGTTACAACGGCATTTTGAAAACTGCCGCACGACCGAAGCAAGGCGTACTCGATGGCGAGCCATGGATTTACATGGAGGGTAACGCGGTATTTAAATTCGCCGTTCGCGCCTTGGCCGATATTGCCGAAGAAACTTTGGCCGAAGCTGGTTTGGAAAAAAGCGATATCGATTGGCTCGTGCCGCACCAAGCTAATGTGCGGATTATTGAGTCGACCGCCAAGCATTTGGGCTTGGAGATGGATAAAGTGATTGTCACTTTGGGTGAGCAGGGTAATACCTCGGCGGCGTCGATTCCATTGGCGCTCGATCATGGAGTGCGAACTGGCAAAATTCAGCGCGGCCAAACCATTTTGATGGAAGGCATTGGCGGCGGTTTTGCTTGGGGATCTATCCTCGCGAAGTTTTAACAGCTTGAATCAAAACGGCGCTGAGTGCGCCGTTTTTACTGTATTGAAACATTTGTTTGAATGTGAGTCTGCGCAGGGCGCACGCTTATCAAGGAGTTGGCAATGTCGTTAGCATTTGTATTTCCGGGCCAAGGCTCGCAATCGATTGGGATGATGAATGGCTGGGCAGATTCAGCGGTGGTGAAAGCTACATTTGACGAAGCATCTAGTGTGTTAGGCCAAGATCTGTGGGCCATGGTTAATGAAGGCCCGGCGGAAGATCTGAACGCGACCGTCAATACCCAGCCTGTGATGCTAGCTGCCGGTGTGGCTGCGTGGCGTGCGTATTTAGCCAATGGTGGTGCGATGCCAGCCGTGATGGCCGGTCATAGCTTGGGCGAATATACCGCTTTGGTGGCGGCAGAAGCGATTAGCTTTGGCGATGCCTTGCAATTAGTGCGTTTGCGCGCCGAAGCAATGCAAGAAGCCGTGCCTGCTGGCACCGGCGCGATGGCGGCGATTTTGAATTTGGCCGACGAAGAAATCATCGCTGCGTGTGCTGAAGCCGCGCAAGGCGAAGTGGTGCAAGCGGTTAATTTTAACTCGCCTGGCCAAGTGGTGATTGCCGGTACCAAAGCTGCGGTTGAGCGCGCCTGCGAAGCATGTAAAGCACGTGGTGCAAAACGCGCCTTGTTACTGCCTGTCTCAGTACCATCGCACTGCGATTTAATGAAGCCTGCGGCAGAAAAATTAGCGGCTAAATTGGCGACGATTGAAATTAACGCGCCAAAAGTGCCGGTCTTGCACAACGCTGATGTGGCTGCATATAGCGATGCCGCCGCCGTGCGTGACGCGTTGGTTCGTCAGCTGTATCAGCCTGTGCGCTGGGTAGAAACCGTGCAAAAAATGGTCGCAGATGGTGTGACGGTGATGGCTGAATGTGGTCCAGGTAAAGTGTTGGTTGGCTTGAATAAACGCATTGCCGCCGATTTGCCATCTGTGGCTTTGCTTGATTTGGCGAGTATCGATGCACTTAAAGCTGCGCAATAAGGATCAAGCCTTGAAAAAATCAATGATGCAGCATGTGATTTTGCTTAGCCTGTTGGCTTCGGCGCTGGTTGCGTGTGGTGGCGGTGGGGTGAGTATTGAGAATGGCAATGTGAATGCCGTGATCAGCAATACCGTGCCTACCTTAAGCGCATTGCGGGTTAAGGCCAGCGCAGTGACTGCATCAAACGCCTCTGCGGTGCAGATTGCCGCAGGTGAGTTTGACGTCGAATGGGATGCTCAGGCGGTCGATGCATCAACGCTGAACCTGTATCTGAGCGCCGATGCAGTGAAAGGCGATGGTGATTTGGATATATTCCTGACCGCCAATCCGCAAAAAAACAGCCGTGTCAAAATGAATTGGAAGGTAAGTCAAACCCAAATTGAGTTGGCGGGTTTGCCGTTGGATATCTCGTCATTTTTCACGGCGAGCCCAACCGGTCAGGGTTTTGTCATTGCGCGTGCTTGCGGTTTGATTGTGGATACGGCCAATGGCGAGCGTAAAGAGTGTCAGCAAAAAGAAGTGGCCATCGTATTTTTGAAATAAATAAAGCAGATACTTTTTCGATGGTATTGCCCTGCAATGATTTGTAGTTATTGGTTGCAAGGCTATACCCTTAATGGAGATATTTATGAGTTTGCAAGGTAAAGTTGCGCTGGTCACCGGCGCATCACGCGGTATTGGTCAAGCCATTGCTTTGGAATTGGCGAGCATGGGCGCTACCGTGATCGGTACCGCAACCAGCGATAGCGGCGCTGCGGCGATTGGCGAGTATTTGAAAGCAGCTGGCGCTAATGGCGCAGGTTTGCGTTTGAACGTGACTGAAGACGGCGCGTGTGATGCGATCGTGGCGCAAATCGAGAAAGAATTCGGCGCGATTGCGATCTTGGTCAATAACGCCGGTATCACGCGTGATAACCTGTTGATGCGCATGAAGGATGAAGAATGGGATGCCATTATGGATACCAATCTGAAGCCGGTGTACAAATTATCGAAAGCCGTGATGCGCAATATGATGAAGGCGCGTTGGGGCCGTATTATCAATATCGCTTCAGTGGTGGGCGCAACGGGCAATGCCGGTCAAACCAACTACTCAGCAGCGAAAGCGGCTTTGTTTGGCTTTACCAAATCATTGGCTAAAGAAATCGGCAGCCGTGGTGTAACGGTCAATGCCGTGGCGCCAGGCTTTATCGATACCGATATGACCAAAGGTCTGCCGGATGAGCAAAAAGCGCATTTGGTGGCCAATATCGCCTTGGGTCGCTTGGGTGATCCACAAGATATCGCTGACGCCGTGGGTTTCTTGGCCTCGGATAAAGCAGCGTACATCACAGGCAACACCATTCATGTAAATGGTGGGATGTTTATGAATTAATCAGGTAAAATCGCGACCGAGTTGCGATTTTGCCGGATAAGATGCGATAAAAATCTGCTCCGGCGGTAGCAAAATTACTGAAAAAAAGGTAAATTTGCGCTCTATTGCATCATGTAACTGTTTGCATGAGCCAAAATTTTGGTAGAATGCGAACGCACTTTTCAGAAATTAAGCTAATAAAGGCTTGGGAACTAAATCCATGGAAAACATCGAACAGCGCGTGAAGAAGATTGTTGCTGAGCAACTGGGCGTGCCAGAAACTGACGTTAAGATTGACTCTTCGTTTGTTAACGACCTCGGCGCCGACTCACTCGACACCGTTGAACTCGTTATGGCCCTCGAAGAAGAATTCGAGTGCGAAATCCCTGACGAGGACGCTGAAAAAATCACTACCGTTCAACAAGCTGTTGACTACGTTAACGCTCACCTGAACAAGTAATCTCGGTGATTCCAGACCTCCGCTATGGCTTGCTGTAGCGGGGGTTTTATTTTATCTGGCGCTGCTAAAACATTTGTTTGAAACGCAAAAAATCTCCTGCAAGACGCGATGTCGCAGGCCGTACATGTTGTACGGCGAGACAAAGCAACGCTCCGGAGGGATTTTTGCTTTAATACTATTTTTGAAGCGCTGCCGGCTAGATGCCGGCTTTTAAGCGGAGTACCCCCACGTGTCTAAACGCAGAGTAGTTGTTACCGGGTTGGGTCAAGTATCGCCCGTCGGCAATGATGTTGCCACTGGCTGGGCCAACCTGCTTGCTGGCAAGTCTGGTATTGGTATGATCACCCGATTTGACGCGAGCGATCTGGCTTGCCAAATCGCCGGTGAAGTAAAAGATTTCGACATCGGACAGTACATCAGCCCGAAAGATGCACGTCGTATGGATGTGTTCATCCATTACGGTATCGCTGCGGCATTGCAGGCCGTTGCTGATGCTGGCTTGGATGATATTGCTGGTTTGGATAAAACCCGTGTTGGCGTGAATATCGGTTCGGGTATCGGTGGTTTGCCATTGATCGAGAATACCGGCGTTGACGTTGTCCACGGCGGCCCACGCAAAATTGGCCCGTTCTTTATTCCTGGCTCTCTGGTGAATTTGATTGCTGGCCACGTATCAATTATCAAAGGCTACCAGGGCCCGTCGTACGGCATCGTTTCGGCGTGTACGACTGGCGCACATTGTATCGGCGACTCAGCCCGTATGATTCAATACGGCGATGCAGATATCATGGTGGCGGGTGGCGCTGAAGGTGCGATCTCTAAACTGGGTATCGGCGGCTTTGCAGCGATGAAAGCCCTGTCGACTCGCAATGATGATCCAGCGACTTCGTCTCGTCCATGGGACAAAGGCCGTGATGGTTTTGTGATGGGTGAGGGCGCGGGTGTCTTGGTACTGGAAGAGTACGAACACGCGAAAAAACGTGGCGCGAAAATCTATGCTGAGCTAGTTGGTTTTGGTATGAGCTCTGACGCACACCATATCACTGCGCCAAATGCTGATGGCCCTGCGCGTGGCGTATTGAATGCGCTGCGCGATGCTGGCTTGAACGCAACAGACGTAGATTATGTGAATGCACACGGTACATCTACGCCACTGGGCGACGCGAACGAAACCAATGCACTGAAAATTGCGTTGGGCGATCACGCGAAGAAAGTCGTGGTGAACTCAACCAAATCAATGACCGGTCACTTATTGGGTGGCGCGGGTGGTGTTGAGGCCTTGTACTCTGTATTGGCCTTGCATCATCAAGTATCGCCACCAACCATCAATATCTTCGAACAAGATATTGAAGCGGGTTGCGATCTGGATTATTGCGCCAATACTGCGCGTGATATGAAGATCGACGTTGCGATCTCCAATAGCTTCGGCTTTGGTGGTACCAACGGTACTTTGGTATTCCGCCGCGTTTAAGCTAGGATGGTCCAATAAAAAACCACGCTGCGGCGTGGTTTTTTATTGGTTTGGCAATAATTAAAATTTAATACATGGTCTACCCTTGTTTAATGCAAAGCATTGGCAGTTGGCAAAGCGACCATCAGCATTCACGATTAAAGTGTGTGCACTCAGCTTGCACCAACGACCACTTGTAGCTTCAAATGCATGATCAATATCGAGCTTGTTGCTACTTTGGCTGTGAGCGGCGACAGTGTAATTGCCATGATCATCATCCCAAACTTGAACAGCTTGTGCACTTTGATTATTGACCCGACCATTTAAGGGCCAAGGCCAGTGGCCATCACGTTCGCGTTCTTGCAGGATGATGAAAACGGCGGCTGTTGCGAGAGTGCAAAGTAACAGCCCCAATAGAATAAATATGCGAAGTTTCATTACAGCTTGGCCGATTTAGTTGTTCCGTTTCGCTTTACGCCAATCCCACGGTGGGGTTGGATTTTTATCGGCCCATAAGCCGCTTTGATCACGCTGTGCCGCTTCTTGTGCTGATTGATAACGTGAATAGTCGCTGCCGCTCTGTGTCTTGGCGTATTGGGTATAGTGCCAAGCGTAGCCGTTCACAACTTGCTGAAAATTGATATCTTGTGCGCCTTTAGTGATGCGTGCTACGCCACGTCCATATCGATCCACATC